>CAYLOW010000427.1:0-3191 GCA_964385315.1 uncultured Anaerolinea sp.
TAGGGACGGCTTTCGCAATGTTCAGCGGACTGCCGAGATGCAACAGCGATGACAGTAACGCCAATCCCATGATCGGGACAATAATATAGAGGGGACCATCGGTAAACCGATCAGCCTGCTCCACACCTGCCGTACGAACGGCATAGGTGCGAACGATCATTAACACAAGCAGTGAACCAGCCGCGATTTGTCCAAGGATTGTAAATATGAGCAATGCCCATTCACGAGTATCCATTTTATTTCTCCTGTCAATCGATGTTCAAAACGTGGCCGCTACCAGCCTGCGAAGTCTGGGTGTCCTTATGAGGACTGTAGACGATGGCCGGTTTGGTCAAAGACGGATCAGGCATTGGGGCCGGATTATTCAATTGACCATATTTGGCTTTCAATTCCTCGATATCGCCAAATTCCAGCGCGCGATTCGGGCAGCCATCTACACAGGCAGGTTTCTCGCCTATCGCCTGAAGTTCGACACACATATCGCACTTGGTCATGACATTGGATTCTTCATTGAATTGGGGAGCGCCATAAGGGCAGGCCCAGGAGCATAAGCGGCAGCCAATACATACTTTGGGATCAATCACAACGATCCCATCATCCCGTTTGCTGATAGCAGATGCCGGACAAACTTCCACGCAGATAGGCTTCTCGCAGTGCATACAGGCTGTAGAGACAAAGTAATTGAACACGCCGCTCGGCACCATCTGGTCGCCATCCTCAATCCATTCGCCGCCGCCATATTCGTACACGCGACGCCAACGGACACCTGAGGGCAAATCCTTGCGATCTTTGCAGGCAACCTCGCAGGCTTTACATCCCGTGCAGTTTGCTAAGTTTACATAAAAACCAAGTTGTTTAGCCATGTTAAATCTCCTTTTAGGCCTTCTCAACCTGCACTAGGTTGGTATGTTGCGGATTACCCTTGGCAAGCGGAGTGGGATGGTACTTTGTCAGCATGTTAACACTGCCATTCGTATCCACACCATTTGCATCTGGTGTATACCAGGCACCTTGCGGAAGGCTGGTGACACCGGGGCGAACGCGGTTGGTAACAAAGGCCCGAGTCATGACGACGCCACGGTCATTAAAGATCTTGATTGCGTCGCCATTCTTGATGCCACGCTTCTTGGCATCCAATGTGTTGATCCACATGGCCTGAGGATGTGCTTCGCGCATGTAGTCGACATTATCGAAGGTAGAGTGGGAACGTGCGGGAGTATGATGACCGACCATCAATAACGGATATTTCTCGCGCAACGGGTCACTAACACCTTCCCATTCCGGGACGTACTCAGGTACGGCGGGGATTTCTGCGGGTTCGTTGAAGGCGGCTAACTTGGCGGAGTAAACTTCGATCTTGCCGCTGGCGGTCTTAAGTGGATTAGCCACCGGGTCTGCCAGAAAAGCTTCAAAAGCAACGGTCGGCTTGGAAGATACCTTGTAGATGCCAACTTTCTTGAACTCTTCCAAAGACGGAAAGTCTGGATAAGCTTCCTGCGCGGAGGCAACCATATCTTGCATCCAGTCATCGCGGGTTACATGACCTTCTCTGAACATTTCGCCGATACCCAGGCGGTCAGCCAGTTGTTCAGCAACCCAGAGCGCCTCTTTGCATTCGTACATTGGCTCAATGATCTTATGGTTGAACAGCGCCCAACCATGACTGCCTTTTTCACTATGTCCTTCGCCGGTAGTGATGTTCTCTGCCTCAAAACCAGTGGTGCCAGGCAGGAGGATATCGGAGAACTTGCAGCTGGGTGTCATGGCAACTTCGAAGGTCACCAACATTTCAAGCATGGTGTCATCTTCGAGAATTTTCTTGGTCAGGTTAATGTCTGAGTGCTGATTAATAACCGTATTGCCAGCGTGATTCCACATGAACTTCATGTTGGCTGTTAATTTTTCAGCGCCTCTGATCTTGTCTTCCGCTCCATTGGTCATCTCGCTACCGCGGGTGATGAAATCTGGCCACTTAAAGACGGGAATAACGGGCAAAACCGGGTTAGCGGGGACAGGGATACCGCTCATTTTGAAAGCTGTACCAGTCGGGCGCATGCCTGGTCCACCACCGCTGACGCCAAAGTTTCCACTCATGGCCGCCAGAGTTGGCAGGGCACGCACAGGCACTTCGCCGTAAGCACGACGATTCCAGCCCCAGCCTTGGAACAGAGCGCAAGGTTTGGTGGTCGCAATCTCACGAGCTAGTTTAAGAATGCGATCAGCCGGGATACCAGTGATGGGAGCTGCCCACTCGGGGGTCTTGGCAACCTTGTCGTATCCGCGTCCCATAATATAGGCCATATAGGACGTATTACGTGGAGCACCTTCTGGCAGGGTATCTTCATCGAAGCCGACTGCGTATGTGTCCATGAATTCCTTATCATACAGGTTTTCATTGACCATTACATTGGCGAGGGCAGCCATGAGCGCAGTATCGGTACCTGGGTTGATGGGAACCCATTCCGCTTCGGTAGCTATGGCTGTATCGTTGTAAAGGGGATCGATTGAAATAAACTTGGCGCCGCGTTCCTTAGCCTTGATGTAGTAGTAACCAACGTTATCGCCGCCGGCACGAGTGACACAAGAGTTATCGCCAAACAGCACAACCAATTTGGAATTTAATACATCATTTGCGGAGTTCCCAGCGCCGCCTGTAATATAGGGCATGGCAGCACCATAACAGGCATTGCTATAGTTTCCGAAGTAATCTACATATCCACCGAATTGGCGCATTAAGCGACGCATCGGATCGCGACCATCTGGTCCTTTCCAGTTTTCGCCAGAAGCGTACATGAAGAAGAAGGATTCTTGTCCATATTTTTCCTGGATACGTTTCATTTCGCCGGCGATGGTATCAAGGGCTTCTTCCCAAGTGATGCGCTCAAATTTGCCTTCACCGCGTTTACCCACGCGCTTCATCGGATATTTCAAGCGTTCGGGAGCATAGACACGGCGGGTTTGCGAACGTCCACGCTGGCAGGGAATCGCACGTGGATTTTCAATGGTATCTTCTTCTGTGGGATCAGCGATCAGCCGCATAATCTTGCCGTCTTTAACTTTAGCAGACAAAATACAGCGACCGCCGCAATTGTGATAGCATCCAACCGTCAGGGTTTGTTCTTCACCAGCAGCGGCGACATTCTCAACCGTCTTGAGACCAAACTTCATGCCACCGGCTAATGCCGCGGTAC
>CAYLOW010000428.1:0-3186 GCA_964385315.1 uncultured Anaerolinea sp.
CAATAATCTCACCTAATTCAACGACATCTTCATTGATGGCACCGGTGGCAGTGGATAACTTGAAGACGGACCCCGGCGGGAATTCCGCTGAGATGGCATTATTCAGCAAGGGATGGCGCGGGTCCTGGCTCAATTGCTCGTAATAATATGCGGGAATAATACGAGCAAAGCGGTTATTCTCGTATGAAGGGTATGAAACCATCGCAAGAATCTCGCCTGTTTTTGGGTTCATGGCAATTACTACCCCGCTCGAAATACGAATGTTCCCAAAATAAGTATTCCAAAAATTGATTTCCTGCAACAAAGAAGCTTCAGCCGCCGCCTGCAAGCGGGTATCAATCGTAAGGTAGACATTATTTCCAGGAACAGTCTGGATGGGTGGTTCGAGGTTGCGAAGTTCCTGTCCCGCTACATCAATTTGCACCACACGCAAACCATTCCTGCCGGCAAGAACATCCTGCAGCGATGCCTCCACACCCGAGTAACCGATCTTGTCACGGTTGGGAATAAACCCTTGCGCTCGCAACTCTTCCTCAAGGGACGCAGGAATCGGACCAAGAAAACCGACCAGACTGGATGTCAATGAACCTGTCGGGTAGTCGCGTATTGGGTCAATCTCGACTGTTACACCAGCCCAGTCCACCGATTTTTCCTCCACGACCCGCGCAATTTCCTCGGCAACATTACACTTAATTTTTACGGGGCTGTAGGGAGCAAGCGTATCCTGCAGCGCCACAAGTTGACCAATGCCAGGACCCGGCACACAAGCCGCAAACAGCTTGGCTTCCGCCAAAGATTCATCGGTCACTGGACCGCCGACAGGGACATCAATCAACGCAGACAGTTCGCGATAAATCCGTTGAATATCCAAAACATCATCAGGTAAATCTGCGGGGGTAATCACCACATTATAGGATGCAAGGTTACGGGCAAGAATGTAGCCGTTGCGGTCATAAATAATCCCGCGCGGAGCGGGCACACTGACATCATTAGTGTAATTGTCAACAGCGCTCGTCGCCCACCTTGAACTATCGATTATTTGCAGGTTGACAAGCCTGAACAACAATCCAGTAAAAGCTAAAGCGACAACAATATAAACGGAAACCAGCCGCCATGTCTCAAAACGAACAGGACGGGGCATGGAACTAGAGCTCATTCGTACTCCTCGGCAGGATAAACCCAACGCGCAAGATCGCGCATGAAGGCGTAAATAGGAATTGAAAATAACATATTAAGCAATAAACTCGGCAGGGTAATTAATCCTATCACATCCCCAAATAAAAAAGGTGTGCCCAAAACACTCAAAACAATAAATGATAACAAATGCAGGAACAAGGTACCGATAAAGGTAACGCTAAACATCGCCAACAGGGGAGCCTGCCAGACTCTCCTTTGCAAACTTTGCGCGATGTAAACAATCGAAAAATAACCGATCACCACAACAATCCAAGGCATGGTCGAAACAAATGCAAGCAAAGCACATGCAAGCGCAGCCCAATGCCAGGCAGATTTTACACGTTTCTGCAATGCCCATGCGCTAATCATCAACAGGGGCAAATCTGCATAACCGGAAAGCAATTTTACCTGGCTGACAATGGAGGATTGAAGAATGACCGCCAGCAAAAGCAAAGGGAAGGCAACAATATTTCGCATGTCAAATAAAGTGATGGGGGAATTAAGGCACCAGCGGAGCTATATCCACAGGGCGGAAGTTGGTGATAACAAGGACAATGTCCAGGCGGGTGAAATCCACAGCGGGTTGAACTGTTGCCTGCTGGAATAATTCAAACTCAAGGCTGCGCATCGTAACAATCTGTCCAATGATCAGGTCAGACGGGTATCCGCCACCCAAGCCTGAGGTTAGGATGAGATCGCCCGCTTCCACAGAGACATCCTGTGAGATCATATCCAAAGATACGTCACCGGTAACAGAACCAAACAAAAACGCATCCGTCTCTGCATTTTGAAGATAAACATTAATTCCAGATGCAGGGTCTGTAATGAGTTGTACGCGCGCCGCATCCGCAATAACCGAATCCACGCGACCCACCAAACCTTGATTGGTCACGACGGGCATACCGCGCCGAATGTCGTCGTTTGAGCCGCGATTAATAATGATGTAATGCAAAAATGGGCTTGGGTCACGTCCGATGACTGCGGCGGCTTTATACGTGCTTTCGGGATTCGAGCGGGAAAAATCCACCAACGCCGCCAAAATCTCGGTCTCATTGACTCGCTGTTGAAGTTCAATTACCTGTCCCTGCAATTGCGATATCTGGGCTTCAAGTTCAACGTTGCGCGCGCGCAAAGAGACAATATCCCGCGGGGCGGTAACGAAATCCTGGATACCAAGATATCGAGAGGAAATCCATGTTTGAATTTCAATCAGCACAGAACTAAATTGCCTGGACGCGGAACCGAAAAAACCGCCAAGAGCCAGGGCAAGAATCCCACCTATGACAAGAAAAACAATCGTTGTTTGTAAAGAACGCGAGTTCATATTTTAAAAACCTGGCAGTATCTGCCAGATCCGCAGTTATCCAAGGATGTGGCGCGTACTGCCACGCTCCAAACCAACCAAATAACGACCAAGGACATCGAACTCTTCAAAGATCATCGCTGCGCCGCGCGCAACACAGGTAAGCGGGTCTTCCGCCACCCACACGCGCAGTTTTAATTCATCGGTAAGGCGTTCTGCCAATCCCTGTAAAAGTGCGCCGCCGCCCGCCAGACAAATGCCAATGTCCATCAAGTCGGCTACGATCTCCGGTGGAATTTCATCCAGGGCGTCGCGGACGGTGTCAATAATCACCTGCACGGAAGCGGATAGTGCTTCACGAATTTCAATGGAAGATACTTCAATGGTTTCCGGCAAGCCTGTGACCAGATTGCGCCCGCGCACTTCCATTGTTTTTTCTGGCTGCAATGGATACGCGGAACCAATCTGCCATTTGACCTGCTCTGCATTGCCTTCGCCGATCAACAGGTTGTATTTATTACGAAGATATTGAACGACGTCCTGGTCCATTTCATCGCCTGCGACACGCAAGGAACGGGAAGCAACCACGCCGCTCATGGATAGGACTGCCACTTCGGTTGTGCCGCCGCCGATGTCCACCACCATCGAGCCGCGAATCTCTCCGATGGGCAAACCCGCTCCCAGCGCAGCCGCGATCGGTTCTTCGA
>CAYLOW010000429.1:0-3166 GCA_964385315.1 uncultured Anaerolinea sp.
CTAACATTAAATATTTTAACAACAAAACTTCGGGCTTAATATCCGGAGTTACCCGCCATCTGGCGGACTGCTTGTCGGTGTGAACGTAGGGGTCCCTGTTGGCACTGGCGTGGCAGTCACAGGGAGGGTATTGGTTGGCGTGGGAGAAATTGTGGCGGTCGGCGTCACAGCACCTGTGATCAAATACACACGGCTGATCACCTCTCCAGCCCTGCCCATTAAACCGAGATCACGCCCATTGTGTATAACCCGTAGTGCGGCCGCATTACCGGTTAACACCATCACCTGATCATTGGCTTCAAATACTTTCGTTTCACCCGGCGTAAAACGTCCTTCGAATGCCGGTTTACCATCCACAGAAATTCGCACAAACACACGCTCTAAAGCAAAAATGCTGAGCACCACATTTGCGTTGGATTCAAGCGGTGCTGTGGTTTCCGCGGCAGATGTAACAGCAATATTTTCATCAACAGGCATAAAAGTTACGTCCAGGGAAGGCGTCGCCAAAGGAGTGCTGCCAAGAACATCCACAATGGATGGCGCGGTGGATTCGGCAAGTTGAGAGTCTCCATTCTGGGAACTGACCACACGCGCCACTCCCCAGACAGCCAGTGCCAGGAGAATGGCGATCATCACTACACCAAAGATCAAATCCCCGGCAATAAAACTTCTCAAACGCGGAATGGATGTGATTACTTCCGTTTGAATTTTTTCACGGGGAGTCTCGGCGTATTTTTCGTGACGCCGGGCTTGTAATCCATCCGCAAAACGCAGCAGAATGGTATCTGTATGCAGATCAAGAAAAGTCGCATAATTAGCAAGCATTCCGCGCGTTTGCACAGGAGATGGCAGTTTATCGAAAGCGCCCTCCTCCAATGCCTTGATGAAAGCGCCGCGTAATTTTGTGTGTCGCTCCACTTCATCGAGCGTCAAGCTTATCAACTCGCGTCTCTCGCGCAGTTGTGCCCCGATCTCCGCAAAAATCATAGTAGCCGGTTGGGAAGGAACAAAGCGCGGTATCTCCAGTTCAGGGACGGTGGGGTCCTCAGATACTGGCTGCGATTCTTTTTTAGCAAAAATGGACCGGAGGTATTTCCTCAGTATTGAGATTAGTCCTGGTTTCATTTCAACCTGGTGCAGTGTCTGATACTGTTCAACAGGCTGAATCGAGTCCTCAGCGGTTAGATCCGCCTCTCCCACCTGTAAAGCAATCTCTTCCTGTAAAGGGACTTTTTCTTCAACAGCTTGATTTTCCTTACTCCCGAGTAATTGGGCCTGTTCCGTTTCCGATTCAGCCCCCATTTCCATGGGTGAGGGATCGGTGGTTTCTGCTTCACCCGCGCCAGTTTGATCACTCAGGTGGGCAGTAGCCGGCTCACGCCTGAGCCACGAGTCCAACACAGAACGAAGCTGACCAACCCATGATAGTCCTTCTGTTTTTTCATCATCCACTGCCACCCCGGAAGGAAATTCCCCTTCAACGCTTACACTATCCACGGGCGAGGGGTCGACGGCTTCTTTATCATCTATCGCATCAGTTTGGTTACTCAGTTGAGCTGATGCCGGCTGACCCCTCAGCCACGAGGCCAACGCAGAGCGAATCTGCCCAACCCATGAGAGGCCTTCTGTTTGTTCATCATCCACAGGCACTAAAGGCGGGATTTCGGTTTCAGCAAAATTGACCTGCGGCAAAGGTCCGCTGACCTCTTCCGCTTGCGGCGAATTCCTTTGAATCTCAGCGATCATCTCATCAATATTTAATCCGAGATATTCGGCATAATTACGCAAAAAACCGCGGCCCTGCGCCGCAGAAGGCATAACCGAGTAATCATCAGCTTCCAATGCCTTCAAAAAAACGGTGCGGATGCGCGTCGCCTCTGACACCTTTTCAAGTGTCAGAAAACGAGCCTCACGCTCCTTTTTTAATTGTTGACCGATGGATTCAAACATGGCTTTATTTTATTACAAACACATCCAGTTAGGCTAAGGCTATAAAGGTTTTCAAAGTTCTTTAGGGGCTTTATTTATGAACATCACCGACTTTCGCCGGTGATGTTGGATGCTTTTTATTCGGCTGTGGCGGCGGGCGCTTCAGCCGCGCCTTCGTCCTTCGTTTCTTTGCGAGGGCTCTTTTTTGGTTTCTTTGCTTCTTCGTGCTCTGCAACACTTTCAGCGCTTTCACCTTCGCGGTGGACAATGATCTTGATATCAGGAACCAGGTCCATTGTCAGCCGAATGTGAGCGGTGAACTCGCCCAGCGTGCGAATGGGTTGGGTATCCACCTGCTGGCGCTTGACTTCATAACGAACCTTCTCGCTGAGCGCAGCAGCAATATCTTGTGTGGTAATGGAACCGTACAATTTTCCCGTATCCCCGGCCTTGGCGGCAAAAGTGAGGGTCACGTCCTTAACCAGATCAGCAAGACCCTTAAGCTCTTCATTTTGGGAAGAACGACGGATTTCAGCCTGCGCCTTGATCTTATGTATCTGGTTCAACGCGCCTGCAGTGGCAAGCACGGCAAGTCCCTGCGGGATAAGAAAGTTCCGACCATAGCCATCGGCTACTTTCTTGACATCCCCGGCATGCCCTAATTTGTATACATCCTTAACAAGCATTACTTTCATTTTTAAGCCCTTTCCTTACATTGAGTAGTCAGAACGAAGGGTACTACGTCCTGCGGGTTGCGATTGTACCATACCTGTCAGGTTATGACGGTCTGCTGTTTGGCAAAAATACGGGAATCCGCCGGAAAACAGGCGCTGTGGCTGTGCGCGGGCCGCCTTGTTGGTTAAAGAGGAATTTTAATAACAACCGGCAAACCAGAATAATATTAATATAGGCAATGGATACGTAAGTCAGTTTTGAGGACGAAACCTGTGAAAGGAGTGGGAGTGTGCGTCACCTTACATGGCTAATGATCGTTGTAAAGGTTTAACTACAGGGCACACTTAGACAAAGGAATAATCGCCTTAAAATCTCCGGGGTCAGTACTATCCATGCACTTTATTGCATTTGATGACTTCGCTAACGGCATCTTCCAGAATTCGATCAACTTTTATCGACACGGTGGTGGGCTTGCCAATTTCCATGTTGTTTACGAATGTCTTCGCTGCGTCAATTATCCATGTCGCAGCCAGGTCAGGGAATATCTTGCCCGTGTTAATGA
>CAYLOW010000430.1:0-3155 GCA_964385315.1 uncultured Anaerolinea sp.
ACTCCAATGGAAGAATGAAAATAATAACCACCGTTCATCGGTGGTTATTATTTTGTATCGCGGCTGCAGGTTGATCGCATAAATTACCGTATAATAATGCTGCCTCATATCATGAGGTTCGTGGATTTGTCATTGAATATTTGCGGTGGAGTTGTGGATGAAACGAATGTTGAAGTTGTTTTTTCTGGTAGTGATCGGCATGTTAGGTCTGGCGGCTTGTACACCGGCAGCGCCTGCCGCGCCGTATGCCCCGCCCACCCCGCTGATCAGTCACTCCCCAACCATTTTTGATATTGACATTGACCGGCCGGCGTCGCAGGCGCGCATGAGCGACTCACGCCCCAATGTCATTGTCATTCTGACAGATGACCAGCCCTTTCATACTGTCGAATACATGCCCGCTGTAAAAAATCAGCTTATGGCAGGCGGGGTTGTTTTTGAAAACGGATTTACCACCACACCCTTGTGCTGCCCAAGCCGCGTCAGTATTTTATCGGGTCAATATGCTCATGATCATGAAGTCTATACGGACCGCATGCCGCTTGGCGGGGCGCCAAAATTTGACGATACGACCAGTATGTCCATCTGGCTAAAGGAAGCCGGCTATCGCACCGCATATTTTGGAAAATACCTGAACGGGTATGAAGACCTCGTACCCCATGGCGTGGTTCCGCCTGGCTGGGATGAATGGAAGGCCTTTCTTGGCAAGAACCTGCCCGTGGATGACGATATAGGCAACCTGCAGTATTTTTATAATTTCAGCATGTCTGAAAATGGGACCGCGGTGGAATACCCCAAATCAAAAGTCAACTTCAGCACCGACGTGGTGACAAACAACGCCCTCGCCTTCATTCGTGATCAACGCGATACCCCCTTCTTTATGATGCTGGGTTATTACAATCCGCATTCGCCTTATATTTCCGCCCCGCGCCACAAGGATACCTTCCGCGCGAGTGGTGATTATTGGGATTGGGTCCAATACCGCCCGCCGAATTTCAACGAGGAGGATATCCGCGACAAACCGGATTACATTGGAACACTGTCGCCATTCTCCCCGGTGGAGGTGGATACGGTCCATAAGCAAATTCTGCGTTCATTGCTTTCAGTGGATGACGGGGTGGCCTCGATCATCGCCGCCCTTGATCAGGCCGGCCTGGGTAAAAATACGATCATTATTTACACTTCAGATAACGGGCTGACCCTCGGCGATCATCGCTTCGGCGCGACAAAGAACTGCCCGTACGAAGCGTGTATTAAAGTGCCATTTATCGTCTACGCGCCCGGGGTTTATGTGCCGCGCACCGATGCGCACCTGGTTGCAAATATTGACCTGGCTCCCACCATTGCGCAATGGGCTGGTGCCGCTGTCCCCGAGTCTGTGAACGGAAAGAGCATGGTGTCTTTGCTTGAGGATCCCTCGTCTGCGTGGCGTGATGATATTTTGCTCGAGCACTGGCCCACTGAAGAGGGCGTTGGCTCCATGATCCCCCAATACTCTTCTGTGAGAACACTGGAATGGAAATATACCGAATACAGTACCGGCGAAAAGGAGTTATACGACCTGGTCAACGATCCGTATGAGCTTCAGAATTTGGCAGGGGAAAAACAGTACAAGGAAATTCAGGCTGGGCTGGCTGTCACGCTGCAGGAATTGCAGGCGGAATAAACCCCTCCTGATATTGTAAAACGCCCCGCAGTTTTCGCGGGGCGTTTTTATAAACCTACCTGTTGAAGTAAAGTCCGTAAATCGCATCGCTGACGAACATCAATCCTGCATCGTCACGGTAGACCAGGCGGTAGCCGCGGATCTGGTCATTGTTGGCATCCACGAAGAAAGTGCGGGTGTCCTGAAATGAGGCGGGGTCGACCGCGTTTTGCTGCGCGTTTTCATTTGTGTAATCAAGGATGCGCTGGGACCACAGGATGATGATATCGGGCTTGATATTTTCGATGGTGCTGTATTTGCTGTTCCAGTAGGTGCGGATGTTCCAGCGCGGGCTTTCAGGAAAGTACATTCTCACATCACGAAATACTTTTAACGGCTGATCCGTTTGAATACGCGGAAGGTAGTCTTTTTCCAAAACATCGTAAAAGACGAGGGATCTTTCGTTCTCTTCACGCACCAGCACTTCGTGGAACAGCGAAACATCCTTGTTGATATTCACGGCAAATTGATAGGCGATGACGGCCAGGATCAATCCGCCCCATAACCACAAAACAGGGGTGCGCGGTCTTTTCGCGGTGAACGGCGGGAATTCAAACAGCACGATCAGGCTGCTGTAAACAGGCAGCAGGACGGGCAAAAAGAAGTGCGTTGGTTTGATGGCGGTGGTGAATAAAATGTACAGCCCGAGCGGCAGCGCCCAGGTGGCGATCAACAGAGGACGGGTGCGATCCTGTCCGCGCCAGATGCCAACGGCCAGCGCGAGAAAAGCCAGCGCGATAAAAATCAGCTGCCCATAAAGTTCCCTGAGGATATTAAGCCAGGAGGCGGGTCCTACATCATAGGCGAGCGTCCATCCTTCGCCCATGGAGCGTGACTGCCGCGTGAGCGTCTTGATCATTTCCACCCGCTGGTCTTCGAGCAGCAGGAATGGATTCGAGATCACGATCGTCGCCGCCATGATCATAACGAACAAGGCTGCCTGTACGACTGCTTTTTGCCAGCTCAATTTTTTGGAGATCAACCCGGTCAGCAAGTAGGTGGGAATGGTCAGCACGAAGAAAAACCCGATGACTTTGGTGCCTGCCGCCAGCCCTGTCGCGGCGGCGGCGAGGGCAAAGTTAGGCCCGAAGTGTTGTTCATCCCGATCCAAAAAGAATAAGGTCAGCGCGATGAAAAAGACTGCCAGGCTGTCCACATGCCACCACAGGTTATTTTCCACAACGGCTGAGACCGAGAGCAGGAAAACAAAAAGCCCGATGGATTTGGCAGGGGATTTGAATTTGGTCTGCATGTAGGTCAGCAGCAGGAGCGCGCCAAGCATCGGCAGGAGGCTGATGAACTGGCGCAGCAGCAGCATGTTCAACTGCGTATCGATCAGGTCTTGTGTGAGTTTGAGCGGCAGCAGGAGCAGGGCGCTGGCTGCGTAAAAGGGGAAGCCGTAATAATAATGTCCGTAGGCGATAAAGTTGTAAATGGTCTGGTTGCGTGA
>CAYLOW010000431.1:0-3150 GCA_964385315.1 uncultured Anaerolinea sp.
AAACTCGGTGGTATACTCTTTCATGGAAATAGCCTTCCTATACGTAGGATATAAAACAATGAATTTACCTGATCCGCCAGCCAAGCCGGCGGGCAAGTTGCACGATTGTAAAAGAACTCAATTGAATTGTCAAAGTGTAACGTCACAAACGGAATATGACATTTGCCGCATGAGGTTGTGTGATCCTGTTCATTCGTGAATATTCCTTCCTGATCGCCGCGCTTGGGCTGGCATTTGCCGCAGGATTAATCCTGCTGACCAACAGGCCAAAGTGGAAAAACATCCTCGCCTTCGGGGTGATTGCCGGCGCGCTATTCGCCTCCTGGTATGTCCTGCACCCCGTCCAGACCCCGCTGATGGGAGATGCCCAAAGTGTACGATCGCTGATCGGTACCGGCACCCCTGTCCTGCTCGAATTCCAATCCCCCTACTGTATTTTATGCACCCAGATCAAGCCTGCTGTTGATAAACTCGAACAGGAGTTGAACCGCAGCGGAAAACAGATCCATATCATCCGCCTGAATATTCAGGAGCCTGCCGGTAAAGAACTGGCCCCCGTGTACCGCTTTGGGTACCCCCCGACCTTTGTCTTCCTTGACGCGCAGGGCCGCGAGCTTTGGCGTACTGTCGGTGTGTTCGATCCACAGCAGGTTCGCGACTCGCTGCGATGAATCTTCTCCATCGTTTTCAATTCAATCTGCGCTATTTCGGTTCCCCGCCCTGGGACAGCGGTATTACCCCGCCTGAAGTCTTTGAGTTCGTTAAGTCCCACCCCGCAGGCCGCGCGCTCGATATCGGCTGCGGCACGGGCACCAACGTGATCACACTTGCCAAAACGGGCTGGCGGGTGACAGGGTTCGATTTTGCCCCCCGCGCCATACGGATCGCAAAGCGCAAGATCCAAAAAGCCGGCGTGCAGGCGGAGCTTTTTACCGATGACGCGATGCGCATGAAAAATATCACGGGGCAGTTTGACCTGGCGCTTGACATCGGCTGTTTTCATGGAATGGAGAACAAGGCGGGTTATCTGGCACAATTGGATCGGATCCTCGCGCCAGGCGGATTTTGGTTAATGTACGGGTTCCTCGCACAAGACCCGGGGCAATCTGACCGTAAGATCGATCCCGCAGCCCTCGACATGATCTCAGCGCAGGAATTCAACCTGCTCTCCCAAAGCAACGGCTTTGACCAGCGTGAACGTCCTTCCGCGTGGTTTCTGTATCAAAAATCCGGCCGGGCACACAAAAAATCTTAACCCTTATTCCCACCTTTGAACATTCTTTTCCTTTTCCTCGACGGCATTGGACTGGGCGAAAACAACCCTGAAACAAATCCCTTTGCGCGTGCCGAAATGCCAACCCTGCGATCCCTGCTCGGCGGGCAGACCCTGGTGCGCGGGACCGCGCCTTTTGAGGGTGACCTTGCCACGCTGCTTGCCGTTGACCCGAATCTGGGAGTCGAAGGCCTGCCGCAATCTGCCACGGGACAGGGCGTGCTGCTGACGGGCATCAACATCCCTGCTGAATTGGGCTATCACTATGGGCCCAAACCAAACCCCGGCGTGGCCCAATACCTTGACGGGAAAACGATCTTCTCAAAGGCGGCCAAGGCGGGAAAAAAAACCGCCCTGCTGAGCGCCTACCCTCCGCGTTATTTTGAGGGCATCCATTCAGGCAAACACCTGTACTCAGCCATTCCACTCGCGCTGACAAATGCCGGGCTGCCACTCTTCACCAAAGACGACTACTACGCGGGCAGCGCCCTATCCGCTGATTTTACTGGGCACGGCTGGCGCAGCTTTCTCCATCTGACTGACTCGCCCATTTATGGTCCCGAAGAGGCGGGGAAAAAACTGGCGGAGCTTGCCGTCCGGTATGACTTTTCATTGTTCGAATACTGGGCAAGCGACTACGCCGGCCATAAACAGGATATGAACTCGGCTGTGAATCAACTTGAAACTTTCGACGGCGTGTTAAAAGGCCTGCTGGAAAACCGGCAGGAAGACGGGCTTATCCTGCTGACCTCCGACCACGGTAACATGGAAGACCTGTCCACCCGGCGTCACACTGCCGCGGCTGTGCCGCTGTTACTGTTCGGAGATAAAACCCTCCGGCGCGAATTTCAAACGGATATTTTTGACCTGACAGGAATTGCGCCGGCAATATTAAGAATCTTGAATCTATAATAATATTTTTTCCTTGCCCATGCTTTCTCCCGATGATTTCCTGCGACTGCCCTATACCCCCGACCTGACCGAAGGCGGAATCGTGTACGCGCTGCGCTCGCTGTCCTATAAAAATTTATCCTGCGATCAACTGCGGCAAATTTCATCGGGGGCAGTCGTGGAACTGGCATTCCGGCGTTATCTTTCGCAGCAGGAGATTCCATTTGAGATCACATCTGCCACACCATTCACCGACCCGGCCAGACACGATGTCTCACTCGGCGGGCATCGCTGCGATGTGAGGTCGCAGCTGATCTCGACGCACAGGAGAATTTCCGAGCTGCGGCGTGACCCCGGGGCCCTGCTAAAAACATCGGTGCTGATGCCCGTTGAACCCATGATCGGCGACGGGTTTTCAGATCACGATCTGTTTGTTTTTGCCGTCCTGACAGGGTTGACCGCCGCATCACTGAGTGACCTTAAAAAAGCGGTCGCGGCAAACCAACCGCACTATCTGGTCCATGTCATGCCGCAGCCTTGGCGCAGCCCGCAGCATTGGAATCCACTGGGGGCGCTGATCTTGAAATCGGAATCAACATCGGAAGTACAGATCGAGCTCAGCGGGCAGGATGAGGGGCGCGGAAATTTAACCAGGCTGGTGACCCTGCCCCCGAAGACGCGGGTGGTGTTGGACGAGTCGTTTTATGCGGTCACCGCCCTGCATATCAAAAGCATTCCCACGGCGCGGGTGGGTATTCACAGCCGGATGCACAGGGAGGCGTATGTCATCACGCCGTTGGAGTGGAAAAACATCTGGGTTTACGGCATGGACATTCTGCTGGCGGGCTACCTGACACGCGGCGAATTTCGACAGCGCGCCAAAAATGTCAAAAGCCTCTCGCTGCCCATGACGGAGTTATATCCGCTGCCCGACCTGTTCAAGCGCGTGCAGGAGTGGGGCGCGGAACGGAAGAAATAATCGACAA
>CAYLOW010000432.1:0-3126 GCA_964385315.1 uncultured Anaerolinea sp.
CAGTTCCAGGTTGCGCCGCCCATACCTGATGGGAATTAAGAATATTTCATTGGAAAATAAAACATGGAAACACAGAAACCTTTTTCACTCACCACTTACCTCCTCATTGTTGTTGCGCTATCCTGGCCCTTCCAAATCGCTTATGCGGTTTGGGGCACGACACAACTTGCCAGTTATTTATTGAGTTCGATTTCAATGGTGATGGTTACAGTCGCCACTTTCATTGCAGGACGCTACATTTTCCGTGATGGATTCAAGAATGCCGGATGGAGTTGGGGAAAACCCAGCCATTACATATGGGTGTTTGGATTGGCATTGTTCATCTTTTTGGTTCCCACCCTGCTTGAGCCGATTCTTGGTTTGCGCGTCCTGCCTGCCGGCATATCTATCGTCGCCATCCTCGGAAATTTCCTGCTTCGCTTCATTGGCACGCTCATCCCCGGTTTTGGGGAGGAATTTGGTTGGCGTGGTTACATGCTGCCGCATCTCGCCCGACGATATTCTCCGCGCAAAGCCGTTCTCATTCATTCGTTCATCTGGTGGTTTTGGCATCTCCCCGTTGTGATTGCCATTGGCGTACACGAAGAAATCGGCGCGACCTTGATCGAGTCTATTATCTTGATTATTTTGATCACGCTCATTCCATCCATGATGAATGCTGTGATTTATGCCTATGTTTGGACTGCAACGAAAAGTCTGGCTGTATCCAGTGTGTATCACTCCGCCTTTGATGAAGTTCGGGATGCCATCGAAAAGTCCATAGGCTTTGGTCCACTCGTGAGCATCTGGGAAATGGCAGCGACAACAATTATTGGCGCAATCCTGTTATGGAAGGGGAATTGGAAACCACTTATATCAGATGCTGATGTGTAAAAAAGGAGACAAAATGAAAAGC
This sequence comes from uncultured Anaerolinea sp., assembly GCA_964385315.1. Classification (GTDB taxonomy): domain Bacteria; phylum Chloroflexota; class Anaerolineae; order Anaerolineales; family Villigracilaceae; genus Villigracilis. The sequence continues at coordinate 896 of CAYLOW010000432.1, forward strand.
AAAGTTTTATTTCTCTGCGGGATGCTCACTTCAGTTGTTTGCATTTGCACGGTGATTCTGGGCGGTTTTCTCTGGAACATTCCGACACGATTCCGTAATCTGAGTGCTATCAATCATGAATAATCTTCTTTTGCCCCAATTTGCATTATCGTCTCTTGTGCCGCTTCTAATTTATCTCGTATGCGCCTTTGCTTTTACGTGGTTCTTTCATTTCCAGATAGTAAGAAAGAACCTGAAGATTGATCAAGGGCAGGGACTTACTTTATACGTGCTCGGTTTTCCTGGCCCCGCTCTGGCTGCCGTTGGGGTGGCAGTTGCATTTGGTTCCACAGGTCAACTGTGGCAAAGACTACTTCAATGGCGCGTTGGCTTCCAATGGTGGCTGCTGGCTGTCTTCATCATCCCGTCAATTTATATCGTGGCAACTGGTATTCATGTTTGGCGCAGCGGACTAAAAACCGTGAATATATTTCACCACCCGTCCGCAGGATGGGTGACGCTCTTGTTAAGGCAACTCTACGTTGTTTGTTCAGAGGAGATCGGATGGCGCGGTTTTGCCTTGCCCTTGCTGATTGGGATATTTGGGACGGCAGGCGGGAGTCTTATCCTCGGTTTAATGTGGGCATTATGGCATCTACCGATGTTCCGCGTTCCAGCCTCCTATCAAAAGGGAGCGTTCTGGGGCTACTCATACACACTGATCACATGGTCTCTCATTATTACCCTGTTAGTCATTCGAAGTGGCGGGAGCATTCTGCCGGCAATGGCATTCCATGCCGCAGCAAACATCTCCTTCTTCGTCATGGATGTTCCACACGAAGCTGAACGTTACATTACACCTTTGCTTGGACTGGTTGCGCTTTTATGTGTTTTTTTACTTCCAGCCCCATGGATTGCACTGAATCCTTGAACCATTAACTTGAAAAAGAGACTGTAAAAATGGAAAAGAAAACTGCTTTTGAAAAATTCGCCCCGGCGATTCTAAAGGTCTATCACCGCGACAAGGAAGCCTTCTGGGCTGCTGTCATGGCTCCGTTTTTGAAGAATGATTTTTCACTTTTTGCATGGTTACAGAATCTTACCGTTGACGTGGGGCTTCTCTCTGCATTCAAAGGACTGGATAAAGATGCCCGACAAATCCTAAAAGATTTTAGCGCTCCCTACAATCTTGATGTTTCAATATGGGAAAGCAATCGATTTCAATACTTCAAGGATGCCTATCCCGTTTTCGCGTTTCTGGCCATTTGGATGGACGAAGAAGGCTTGACCGACCTGGTGGAAAATTTCAGCGATATCCTGCGGGCGGGCGTCTATGCGGTGGCTGGGTATGGGATTCTGGATGCCAACGTCGACAGCAACGCTCCATCCCCTGTTGAGATGCTGATCGCCCAGTCCCTCATCGCAGAATATGAAACACTGGCGCTCAATACATTTGGCATTACCAAAGTCAATCTTGAAATCATGCATCGGATGCGCACCCTGTTTCTCGGCGCGGAGATCAAGGAAAAATCCATGCGCTGGATAGGTAGTCCGTATCGCCTGGATGAACCCAAAGATCTCGGTACCAAAGGCGCCAACGCGGTCACGCCATATATGCTGAGTCTCGAACGTTTGGGGAAGGCTTCCTTTATCGATGAATATTGGGAAGTGTTCCTCCTCTTCGGTGCGGCAATCCAGATGATCGATGACTGGCAGGATTTGGAAGGCGACCTTGCCATTGGGCATTATTCCTATGTGACTTTGGGCTATGAAAACATACAAAACATAAAAGACCCCAAAGCAACAGCAAAGCTTCTTCGTGAGGATGCCAGGCGCGTCCGTGACACCTATGTTGTCAGCAAGGACATGATCGAACAAAGCAGAATCATCCTGGGCAAACTAAATGACCGCTTTCTCGGCCGGCTGGTGGATATCACCGAACTTCGGCTCGACACCTATTTCCGAAAAGAACTGAAGATGACATGAGTTCAATTTCCATAGATTGATAGTCTGACCCTGTCCGCTTGGGCAGGTAAAAAACTCTCCTCTCGGCAGGGGAGTTTTTCTACACTCCGGGCTATCATGACCTGCATACCTGATATTGAATCAAATCAAAGTAAACAAAGGCTTTTTCCAACATGAACACAACCTCGACTACAAATAAAAACCCCATGTCCCGCGTGATGTCTTTGCGGGACTTTCGCCTGCTATTTGCTGGCTCGACCACTTCCCTGCTCGGCGACCAGTTCGCC
>CAYLOW010000433.1:0-3112 GCA_964385315.1 uncultured Anaerolinea sp.
ATGAATGCATATTTAAGCAAGCCGTTCCGGTTGACCGATCTCCTACAGGTCATTGATACGTTTTTGAAACCGGATGCTGCGCAATAAAATAAACAGGACGCAGCGGCTTCATGGCCAGGTTATTTTTTGTGAGTATAGTTTGTTCAAAATAAGCCCCTTGCAGCGCAAACAAATGACCTGTGTGCCTGGCAGGAAAGCTTAATGATTCGATAAGGAATCAAAAATCCCGGGCCTTATGCATGGTTCATAATAAATAAAAAAATCCTGCAATGCGTAGGCATTACAGGATTTTTATTATTGTGCGAAAGCGCAGACTCAGACTTTAACCTGCTCTGCCGCCGCGAAACCAGCCTGGAGCGCCTTGCGATTCATTTCCGCGGTACCTTTTGGCGCGCGGGCGGTGACAGCCTTTTCAATGGCATCGCGCGAGACCACGCCTGTCAGCCCGACCAACAGGCCCAGGGCCACGGTGTTGGCGGTGATGGCTTTGCCGGTTGTCTCCTGGGCAATGCGGGCAACGGGAACCCTGACCCCTGTAAAATCAGCAGGGACTTCCACGCGGTCCGCATCCACGATCAGCAGGCCGCCGGCATGCACGGTTTTGGCAAATTTTTTGAAAGCTTCCTGGCTGAGCGCCAGAACCACATCCGCGGAAAGCACTTCAGGGTGATCGATCTCCACATCCGAGATGACGACTTCGGCGCGGCTGGCCCCGCCGCGGGCTTCGGGACCGTAACTCTGGGTCTGGGTGGCCTGCTTGCCATCGTAAATGGCCGCGGCTTCGGCCAGGATGATGCCGGCCAGGATCATGCCCTGACCGCCTTCACCTGCCAAACGGATCTCAGTTCGTTTGTCCATTAATTGCCTCCGTAGTTGCGCGGCTTGATGGCTTCTTCATGCACCCTGTCCACCAGCGTACTGTAAACCTTTGTGTATTCGGGGCGCTTCTTGGTATGCAGAACCCCGCGCACGATCTTCGTGTTGAACTCACGGTCCTCATCGCTGAGTTTATCGTAGGCGGATTTTGAAATGCTGTTTTCCTTGAGGCCGCGCATCATATCGGCCGCCGAGCCCAGTTTGTTAATGCGCCCGAAGGTGGTGTGACAATAGCTGACAGCCTCGACCACGCTGAACCCCTCATTGGAGACGGCCTGCGCCAGGTACTTATCCAGTTCGAGCGGATGATAGACCGTGCTGCGCGCGACGTAGGTCGCACCGGCAGCCGCCGCGAGGTCACAGATCGGGAAGGGCGGTTCGATGTTGCCATAGGGCGCGGTCGTGGCGCGCATGTCCAACGGCGTGGTGGGGCTTTGCTGGCCGCCTGTCATGCCATAGATGGAGTTGTTGACCACCAGCGCGGTGATGCCGATATTGCGTCGCGCGGCATGGATGAAGTGATTGCCGCCAATCGCCATCGCGTCGCCGTCGCCCATGATGGCGATGACCTTCATATCGGGGCGGGCGATCTTCAGGCCGGTGGCAAATGCCAGGGCACGGCCGTGCGTGGTGTGCAGGGTGTTGTAATCCATATAGACCGGCATACGGGCGGTGCAGCCGATGCCAGCCACCAGCGCCACGTTGTTGTTTTCAATACCGAGGCTTTCGATGGCGCGAATCAGGGACCCCATCACCACACCGATGCCGCAGCCCGAACACCAGATGGTGGGGAAGCGTTTGTGCTTGCGCAGGTGCTGCAGGGTGTCGCTCGATTCGAACCAATCCTCGCGTGGAATTTGTCCTTCGTTCGCATCCAGGTTGTGTACTGTAAGAATATGTTCTGACATGGTTTAGTTCTCCACCGCTTCCACGATCATATTGGGTGTGATCATCTCGCCGTTGGCAAGGTTAACGCGCAGGACCTTTTTGCGTCCCGCTACGCGTTCCACTTCCAGCGCCAGCTGCCCCAGATTCATTTCCGGGACGATGATGCGATCGACCGAGTCAGCCAGTTCTTCGACGGCTTTTTCGGGGAAGGGCCAGAGTGTCTGCGCGGTGAACAGGCTGATCTTTTCGCCCTTCGCGCGCAGCTGTTTCATGGCATGGCGGGCGGTGCGTGCCGTGGCGCCGTAACTCAAAATGGCCGTGCGCGCGCCGGGCTGGTAATCTGTTTGGTAGAGCAGGATGTCGCCGGTGTTGTTCTCGATCTTGCGGTTGACACGCTCGAGCCACGGGTCAATCTCATCCAGCCGCTGGGTGGGGAAGCCGACCTCATCGTGGAACAGGCCGGTGATGTGATAGCGGTACCCCAAGCCAAAGTTTGCCATGGGCGGCACATCGCCGGGTCCGTTCCGGAAGGCTTTGTAGTCAGCGGGGGCATCGGTTACAACACGTTCGACCTTTTCGACTGTATCGAAGTCGGGGAGTTGGATCGGTTCGCGCATGTGGCCGATGATCTCATCGGTCAGCAGAATGACCGGGGTGCGGTATTTTTCAGCGAAGTTAAAGGCCTTGACCGCCAGTTCGAAGGACTGCGCGACCGAGATGGGGCTGAGGACGATGATCTGATGATCGCCGTGTGTGCCCCAGCGCGCCTGCATCACATCACCTTGCGAGGCGGCTGTCGGCTGCCCGGTGGAGGGCCCCAGGCGCTGGACGTTGACGACAACGCATGGGATCTCAGCCATGGCCGCGTAGCCGATGTTTTCCTGCATGAGCGAGAAGCCGGGTCCGCTGGTGGCGGTCATGGATTTAAGCCCGCCGACCGACCCGCCGATGATGGCGGCCATGCTGGCGATCTCGTCTTCCATTTGAATGAATTTACCGCCAACCTTTGGAAGTTCGCGGGACATGATCTCTGCGACCTCGGTGGAGGGCGTGATGGGGTAGCCTGCGTAAAAACGGCAGCCGGCGGCAAGCGCGCCCATTGCAATTGCCTCGTTGCCTTGCATGAGTTTGATCGTCAAAATAGCCTCCTGGAGGATTATTCGATCTTCCTGACGACGATCGCCAGGTCGGGGCAGTGGGTGTCACAAAAATGACAGGCGGTGCATTTCTCAGAGTCAACCACGATCGGGTGATTGCCATTGGGATGCATTGCCAGCACATGCGTTGGACAGAATTCAACGCAAATCGTGCAACCCTTGCACCAGGTTGCAAAAATCTTCACCTCGCC
>CAYLOW010000434.1:0-3111 GCA_964385315.1 uncultured Anaerolinea sp.
CGCAAAACCAAACCGAACATGAATTAGGCAAACTGACCAAACTGGTCAAGAGCGGACAATTGAGTGATTCGCTTGCCCGCAATATCCACAAGTTGGTTGGGATCGAGATCAACCAGCTGGAAATAGACCTCGCCGCCACAGAGAAGGATTTACGCGAATTCGAGAAACAATACAAGATGTCCACAGCGGACTTTTTCAAAAAATGGCGGGCGGGCAAAACCGATGACCGCATGGATACCGTTGAATGGGCGTCACTGGCACAAATGGCTGAAAATTTACAGAAGAGGCTGGCCTTTCTAAAGGGCGAGAAACAAAAATGAAAATAGCTGACTATTTCGAGACAATCAAAGATCACCTCTTGATTGTCTCTTTTGTTTCCGATTTCAAGATCAGCAAACAGGTGGACAGATCTAAGAACGGACACATTCGCGCCCGCGTGACTTTTACCGATAACAGCCAGTTGGAATTTTCAGAGTTCGTTGAGCAAAACGCAGACGATAAAATTGAAGTTATTACTTACAGTTATCACTGGACGGACGAAAACGATAACGCCATCCGCCGCTGGGATAATACCCCACACTTCCCCAAACTTAAGAAATTCCCGCATCATATTCATGTCAGGGGGGATGATGTAATTCCCGGAAAGCCGATTGATATTTTTGGCGTGTTGGCTGAGATTGGGAACTCATTGAAACAATAACATACCTTGTCAAATTCGCTGACGTAGTTCGCCCTAAAACCTCCCGCACCGCGGTCCTCATCGTTGCAGGAATTGAACATACTCATAAGTAGTGTATCCATGGAAACAACCTTCCTAAACCAGATACTCACCAGACAGCAAATTTTGGATGCCCTGCATGAATTTGCCCGCCAATATCCGAATACAGATTCTTATGAAGAGTGGCTGCAAAAAGGTGCATACAAATATGCAGTCCGTTATGATGGACGTGTATTTCCTCCCAAACATATTTTGAGCATAGTGACTGGTATACCAACCGTAAAATTCAACGGTGGGGAGCAAACCAACCGTGTTTTTCGCCAATTGGGATTTGATGTAGAGAATAAATAATGAGCGTCGTTGACATCTCCTCCACGCAAATAGCCATCCTCGCCGCGGAGATTGAGCGATTCGTGAGGCTGTGCACATCGAGCCAAAGTACCAGCATATTCACAGTTGGTATCCCATAACGAACGGAACAACCTTTTCGAATATCATCAAGCACGGACGAGTTCTTTTCGGCAATCACACTTCAAAATCCACTTTCCAAAAATTAGTTTTTTAATAATACATTATGCTATAATTATATTAACCCCTCCCGTTAATATAATTAGGAAGCCAGTGAGGGCAAACATTGATCATTCTTTTCCAAGACCCAAAACTCCAAGATGAATGTAACAATCAGAAAGTTCTAAAAAAACGTCATGGTGATCTTCGGGCCAAGAAGATTCGCCAGCGCTTGGATAATCTTGACGCCGTGACGAACCTTGAAATGATGAAAAACCTTCCAGGACGATGTCACGAGTTGAAAGGAGATCGTCATGGTCAATTGTCCCTTGATTTGGACCATCCTTGGCGATTGATTTTTGTGCCAGCTGATATACCCCCAGCCAGAAAAGGTGATGGAGGAATTGATTGGTTGAATGTGCATGTTATAAAAATTCTCGGGATAGAGGATACCCATGAGTAATAAAATTCATACAGAATATATGCCCGATGTTGTTTCCGCACCTGGGGAAACATTACTTGAAATGCTCGAGGAACGCGGTATGCCACAATCCGAACTCGCTGAGCGAACAGGACGCCCCAAGAAGACCATCAATGAAATCATAAAAGGGAAAGCAACAATCACTCCTGCTACTGCCTTGCAGTTAGAGCGGGTTTTAGGAACACCTGCCAGTTTTTGGAATAACCGTGAACAACTATATCGTGAAAGTCTTGCCCGGCAGGCGGAACGCGCCTCGCTTGAAGGTCAGGTAAGTTGGTTGAGCCAATTTCCGATAAAAGAAATGATTGGATTGGGTTGGCTGTCTGGTAGTGACGATCTTGTTGTATTGCTGGAGCAGGTATTAACCTTTTTTGGGATTGCTTCGCCAACCCAATGGAATAGAGTATGGGAAAGTAATATAGCATACCGCCAATCCCCTGCTTTCGAAAGTGATCCCTTTGCCGTTTCTGCATGGTTGCGTAAAGGGGAAATTGAAGCGCAACAAATCAACTGCGATCCATACGATAGCGATAGATTTATTTCTGCACTTGGCGTAGTGCGTGAGTTAACAGTACAGCCCCCGGAAGTTTTTCAATCTAAAACCATACGTGTATGTGCAGAAGCGGGTGTGGCTATTGCCTTTGTGCCTGAAATACCTAAAGTACGCGCCAGTGGTGCGGCTCGTTGGCTAAGTCAAAACAAGGGATTTATACAAGTTAATTTGAGATACAAGACTGACGATCAATTATGGTTTACATTTTTCCATGAGGCAGGACATATTTTAAAGCATGGAAAGCGTGATATTTTTATTGAAGATGGTGGAGACCATGATAAGAAAGAGGAAGAGGCCAACAAATTTGCTGCTGACTTTCTAATTCCGTCATCCGAATATCGCAATTTCATACCTCATACAGGGCACTATAGTAAACCAGAAATTGCTGAATTTGCTACGCGTATTGGAATTGCGCCAGGAATTGTAGTAGGGCGTCTTCAACATGATGGAAAAATACCGCCGCAAAATTGCAACGATCTAAAACGCACTTTAGCATGGGGGAAATGATTGAGTACACCCCTCGTCAAATTCGCTGAGGTAGTTCGTCTCTCCACCTCCCGCACCGCGGACCCTCTCGCCGCAGGAATTGAGCGATTCGTGGGGCTGGAGCACATCGAACCAGAGAACCTGCACATTCGCAGTTGGGGACTCGTCGCGGACGGGACAACCTTCACCAATACCTTCAAGCGCGGACAGATACTCTTCGGCAAGCGCCGCGCGTACCAGCGCAAGGTGGCGGTTGCGGACTTTGACGGGGTGTGTTCCAGCGACATTTATGTCTTCGAGAGCAAAGACCCGAATGTGTTGTTGCCCGAACTCGTGCCGTTCATTTGCCAATCGGAAGGGTTTTAT
>CAYLOW010000435.1:0-3105 GCA_964385315.1 uncultured Anaerolinea sp.
TTGAAAAACCCTTTTCGGCAGGAATAACAGGCGTCATTGACATGGCGCGATTCCTCCGATTTTTCGTGTCTCCTCGAAACGCCTTTGCAAGCGCTGTGTCAGAGGGAATAACGCCGCCTTGAATAGCTTCCTTTACGTCTGAAAAAATCACCTGATCACGCCCGGCTTCGTGTGCCAAATACCGGGAACGGCGAGCGGCCGTTTCAATTCCCGCCAGATACTTGGCTGAGCCTTGGGCATAGGCTACAAGGGTTTCAATGGATCGTTTATCACCATTTGGGAGTAAATGCCTGGCTACGGCTTCAAGGTCAGATTCTGATAGTCTAGGCGGTAATGTCTCCCAATGCCCAATGCGCCCTATAAATTGTTCGGCTGCCCAACCCGTTTTCTGTTCAATGGCATTTTGGCTATTTGCAAACTGGGGCGTTGTGACAAGGGCCACCGGGACCCCACGATTTACCAGGCCAGTCATAACCCAATTCAGGCGGTTTGGTATGGCATAGCGAAGGTTTCTTTGGGGAAGTAAATAGTGGGCCTCATCAAAAACAACCATGATATCACCTGGATGAAGCGCATCTTCGATCTTCTCCCGCATTTGAGTGGCCTTCATGCAGGATCCAGAGCTTGAACCAAGACCTTCAGAGATGGCGCGAAAGAAACCAATGTCATCACCCGTGGACGGAACTTGTACATAACGCGCCCGGCCGGGGTTCATTGCACACCAGGCTTCAGCGGAAAACGTTTTGCCGGTTCTGGCAAGTCCTTCAATGACTACCATGCAGCGGCTTTCAAGGCCATAATTCAAAGTGCTAAACAGAGCCTTGCTGAGCTGGGTCATAACAATCCCGGAACGCCGTACAGCATTATGAGAGTCAATGTAGTGCCGAAGGGCATCCGGAAGCCCCCGGAAATACCAGGGAGAATCACCATCCATGATGCTGACAATTGGATTCAAGCAGGCTTCTTCAAGGTATCCAGCCAGGGACTCCATTGCAGACTCGCGGCAAGCTTCTACAAAGCTTTCAGACGGATACTGAGAAGGGAAGTGAAATGAAGGCCTGGTTTCACTGAAAAAAGATTCATTCTCACCCTTCAAGCGAAATTTCGAGTCATAACCATAAGGAAGTTCACTCCTGATTTTCTGAACCTGATTGCCGTTGTATAATTGCCCTTTACGGCATCCGAATCTTTCCATAAACGGAGTCATTAGGCTGCCAGGGTTTTCCGATATAAGGCTTTGTGCTACCTTTAAAAGACCCCCGTCTTGATGCGAGAGCCATTGAAGGGATTGAAGTAGATAACGCTCTTCCTGGCTTGCGGCCGCACGGCAGCGTTTCGAAACAAGATTCGCCAACAGGCCACGCCCAAATTCTGGGCTGGAGCAAAACTTATTCTGCCGCATGGACGTTCCCGGTTCTGCATGGCGTGTGTTACTCATGAAATCAGCTTTCTTTGCTATACATGGGGGAAATCATCAGTTTAAACCTGGGGCCGCCTGACTTTGGGATTTTAGATCCCTTATGCTAGCGGCGTTATCAGAAGTTTGATTCCCAATACTTTTGATCGCATCAAGGATCTCCTTAACCTGATCATTTCTCAGCATGATTTCAGCCCCAGCTTTACCTCTCAATGCTGTAACCAGTGCGGATGTCAATTCAGACGAATCCCGCCCCTTGTATGCTTGGTTCATAGCTGAATTGACGATATCAGTGGCTTGTTGAGATCGGGACGCATCAAAGGAAGTCTGTCCCTCCGCTGAAAGTGGGTCTCCGGCATTGTTTCGGATCGTGCTGTAGTTCAGTTTAATCGAATCAAGCAGGTCTTTTCCTTTTGATCGGGCCTTTTCCGCTGGTGAGGCTGAATCAGAAACGGCCTTGTCCCAATCGTCTGAAATTTTATTCTCGATTACTTGGTTCCCAGTGGATGTTTTTATGTGCCTTGTCCTGTATTTCTCAACCAATACATCTTTGTCGGCCTCCAATTGCTCCTGATTGAGTGCTTCTTCATCCATCGTCTTTCTATAGGGTGCGATTTCACCATTTTTTGTAAGCCCTGTATTGTTGATCCCTTTGAATTCATCAAAGACGTGCCGCGCCAAATCGCTCTGAACTTTCAATTCGCGAGTATTATTAAGTGCTTCCTCTGGTTTTTTTGCTTCGGAAAGCATGTCTTCATGAATTGCCGCTTGTTTTGGCATCCCATTTTTTTTAAAAAAATTAATCTGGCGCTCTTCTTCTTTGACTTTCTCCCTGAATCCGTTCAGCAAAGCCTGATCGTTTTCAGATAAAACACCAGTCGAGGCAAACCCCTGTGGATTTTTAAACCCAAAATCTTTAGCAGTATTAATACCCTGTTCGTAAGATTGGTTCGCAAACCCTGATTGTGTGCTTAATTCCTTCCATGTGCCAATCGCGCCAGCCATTCGTTGTTTTGATATTTTTTCTTTGCTAACAATTCGGCTTTCTTCTGCCTGATTCTTGCGCTGTTCGGATTCATGGGTATATTGAATTTCAAGCCTGTCTCGCTCGTTTTGGTTAATCTCCTTTTTCTGGAACCGTAGTTCAACCCCCGCTAAATCCGATGCCAGGGTGGAATCTTCGCGAAGATCCATTAGACGTTTCAGACGATCAGCCTTGTCTGCAGCAGTCGAAAAATCCTTTGCGAGCGTTGCCGCTTCATTCTTGATAGCCGTGAGTTTGATCTCGTTAAGGATGGAAACACGTGTTCTTAACTCATCGGAAGCGGTTTTTATTTTTTTAAGTTCATCTTCAGCAGCTTTAGCCCCGCTGATTTTTTCTCCGAGTGCTGTTCCAATTTTGAACCCCATTGCAAATACAGAGGATATGGCGGTAATTTTAAACGCCACCATGGCAAGAGCTCCGCCCAGTTGGTTTGCGACAGAAATGAGGGCTCTGAATGGACCCATTCCACCTGCCATCGCTCCATTCATGGCGATAATCGCTTTGGCTGTTTTTTCGGCCTGTATTTCTGATTTGCTGCGCTCTTTGTTGGTGGATGCCTCAGCCAAACCTGCCGCGTTTGTTGATTGCGTCAACTCCGCGAGTTTCGCCTTGGCCGCGTCAATCCCCTGGCTTTCCAGGATAG
>CAYLOW010000436.1:0-3099 GCA_964385315.1 uncultured Anaerolinea sp.
CCGTCATTGCAGCATTTGGAAATATTGTGCTTGTTTTTGCCCTTCTCGAAAGGTTTGTCCCCGCAGCAGAGTTCAAGATGGATGAAGAAAAGGAATGGGATCCCGCTTCATTGAAGGAAGAACCCGAGCCTGACGAAGTAAAAATATGGGAGCCGATCCTGGCAATCGGATTCACCTTTATCGCCCTCAGCATTTTCAACTATAACCCGCAATTAATCGGCATTTACACTTTCTCGGGCAGCAAATTATCAATTATGCCCCTCCTGACCGATGCCTTCTTCCGCTGGCTACCATGGATCAATATTGGATGGGTTGTTGAAATCATCCTCAATGGGTTCCTGCTCCGCACAGGACGTTGGACCGTACTCACCCGAATTTTATCCATCGGCATTAAGATCTTCCAGATCGTGATCGGCTTCTTCCTGATGACTGGTCCAACCATTCTGGCAGTCTCTCCTGAGGCCCTGCTGGCAACCGGGATCTTCGATGCAGAAGCTGCACAAATATTAGGCACGATGGCCCAGGACGGAGTACGAGGTTTGATCGCCCTGATCATCTTTATCACAGGAATTGATGTGATTAAGGCTGCTTACAAATTACTCACTAAAAGTTCACCAGCAAAAGCATAGAATTTCCGAAAAACAAAAACGGGTGCAGTCTATAGATTGCACCCGTTTTTGTTTTAATCCTAAAATCACTCAATGGATATCAGGAACTGATAGTGCGGCTGCCCGCCTTCCTGCACTTCAACTTCAAGGTTTGCATATTTCCTGCCAATTACATCTTTTATACGATTCGCCTCCCCATGCGACATGCCTTCACCATAGAAAAGCGTGACCAATTCATGGTCTCCGGCGTTCGCCTTCCCGAGCAACTCCATGACACCCTGTTCCACGGACTCAGCCGAAACAACCAGTTTGCCATCAAGCAATGCGATCACCTGACCGTCTTTTACGCTCACGCCATCAATCTCAACAGTACGCGTGGCAACTGTGATCTCGCCAGTCTTTACAGTCGCCATGGCCTTTGCCATTTTTTCGGCAACTGCCTCCAAATCACCATCTGGAACCAGAGAAAGCATGGCCGACAGCCCTTGCGGAACGTTACGCGTCGGCACAACTGCGACATGTTTTACGGTCACGTCCTTGGCCTGGTTCGCAGCAAGAATAATATTTTTATTATTCGGCAGGATAATTATCTTATCAGTGGGAAGGTTTTCAAATGAGTTCAAAATATCCTGCGTGGACGGGTTCATTGTTTGCCCGCCAGGTACGATTGCGGCAACCCCCAAACTAGCAAAGATGCGGCTTAACCCAGTCCCCGGAGAAACCACCACCACCGCGATCTGACCCGGCTCCACTGCAGCAAATTGCAACTGGGTCGATTTTTGAATATCGTCCATTTGCGCAAGCAGGTTTTCAATCGCAACTTTTGTCACAGTACCTATGCCCATGATGTAATCTATCGGCTCATAGCGTTTCTCAGTCGGGACGTGGATATGCATACGATACATACCTTCGCCCTCTCCAACTTGAATGGACGTGCCCATCTTCTCAAGCCGTGCGTAGAAAGAAATCAGATCCAACTCGCCCTGTGGAACAAAGTCAACGACAATCTCGTAGTCCTGTCCTTCCTCAACTTCACTCATTGCATCTTGTAAATTCATGGAGGAAAGCGGCTGTACACTCATGGTGGGTGTTTCAAGTGATTCGCCATATACATGGCGCAGCATACCTTCGAGAATGAAGAACAAACCCTTCCCCCCCGAATCAACCACCCCGGCTTGTTTGAGAACCGGAAGAAGTTCCGGTGTATTTTTAACAGCCTCGTCCGCGGCTTTGACCGCAGCTTCCAGGATTTCAAAAGGATCTGTTGCGGATTCCAAGGCGGCTTCAGTTGCGATGGCAACTTCTTTTATGACGGTTAGGATCGTTCCCTCCACCGGACGTACGACGCCTTTATAAGCAGTATCCCGTGCTGCGCCAAACGCCTTGACAAGGGTCTCTTTATCGAGCACAGCCTTCTCATGCAAACCACGCGCAAAGCCGCGCAAAATCTGGCTGGTGATCACGCCAGAATTTCCACGCGCACCCATCAAGGCACCCTTGGAAATCAATGCGGCCATCTCACCAATATTTAGTGTTCCTGAATCTTTGGCTTCATTCCACGCAGCCTGCAGGGTCAGCACCATATTCGTGCCTGTATCGCCATCAGGGACGGGAAACACATTCAAAGCATTAACAATCTGCTGGTTGGTACGAAGCCAGGTTAGTCCAGCATCAACAAGACGCTTGAGCGATTGGCCATCAACCGGCAATCGACGAAGTTTCTCAACACGAGCGGTACGTTGTTCTACAACACCCATAAGATTCCTGTGCTCCTAATCTGTATCACTAATACGTAATCCCGCCACATGTACATTGACAGTGTTAACATGCAACCCAAGAGCTTTTTCAACATGGAAGCGCACTGTGTTCCCAACACTCTCCGCCACCGAATTAATCCGCGTACCGTATTCAACAATAACATGGATATCAATATCAATATCCTCACCTGAATAACGGACTGACACGCCGCGTAAAGGCTCATGTGTTATGCTGGATACGATCCCGTCTGTCAGGTTCTTTGGCGCAAGTCCCACCACGCCGTATGATTCGAGAGTGGCATGATAAGCAATCGTTGCCACCGCATTTGGCGAGATATGGATCCCGCCCAGGGTTGTTTTTTCGTCGCCCATGGTTTTTCCTCATTTCTAATTTGTAGGGCGGGTTAAAACCCGCCAACGTTTCTGCCGGCAATCACGCTTCCCCTATTTTAACAGTATATCTTGAATATGGTTGCGTTGTATGGTAAAATCCCGTGCCTCTGAAAAGAGGTTTTGACACCGGAATCATTGTATGAAAGGACAACCAACATGAAATGCAGCACCTGCGGTAAAGCAACCACCTTCGGCCATAAACGATCATTCTCCCAACACGCGACCAATCGCACATTTAAACCAAATTTGCAAAAGGTTTCTATCATGGAGAATGGGCGCATGATCAAGAAGACTCTGTGCGCCAAGTGCATTAAAACGCTCGGCAAATCTGCGGCTTAAGG
>CAYLOW010000437.1:0-3099 GCA_964385315.1 uncultured Anaerolinea sp.
ACTTATAGGTAAAACATGAATGGACTAATCGCTTTACTCGGTTCCGGTGAATATCTTTCCGTGATGAATGAGGTGGACCTGTACCTGCTTGCCAACTGCGGCGCAGATGGACGCAAGCCGCGTGTGGTCTGCCTGCCGACTGCCGCAGGACAGGAAGGCGAAAAGAGCATCTCACGCTGGTCAAGAATGGGGATTGAACATTTTACCGATCTGGGTGCAGAGATTCAGGCGCTCCCTGTTATCGGTGTGGAATCCGCCAATGACCCGGCGTATGCAGCGGTGGTGGAAAATGCGGATATTGTCTATTTCTCCGGCGGCAACCCGGGGTATTTGTATCAGACCATGAAAGACAGCCTTGTCTGGGAAGCCGCGCAAAAGGCATGGGCGCGCGGCGCGGTATATGCCGGCTGTTCCGCCGGGGCAATGATCCTGGGTACCGAAATGCCTGATGTGCGCGCGGCGGGAATTCGCTCAACGATCGCTTTTGGCATCCTGCCGGTTTCATCCCTGCTGCCGCACTTCGATGCCATGCCTTTGTTTGGCAAACCGCTGATCGCGACGCTCCGCCGCCGGTTGAGGGAAGGCGAGGTCATGCTGGGCGTGGATGAAGAGACAGCGATCATTGGAAAACGAAACGGCCCATGGCTCGTGATGGGAAAATCCAAAGCCCATGTGTTTACAAAAGATGAGAGCAGGAGTTATTCCGCCGGCGAGGAATTCTCACTTTAATAAAAGACCTGACAGGTTTGTGAAGGGACCTAATTTATGAAACAACTGTTAAAAACACTCACAGAAGCTTTTGCGCCTTCCGGACATGAGGATGCCGTCCGCGAAATTATTTTGAAGGAAGTCAAACCACTGGCAGATGAGATCCGTGTGGATGCGCTTGGTAATTTGATCGTTCGCAAAAAGCCGGCGAAGACATCGAAGAGCCCGAAAAGGATCATGCTCGCCGCTCACATGGACGAGATCGGCGTGATCGTCAGCCATGTGGACAAGAAAGGTTTTGTGCGCTTCACGAACATCGGCGGCGCTTTTGGCAGGTACACGCTGGGCGCGCGCGTCCGGTTTTTGAATGGGGTCACTGGCGTGGTCGGGTATGACCGCCTGGAACAGATCGATGCCGTGCTTCCGATCAATAAAATGTATATTGATGTGGGCGCCACCAGCAGGGAAAATTGCCCCGTAAAGATCGGCGATATTGGGGCGTTCGAGCGCACGTTCATCGAAATGGGGGACCGGCTTGTGGCCAAGTCCCTCGATAACCGCGCTGGCGTGGTTGCCCTGATCGAGACCCTGCGCGCGATAAAGTCCACCCCGAATGATCTGTATTTTGTCTTCACTACCCAGGAAGAAGTTGGTTCCCGCGGCGCGGGCGCTGCAGCTTTCGGCATTGACCCCGAGATCGGTATCGCAGTGGATACAACGCCCACGGGAGATACGCCCGCCTCATTGAAGATGGTCATGGAACTTGGCGGGGGGCCGTGTGTCAAAATCCGCGATGTAGGCATGATCGCCAATCCGCGGGTCGTCGATTGGATGATCCAGGCTGCAGAGAAGGCAAAAATCCCCTGCCAGCGGGAAGTGCTTTTGGTCGGCAGTACCGACGCGCGCGAAATTCAGATCTCCCGCTCGGGTGTGATGACAGGCGCCTTATCCATCCCGTGCCGGTATGTACACTCTGCTTCAGAGATGGTGGATATTAACGATCTGAAGAATTCGGTGAAACTGCTGACGGTGATGTTAAGCAAGCCCGTGACGATCTAACCCAGCCACGCCCACAACCCCCAAAACAGGATCATCAGAATCCCGATCCCGAACCTTGCCAAAAACGACCAGCCCCAGCCTGTCATCCAGGCTTTGGTGTTGGCCAGGGCGGCTTGTTTGTCTTTCTTCCGCCGCCATTCCGCCAGGTATAGACCGACAGGTGAGGCGACAATGCCGGCCACCGGGGTCAGGATCAGGCTGACGATCATTCCCGCGGCGAACGAAATGATGATCGAACTCCAGGGAATATCCTTATCGCGCATGTGCTTGGCGATGATGATGTTATCCACGATGTTGCCGCCGATCATCAACAGGGTAATGACGACAAAGAGCAGCCAGCCGGCCCAGGTCATGTTCCCGCTGACCGCCTGAATGACGGCGTAGACCAGGGTCCCGATCCACATCACAGTCAGGCCGGGGAAGACGGGGATCGCCAGACCCAATAACCCTGTCAACAGGGTGAGGAAGGTCAACAATTTCAGCAGCGTTTCAAAGTACATTTTCCAAAATTCGGGGTCGGTCATGGGGTCCCTTGCCTGGGTCTGGCAGGCAGCTTCGCGAAGCTGCCTGCCAGATATGATTGATTACCTGTTACTCCCCTTACGCAAGAAAAGCTTTAAAGTTTCCTTATATCTTGATCACATCGATCCCGCCCATCCATGGGCGCAGGACTTCGGGGATCACGATCGAACCGTCGGCCTGCTGGTAATTTTCCATGACCGCGATCAAGGTACGCGGCATACCCAGCCCGGAGCCGTTAAGCGTATGGACGAATTTTGCCTTTCCGCCATCGGCGGGACGATATTTTATGTTCGCGCGGCGCGCCTGAAAATCGGTGACGTTCGAAACCGATGAAACTTCCAGCCATTCATCACAACCGGGCGCCCAGACTTCGAGGTCAAAGGTCATTGAGGAGCCGAAGCCGATATCGCCGCTGCATAACTGCTTGACACGGTAGGGGACACCCAGCAGGGCGCAGGTTTCCTCTGCATCCTTCACCATTTTTTGAAGCAGGCCTTCCGATTCCTCGGGCTTGCAATACATGTACATTTCGACCTTGTCGAATTGATGCCCGCGCTTGATGCCGCGCACGTCACGCCCCGCGCTCATCTTCTCGCGGCGGAAGCAGGGGGTGTAGGCGGTGTACAGTCTCGGCAGTGAGGCTTCATCCAGGATCTCGTCCATGTGCAGGCCTGTCAACGGGACTTCGGCCGTCGGCACAAAGTAGTAATCTTCCTCGTGATCCTTGTATAAATTATCAGCGAACTTTGGCAGCTGGCCTGCGCCATATACAACCGCGGACTTCACCATGAACGGCAGGTATTTTTCCTC
>CAYLOW010000438.1:0-3074 GCA_964385315.1 uncultured Anaerolinea sp.
AGTCCAGCCTTCTGCAGCAATCCGCACAGGATATTTAATTGGGTGGCATCGTCATCGACCACCACACAGCGAGAGTTACTTGGCTGATCATTAATTGAAGTCGTCATGGGCAACTCCTTCACCTGAATAAACAACACGGTTTCTACCAGTCCGTTTCGACTGATCGGTGGCTACGGCAATATATTGCAATAATTTCTTTTCAGCGAGATCTATCATTTTCACGATCCACTATAGCCGACAACCTTATTTCGTCCAGCTTCTTTTGCCTGGTATAGGGCTTGATCGGCCTGACTGAGAAGTTTATCGAAGGATTCCTCATTACCCGACAAGTTGGCGATACCTGAACTAATGGTGATCGAAACCAACTTCCCCTCCAAATCGATAGGCAGAGCGGAGACTGCCATGCGGATACGATCAACCGCCACATACGCCTGGTCATTATCGGCTTCCGGCAGGAGCAGCGCGAACTCATCTCCACCGAAGCGCGCAAAAATATCTATCTCGCGAATGTTCTTCTGGCAGATTTTTGTGAAAGCCAATAATGCCTGATCACCCGCTGCGTGTCCTAGTGTATCGTTGACATGTTTAAAGTGATCAATATCAATTAATACAATCGTCAATGAATGTTTGAAACGATTTGCACGTTTCAACTCCCCGAGCGCCAATTGTTGAAAATGACGGCGGTTGAAAATGCCTGTAAGCTCATCTGTTGTGGCTTGTTGCTGCAATTCTTCCTTGAGCCGCTTGCGCTCAGTGATGTCACGAAGTACGGCAGTGTAATAAATCTGATCAGCCACCTGCCATTCTGACAGGGAAAGTTCCAATGGAAATTCACTGCCATCTTTTCGCCTCCCCTCCAACTCAACCGTTCTCCCGATGACATGTTTCGCTCCGCCAGCCTTTACCCTCTCCATTCCCGACAAATGACCGGTCTGGTGGCGCGCTGGCAACAATAACGTGATGAATTGACCATCGGCTTCGGCTTTCATATAACCGAACATACGCTCCGCACCAGGGTTCCAGTCGACGATGGTACCCTCACTATCGGCACTAATTATCGCATCGTTGGCAGTATCAAACACGGCCCGGTATCGCGTCGCGCTCTCACGGATCATCTCCTCGGCCTGCATGGCCCGAACAGCCAGGTCATTGGCCTGATTAATCGAAATTTCAAGTTGGTTATTGGATCGCGCCAATTCCAGGGCATTTTCACGCAACGCGTCTTCCGATTGCTTTCGGTCAATACCGATCGCGATCTGGTTGGCTGCCAATTCCAATAACGCCATGTCCTTATTAGCATAGGCGCTGCCATTTCGATAATCCTGGACCGCGATGACTCCTATTGACTCGCCCCTGAGCATCAACGGGACACCCAACCAGCACATTGGCTTGCTTCCTAATAATTCTATGTTTTGGTCAGATGAATACCGCTTCTGCAGCTGTGCTTCGTTCAAAAACAATGGTCTCTGTGAGTTAAAAACTTCCACTGTGAATGATTGTGAATTTTCCAGATCTATATCAGGCCAATCACCGGAATCCATCTCATCGGTGTAGTAAGGAAAGGATAAGGCTTTTTTGCTGCCCGTGAGTAGTGCAATAAAAAAATTATTTCCAGGGATGACGCCTTCCAGGAGGTGATGGATGCTCTGAAATAATTCGTTCACATTTGCGGTCAAATACACAGCTTTGGAAATTTCATAGAGAGCCGTTGACAATCTCTCTGCCTGCCTGCGCTCGGTGATGTCTTCAATTTGAGAGATAAAATATTGAGGAGCACCGTTCTTATCATTGACGAGTGTTACCGCAAGCAAAACCCAGACAAGATGCCCGTCTTTGTGAATATATCTCTTTTCCATTTTATAGGATTCAATCTCACCCGCCAGCATTTGGCGCACCTGATCCAGATCGGCATTCAGGTCTTCCGCGTGTGTAACATCCTGAAATGTCTTTGTTAAAAGTTCAGCTTCTGAATAGCCGATGATTTCACTCACTTTGGAATTGATTTTTAACCATTTGCCTTGCGGGGATATTAAAGCCATTCCGATCGCAGAATTCTGGAATGCACTCTTGAATCGCACTTCGCTTTCCAGCAGCGATTCCTCGACCTGTTTACGTTCGGTAATGTCCTCCTTCACCGCCAAAAAATGAGTGATCGCACCCTGCTCATCCTTGACCGGGGAGATCGTGGCAGACTCCCAATAGAATTGACCGTTTTTCTTTTTATTTTGAAACACCCCGTGCCAGGTCTGCCCGGAAAGTATCGTGTCCCATAATTCCTTATACTCTGTATTTGATTTAAAGTCCGTTTTTAAGATCCTCGGATTTTGACCGAGTGCTTCCTCGGCCATATATCCGGTAATTTCAGTGAACTTTGGGTTTACGAAAATGATATTGCCAGCCAGATCAGTGATAACCGTGCTAACCGTGCTCTGTTCGATCGCCGCTGATAGCGTCCGAAGCCTGACATCTGCCTTCCTTTTTTCCTCCTCTGCGCGCTTGCGCTCGGAAATCTCGTGCAAGGTCAGCAAATGTCCAGTGATGTTTTTATGGACATCAAGCAGTGGCAATACCTGTATTTCAATATCCCGGGGCGGGTTTTCCGAAATGTGAAGTTCTATCAAACCGGCCATTTTGGTATCGCCCGCCTGATCTAAATGGATACGATCATCCAGAACATCCTCTGCTGACTGCCCAATTGCACTGGGGGAAATTCCAATTAGTCGCTGAACTGCAGGATTGATATCTACAATCCGCTTGTTGGCATCCAGGACAATGACACCATCCATCATTTCATCTACCAGCTTATGACGAGCAACCGGAACAACGTCGAGGAGGCGTAACCCGAACAAGGCATAGGCATAGATCAGCCCGGAAATTGCGAAGATAAATGGCGTCAAATCGAGATTGGGGAAGGGAATGAATCCAACCAATCCGGGGATATTGCCGATAACCGGCAAACATGCTCCAAATAGGATTGCGCCAGTCTGCAGCCGGTACAAACCGCTGGTTCGCAGGTATGCTTGAATGAATAATGCAATAAAGATAAAAATCTGCGTATACGTATAAAGGACAAA
>CAYLOW010000439.1:0-3073 GCA_964385315.1 uncultured Anaerolinea sp.
TGCTCGAGGGTTTCAAGCAGCGCTTTGAGGAATGTCAGGCTGAAAAGAATTGCACCTTGATCCGCTATGACCTGATCCGGGGGTTGCGGGATCTGTACGACGCAACAACCGATGAATTGGTAAAAGAAACCGCCCTGGTATTGATCGAAACAGAAACCGACCTGAAATATCGCAAAAAGTATGCGGGTGTGTGGAGATAGGGTTACTCAAACCGTTCTTCGCGCCAGACGTCTGCGCGGTTGTGATACCCGGCCTGCTCCCAAAATCCGCGTTTATCGCGCGGCATGAATTCCAGCGAGCGCAGCCACTTGGCTCCCTTCCAAAGATAGGGTGTTTCAAGATCCTTTTGGCTGGGGATGAAGCCCACCATGCCGCGCAGGGGAAAGCCGTGTTCGGCGGTGATCGGTTCCCCGTCCAGGTGGGTGGCGAGCAGGAAGTTATCCTGCAGCACAACTTCAAGCGGCAGGTTGACTGTGAACCCGTATTCAGCATGCTGCATGACGTGGGTGGCGGATGGCTTGATCTTGATCAACCCATGGTCGACCAGTGTTTTCACTGAGACCCCCTCCCAGGTCGTATCGACCTTGCTCCAGCGGGTAACACAGTGGATGTCCATTTTCATTTGTGTGCGCGGTAGTTGATTGAATTCATCCCACGACCAGCGCTTGTCCTGCTCCACTTCACCCCATACCCGCAGATCCCATGTGGCCGGGTTGAATGGCGGAACGGGGCCATAATGCAGCACAGGGAATTTAACTGTCAGTGATTGCCCGGGGGGCAGCCTGCCTTCGGCGCGGATGCGATCTTCCTCCTTGCGGCGGTCAAAACCTTCAAATCCAAACATGAACTACCTCACTTTCTAAAATGGGAACCATCGATTAATGGACTCTGTCTGTCCCTTTAATGTTACCTGTATAAGATTATAGGTTTCTTAACCGTCGCTGACATTGGCGCACGAGAATCGGTCAGCGTGGCAAAATTGCTTTTGAGTTGGGACAATTAACTCTTATAATAGGAAAAATTTTATTCAGAGGAAGTAAACATGAAATCACCCACATTTAAGCAGCGTTTTCAATATTGGCTCGATAATTATATGTCGCGCGGTCCGGGCGCGTTAATTGCCGCCCTGTTCCTGATTGCGGCTGTCATCATCTTTGCCGCTGCGGCATTGGTGAAGGTCACCGGCAGCGCTCCCAACGATGAAAGCCTGTTCCAACTGGCATGGATGGGTATGCTGCGCACGCTCGACTCAGGCACCATGGGCGGTGATACGGGTGGTTTCTTCTTCCTGTTGATGATGCTGGTGGTCACATTCGGCGGCGTCTTTGTCGTCAGCGCCTTGATCGGTATCATAAACAACGGCCTTGAGGACAAGCTCGACGAACTCCGCAAGGGACGTTCGGTTGTCCTCGAGAGTGACCATACCCTCATCCTTGGCTGGAGCCCGCAGGTCTTCACCATTATCTCTGAACTGATCCTTGCCAATGAAAGCCGCAAGAGCGGCGCGGTCATCGTTGTGATGGCTGATCAAGACAAGGTCGAGATGCAGGATGCGATCAGTGAACGCATCCCCGACACAAAGACCACACGCGTTATCTGCCGCTCAGGCAGTACCATTGACCTGACCGATCTGGAAATTTCCAGTCCGCATACCGCGCGCTCGATCATCATTTTGGCTGAAGGGGATGACCCCGATACGCATGTCATCAAGTCGGTCCTTGCCATCACCAATAACCCGAACCGCCGTGAAGAACCGTATCACATCGTTACGCAGATCCGTGACTCGAAGAACCTGGATGTGGTTAAGATGCTGGGCTTCAGGGACCGTGTACAGCCCATCCTCACCAATGACCTGATCGCGCGCGTGGTCGCCCAGACTTCACGCCAGAGCGGCCTGTCCCTCGTTTATACCGAGTTGATGAACTTTGGTGGCGACGAGATCTATTTCACCCGCGAACCTGCGCTGGCCGGCAAGACCTATGGTGAGGCGCTTCTGGCGTATGAGACTTCAACCCTGATGGGTGTTCAAAAAGCGGATGGCACCATTGCCATGAGCCCGGCAATGGACACCCGCATTCAAGCGGATGACCGGTTTTTTGTGATCGCGGAAGATGATGACAAGATCAAACTTTCAGGTCTTTCCGGCGCCTCAGTGGACGAGAGCCAGATCAAGGTTGGCGGGGCGGTTTCCAAGCCCGCTCCTGAGAAAGCGTTAATTCTCGGCTGGAATCGCTCCGGATCCATGATCATCCGCGAGCTGGATAATTATGTCGCCGCGGGCTCGCAGGTCACGATCGTTTCGAATATTGACGGGTTGGAAAAACAGATCCGCCGCGATGCGGGCCAGTTGAAGAATCAAAAGATCGTGGTACAGGATGGCGACATCCGCGACCGCAGCCTGCTTGAAGGCCTGGGCGCAACCGAATACGACCATGTCATTGTCCTGGCGTACAGCCACCTCGAACAGCAGGAAGCGGACGCCATCACGCTCATTACCCTGCTTCATCTGCGCGACATCGCCGAGCGTGATTCGACTCCGTTCTCCATCATCAGTGAAATGCTTGACCTGCGCAACCGCGAACTCGCCGAGGCCGCCCGGGTGGATGACTTCATCGTCAGCGAACATCTTATCAGTTTGATGATGTCACAGCTTTCAGAGAACGCCGACCTGATGGACGTGTTTACCGATATCTTTGACCCCGAAGGCGCCGAGATCTACCTCAAGCCGGTCAGCAACTATGTCACCACCGGCCAGCCGGTTAACTTCTTTACCGTTGCCGAAGCCGCCCGCCGATGCGGTGAGACCGCCCTCGGGTACCGTGTTATGACCGAAAGCCACAACGCCGACAAGGCATACGGCATCCATACAAACCCGAAGAAATCCGTACCGGTGACCTTCTCTGCCGAAGACAAGATCATCGTGATCGCGGAAGATTAGTTTTTTACACAAAACGCCCTAAAGGACTGAAGGCCTTTAGGGCGTTTTGTGTTGCGCCCATGTCATTCCCGAAACACACTGGGATAGGTGTGCAAGGGCGCTCTTGTTATTCGCTCGAAGCAACCCCCGCATCAT
>CAYLOW010000440.1:0-3067 GCA_964385315.1 uncultured Anaerolinea sp.
TTATCCTTTGCTGTGGTTGGCTGGTTCAACTCCAGGGTCGGGCGATCAGGGTCACAGAACCAGGACAGGACAGAAAATTTCATACCCTTATAGATCCGGATCAACGGAAAAATCCCTTCTATAGGATGATTAAAATGAAAATGGATAGATCGCTGCGAGTAAAGATCTTTAATACCGTTACATATGTTTTGGTGGCGGGCTGCCTGCTCGGATATATTTTTGGCCTGTTGGACCCGAGCCCCCTGTTTTGCTCGGAAAATTCAAGCCTGGCCATCCTGTCAAGAAATGTAGAACGCTCGCGGAGCGGAACAGACCAAACTCACACGGTATCAAATATTAGCTGTGTCACTGAGAATGGCGTCAGCGTGCCCAATAACGCGGACAAGATCTTTGCCCTGGTTTGTGTCCTGCCCATTTTCCTGCTCATGATCTGGGGATTTGCTTCGAACCTCATGGGTTTCGGGAAGAAGAAGGGTTCAGCAGCTCAAAAAGAAAAACATAAGCAAAACAATTCGCGCGCTTCAAGAAACCAGGAACTTGAAAAGTTTTTCCGGTTTACCCCCGATGACCTGGCGCAGAACAAGAAGGGATTTGTTTCGGACAACCAAAAGAAGGAAATCAAGCGCAGAAGGTGGGAAAAGGCATTCAAAACCCTGGTCTTTCCGGCTTTGATTTTGATTGTCCTGCTTGTATTTCTGCGGTTTAAGGGAGGGATGATGTACCTTCCGGTATTGGCGCTGTATTCCTCCCCTGTGATCGCGGTGATCATCGGCATCATATTTTTCCCTGTGTTCAAAAAGATCGATTTCACTTTGAAATCAGCGCAGGGAAAAGTGAATTTGGTTACGGTATTTAAAAAATTAGGACATGAGGCAGATACAGAAGCCGAAAAAAGGGATGTGGACCCCTCACAAAGGAACAAGACGATCATGGTGACCGAGATGCAGGTGGGCGGGGAACCCTTCGGGGCCAGTGATGCCCTGTTGGAGATCGTGCATAAGGGCGACCAATGCTGTATTTATTACATCGGCTCCGGTGACATTATCTCGATGGAATTTCTTTTTTAAAGATCAAAGGTGCGTACGAGCATTACATCAGGCAATGCAGCAGCGGGTGAGCCGGGCGCATAAATTGCTGGGCGGATAGACCCAATTCATATTAACCTGGAACCCGAAAATGATGAAAGATAAAATTGTACTGATTACAGGCGCAACCGGCGGTATCGGTAAACAAACTGCCCTGACGCTTGCCAGGATGGGTGCTCAGGTTATTGTCACCGGGCGAAACAGTTCAAGCGGGCAGGAAGCCGTTGCTGAAATTAAACAAGAGAGCGGAAACCCGCGAATTGAACTGCTATTGGCTGATGTTTCAAAACAGGCAGACATTAGGGCCCTGGCCGGAAATTTCAAGGCAAAATATGACCGGCTTGATGTTCTGATCAACAATGCGGGATTGGCAGCATCCACACGGCAATTAACTTTGGATGGAATTGAATCCAACTTTGCAGTAAATGTTGTCGCGCCTTTTTTGCTCACCCATCTCCTGATGGATTCACTAAAAGCCGGACATTCCGCACGGGTGGTTAACTTAATGGGCGGCGATGTTTCCGCCAAATTGGAAATGGATAATCTTCAAGCCGGGCGTTCTTTCGATGGCCTGATATCCTATTCGCAATCCAAACTGGCCATGATGTTGACCATGTACGAGTTTGCCCAACGTACACAAAGTTCAAAGGTAACCATTAACATCTGTTACCCTGGCCAAGCCAGCACAAAAATGACCCGCAGCGTTACCCCCGAAATGCTGCCGGGGGGCATGCGCTGGCTGTTTCCTTTGTTTAAATTAATGACGCGCCCTGATCACGGCAAATCAGCCGCAAAAGCATCCCAATCATCGGTTTATTTGGCTTCTTCTCCAGCGGTTGAAGGAGTCACTGGAAAATATTTCAATTCAAAATGCAAGGAAGTACCCATGCCGCAAACTGTTTTCGATTCGGGGATGCGCCAAAATCTATGGGAAATGGTTCATCAACTCGCAAAGCTTTCCGAATAACCTGCCAATAGCCTGCCATGCGGTGCCCTATCGCCGGGAAGGTGCCTCTGGCGAATGATGACCGTTGGGTGGTTCACAAAATACCATGTTCGTGGAAAAATATCCTTATCTTTTTTATGCATCATTCAAAAGGAAATTCTCTACCGTACATTTTATGTATAGATGTCGTTGCGAGCCGCCGTTCCTGTACTTTGGCGGAGAAGCAATCTCCCTTTGGACTGAAATATCTCTTAAAAAAGGAGATTGCTTCGTCGGGTAGAACAAAAACCCTCCTCGCAACGACATTTGTACGGTAGAGAAAAAGGATATAAAACATGAAAAATAACGCCTGGGTATTTATATTTTTAATTCTACCTATATTAATTTTGTCGTGCGCGGGGCTGCCGGCGCTGAATGCACCCATGCCAACGAAAGAAGCAACCGTCATCAACCCGCCCTCCCCGGTCCCGGCGGGAACAAGCTCCCAAACTGCTTCAACTGCCATAGGCGCGGATGACCTCAAAATATACGCGTTGTTTTTGAAGGACGCGGCGGGGAAAAATGTAATTGTTCGGGAGGAGACCTTTACCGATACGGTTCCCCAGACTGAAGCAGACACAGCGAAATACCTGCAATCGCAGCTGCCGGATGTGCCCGGCGAAATCATCACCAACTATATATCCACCAATGCCGTCGCGGGCAAACTCACTTCAACCATGGACCTGGGCGGGAGCTATACGCTGATCAGCACCCCTGATTTCCTTGAGATCACCAGTCAACCGGATTGGCGGGATGTTTGGAAAGAGAAATATCCCAATTGCGAGGTGAGCTGTCTCGTCTTCTCAAGGATCGGATTTAATAACCAGCATACCCAGGCGCTGC
Organism: uncultured Anaerolinea sp.; assembly: GCA_964385315.1. Taxonomy (GTDB): domain Bacteria; phylum Chloroflexota; class Anaerolineae; order Anaerolineales; family Villigracilaceae; genus Villigracilis. The sequence goes on from CAYLOW010000440.1 coordinate 2,914, forward strand.
TTTATGTAACAAAACTTTGGGTGGATGGAGGCTATTATCTAATGGACCTTGATCCACAAACCGGCGCGTGGGAGAGCCAGAATAGTTATCCGAATATGATCATTAACTGAGGCATGGAGAAATTATGGCATCTGATGAGAATTTTGTAAAATTC
>CAYLOW010000441.1:0-3036 GCA_964385315.1 uncultured Anaerolinea sp.
CGGAATAGGTTAAAATCACTTGACGAAACATCCGCCCAAGTATACAATCCAAGCCGTTCTTAATTTTATGCCTCCGCGAGGAGGCATCTTTTCTGCCCAAGAGTACAAAATGACTGATTTAAATTCGTCCCCTGAAAATGACCTGCCGCAAGTGACCAATCTCTCGCAAGTGGGAGTGGAAACCGTTAATGCCGGTCTGGTGCGGATGCACCAAAGTTCGGCACAGGTGATCCACGCTGAAGATGTGGAGCTAAGCCAGACTGCGGCACTGGAAGTTAATGCTGGCAGCATAAGCGCCCGCCAATCCATGATTGCGTTTGCACAGGCAGATGTGGTTTCTGTGCAGGACGGCGCGGTACTGGCAGCACGGGCTGAGAAAATGTCTGTCAATGGCAGCGCGGGGCTGGTGGTTGCAGGAAATATCGAATTCGGAAATGCCTATGCGGGGATCGTGACTGGACAGGAAATCCGGGGGGAGCGGATCGAGTCTGTCATCCTTTTAGCCCGCAATGTTGAAGGAAATGTCACCACCGTGATCGATACGCGCGGCGCATTAATCGCAGGTCTGGTCGGCGGACTGTTTGCCGGGATCATGCTGCTGCTGGGCCGCATGTTATTTGACCGAAAATAATTTGAATGTTTAGCGACGCGGTCGCTTTTCAGAAATTCATTTGATAGGGTGAAGGTAACCGTGAATTACACGGTGAGAGGCGCCCGAGGAGTAACGATGGAAAAGATTGTATTCAAGGCTACAAAACGAAATGTGACTGGCAAGCAGGTTAAGACCCTGCGCCGCGCTGGACAATTGCCGGCTGTGATCTATGGTCGTCATGTTGAACCAATATCCATATCATTGGACGCGCACGCAACCGGGCTGGCGTTTGCCAAGTTGACATCATCCACGCTTGTGACGATCGATGTGGAAGGCACGGAATACGCCGCGCTTGTGCGTGAGAAACAGCGCAATTACATCAAAGGTGTTCTTACACATATTGATTTTCTCGCATTGGATCTTACTGAAAAAATTCGCACGAAGGTGCAGTTTGCGTTTGTGGGTATTTCTTCCGCTGTGAAAGATTACAGCGCTGTGCTTGTACACCGCATGGAAGCATTCGAAGTGGAATGTTTGCCCACCGACCTGCCGGAGCGTATTACTGTTGATATTTCATCCATTAAAGAAATTGGCAATAGTATTCGTGTGCGGGATATCCCCCTTCCCGAGAACGTCGTTGTGATGGCAGATGAGGACGATATTGTGATCATCGCCACCCTTGCCAAGGAAGAAGCTCCTGAAGAGGGCGCAGTTGTACCTGCCGCTGAAGCTGCTCCAGGAATTAGTGTGGAGCGTGGCAAGAAAGACGAAGAAGCCGCAGAGAAGAAGTAGTTTTCTACAGATTAAAAAATCCCGTCATCACATGGTGGCGGGATTTTTTCTTTAACCAATCCGTAACAATTACAACCTGCGGGTCATGGATACAACATTAGTTCCATGGTATGGACATAAATATATTGCTTCAACTCAGGGTCACTTGGGAGGTCAAGGCTATCCTGGTGAATGGAAAGCCGGACCAGGGTTGGTTCGGTGATTTTATAAGGTAGTGCAGTTTGAAATGATTCCGTATCAGTTCCTTTAAAATCAAGCACACGGGATGAAATAACTTTTCCATCAGGCTGAATCAATTCCAAAAAAGCAGGCTGGATATTGACTGGCCAAAAACGCCCTTTTAGATTTACCGCTCCCCCAAAAATCTCATCCCCTTCTTTCAGATCTTCATACATGACCCGTTCGTACATCATGTTCCCGATCGGGGTGATCTGATTTTCACCCACAGAGTATAAAAGCACGGGCATGGTGTTGAGAACCTGGATTCGTCCATGGTCATCTTTTGAACTGATGCGGATGTAGCCTCTTTCAGAAACAGCGCGGATCTCAAAGGCGAGTTCAAAATTTCGGTATACGCCCCCGTTTGGATCGCGCCGCACACGTTCCAAGCCACGCTGTAAAATTCGCCCGTTTTCGCCAAGCAATTCAACCCGCATAATCTCACTTTCACCTGAGACAAGAAGGACTTGCAGGTTGATGGGGGAAACCAGGCTGGACATGGGTCCCGGCGAGATGAAACGAATTTGCGCAAAATCAGTGAAACCCGGTTCAAAAGTTGGTGTGGTGGTGGGGAGCGGTGTGGTGGGGAGCGGTGTTTCTGTTGGCAGTAATGTTTCAGTTGGCAGGGGCGCCAATGCACTGGCTGTGGCAAAGGCTGCCTGCCCAGTCAACGCAACGACAGTTGAAATGTGGTTGGACGGGAAAGGCGTAGAAACAGGCACCGCCGATTGCGAACAAGCGGACAAAAGAACAAAGATGGCTGCAAAGATCAGTATTTTATATTTCATGGTTATCTGGAATCAATCTCCCGCAGGAATATCATGTGAAATTCCTGCGGGAGATTTTATTTAAAGCCCATAAATGGCGCTGTATTTACTCGTCAAATAGCGGACATAAGCAGCGGAATCGATCTTCGAACCAGTGACCTTTTGCATTAAATCCTGAGGGTCATACTTGCTGGCATGAATGTGAATCTTTTCACGCAGCCAGCCTAGCAATACATCAAATTGACCTTTGCGTATCTGATCGTCAAGGTCTGTAATGTCATTGTTGATCTTTTCCCATAACTGCGCCGAAACCAGATTGCCCAACGCATAGGTCGAGAAATAACCCATTAACCCGCTTGACCAGTGAACATCCTGCAAAACACCCTGTGCGTCATTCGGCGGGATAATGCCGAGATAGCTGCTCATTTTTTCATTCCATATTTCAGGCAGGTCCTTCACTGCAAACCGGCCTTCAACCATGCCGATCTCAAGCTCGAGACGCAGCATGACGTGCAGATTATATGTTGCTTCATCTGCATTGACGCGAATGAACGATGACTCAACCTTGTTGATGGCTTTGTAAAAGGATTTCACACTCACTCCATCCAATTGGGCGGGGAATGTCTTCTTTAATTCAGGAAAAAAATACTCCCAAAATGGAAATGA
>CAYLOW010000442.1:0-3036 GCA_964385315.1 uncultured Anaerolinea sp.
GGGAAGAAGGTCAGAAGAGTAAGAGGTTGTAAAAGAAATTCCATGTTCCGTCCTCGAATACAAGATCATTTTTTTGTTGGAAGAAAATTAATGATTCACCCTTCCAACCTATGACCTGCAATTACTTAAAGATAAGATATCCCAAAATCAAAACGACGCCCAACATCACGGCCAATGCATACGAGCGGACAAAACCGTTTTGCACTTTACGCATGTTTTCAGAGATCCATTGCACAGCCGCGCCAAGCCAGTTCGCAAAAGCGTCAATGCCTTTTTGATCGGTATAGCGATCAAGCGCAATCTCACTCAACCAGTTATAAGTTCCCTGGATCACTGTATCATGCACAAAATCATGCCAGAAGCGCCCGTCAATCACGTCAGCAAGGAATTGCGAAACCTTCCTGAACGGGGTTACGATGACCGCGAAATATCCTTCGTCCACAAACCATTTATTTTCCATGCCAGTGAAGATGAACCCAAGCGGCTGCTTGAGCGGATCGGCCTGGCCTGCCTTGAGCGGATTGCGTCCATAGATCAGCCAGGAGATAAAAACCGCGACCAACGCCAGCACAGTGGAAACCCCCGCAACGGATAAATCCAGCGAAAGGGACTCAACCTCGCCAAGGGTATACGCAAGCCAATGACCAAGATTATGAAAACCTTCGAAGGGGAGATTCAACACACCGCCCGCCACAGACAATACTGCCAACACAACCAGGGGCAGTGTCATGACCCTGGGGCTTTCTTCTGCGTGGACGGCGGCATCATGCCGCGCCGCACCGAAAAATACCATCCAAACCTGGCGGCCCATGTAAAAAGCGGTGAAGAAGGCAGCGATGGTTAACAGCCAATATACAGCAGTGAAATGCAAACTTGCTTCCAAAAGAATCTCATCTTTTGACCAGAAACCTGCGAACGGGAAAATACCCGCAAGAGCAAGGGTACCGGTGATATAAAGCCAAAATGTGACCGGCATGGTCTTGCGAAGTCCACCCATGTTGCGCATGTCGCCCGGGTCGAACACTTCAAGAGGCTCAGAATGTTGTGGTTCTTTCTTTTTTTTCTTTGGCTTATCAGCATGCAGAACATGCGCATGGTGATGGCCGCGTTCAAGTCCGAGAATAACCGACCCGGCAGAAAGGAACAGCAAGGCTTTGAAGAAGGCATGCGTGATGAGGTGAAACATTCCCGCCGTATATGCCCCCATCCCAACCGCAGCGACCATGAAACCAAGCTGTGAAATGGTGGAGTACGCCAAAACCTTTTTGATATCGTATTGACCAACCGCGATCGTCGCAGCGAAAAGTGCGGTGGCCGCGCCGGTCATGGCAACAAGATCTTGAGCAGCGGGTGCCGTTGTATAAATTGGTGCAGAACGGGCAACAAGATACACGCCCGCGGTCACCATTGTCGCAGCGTGGATCAATGCCGAGACAGGTGTTGGCCCCGCCATGGCATCCGGCAGCCAGACATAAAGCGGGATCTGTGCCGATTTCCCCGCCACCCCCAAAAGCAGGAAGAGGGTAATCGCGACAGTCAAAGGTGAGTTGATCGCAGATAACGAACGCACACCTTCAAACACCTTATCAAATTGAAGTGAGTTGAAGCTCCAGAACATCAGGAATGCTGCAATTAAAAATCCAAAGTCACCAATCCGGTTCGCAATAAATGCCTTATTACCCGCATTGGAATTCGCCCAGGACGGACAGCCGAGTGTGTCCATTTCGTACCAAAAGCCGATCAGCAGAAAGGAACAAAGCCCCACGCCTTCCCAGCCAACGAAAAGCATCATGTATGAGTCGCCGCTGACAAGGATCATCATGGCGGCGATGAACAGGTTGAGGTAGATGAAGAAGCGGGCATAACGTCCTTCGTCATGCTTGAAACGCACGTCTTCGTGCATGTATCCAATGGCATAGATGTGGATGAGCGTGCCCACGCCTGAAACGACCAGCATCATGGTAGTTGAGAGAGAGTCGACGCGGAAGGTCCAATCGAGGTTGAGGCTGCCTACATGGATCCACTCCGCCAGACGCCAGCGCATCACTTCGCCGTGATTGATCGAAACTGAATAAGCCAAAAGAACCGAAATAACAAACGCTGTCCCCGACGCAAGGCTTGCAACGCCGCCCACGATCTTTTCGCTCCACAACCTGCCGAATAACAGATTAAGCAGCAAGCCTGCCAGGGGTACAAAGACCAGCCACGGGGCAAGGAAGTAAAATCCTGAACCAATTGTTTCACTTAAGTGCATAAGTTCTCCTGAGGACAGGGAATTGAATTCTCATCTGTTTTTTTATTCATCCAATTTCTATCCCTTCAAGGAATTCATCTCATCGACATTAATATTCTTCTTGGTTTTAAATATCTCAACGATCAACGCGAGGCCAACAGCCACCTCCGCCGCTGCGACCGCGATGACAAAAAAGACAAAGATCTGTCCTGTGTAGAAAGGCTGCTGCCCTGCAATTTCATAGGAACGCCCAAAAGCCACAAAAGCGAGGTTCGCCGCGTTAAGCATCAGTTCAATGGACATAAAGATGATCAACGGGTTGCGGCGGATCAACACACCCAGCGCGCCGATGGTGAACAGGATGGCTGAAAGGGTGATGTAATAATTTACAGGTATCATGACTTATGTCCTGCCTTTTCCCGATTTGTAAGCACGATCGCGCCCACCATCGCGACCAGCAATAAAATGGATGTGATCTCGAAAGGCAAAAGGAATTCCTTAAAAAGCGTCATTGCCATTTCACGCAGATTATCCATTGAATTCACGGCAATACCGGGATCGGTAATGACCGTGGTCACACGCGCGCGCGCAAAAATAAGATAGATCGATTCCACGGCCAGGGTTACGGCCAGAATAAATGCCAGCGGCCTCTGCCATGGCACAGCTTGAGGCAGAGGGACCAGGCTCTCCGCGCCAAGCAGCATGATCACAAAAAGGAACAAGACCATGATCGCTCCCGCATACACAGTGATCTGCGACATGGCAATGAACGGCGCGCCGAGCATCAAATAGAAGACCGCCAC
>CAYLOW010000443.1:0-3027 GCA_964385315.1 uncultured Anaerolinea sp.
TCGTCCACTTCTCTGCCATCAAGGGCGAAGGCTTCAAGAACCTGCAGGAAGGCCAAAAAGTGGAATTCACCATCGAAAAAGGCCCCAAGGGTTTGCAGGCTGCTGACGTCGTAGTTCTGTAATTCTGAACCGCTAACAAAAACGAGTCTTGCTTTTCGCAAGACTCGTTTCTTTTTAATGGATGAGGGAGGGCAGGATTGCAGATCGACCCTTTTTCAATTTGAACAGGGGCACTGCAAATCTCTTGCCGCCTTACCCACTGAGACCACTAATCATCTTATCTTTATTTCAAACAGACACTTCCCGCGGCAACCACAAACTGGCGTCTGTTTGTACAGCCATTGCGCCCGCTGACAGCATATCGATTACGTCCTGTTCCGTCCATATACCGCCTGATCCAATGATGGGTATTCCGACCCTCGCCGCAGAGCGAACAATATCCAGTGAACGCGGAAAAAGCGACTGACCATACAATCTGCCGGTGGTTAATCCATTTTTATCGTTCATCAATGCCCCGCGTGGATTTGAAATACTGATCGCCGTTGCACCTTTTTCAATCAAACGCGAACCAAGTGAAAAGATCTGTTCTGCAGGCAGGGAAAAGATGAGCGGAATTTCTCCCGCACACATTTCCAAATTTAATAAAATTATGTCGTCTGCCAATAGCGGTGCAAAACCAAGCTCAACAGCCATCACGTTCTCAATCCCCTCGAGTATGCGCACCATGCGCATGGTCTCTTCAGGACGATCAGCCATCAGATGAACGATGATCGGCATGTCGGCGCGGCTCCAGTGTGCTTCGTATTTTTTTAACACAACGGCCAAACCAGGATTCGGCAAGCCCGTGTGCAGCAAGAATCCTCCTGGATATTCAATTAAGGCTGGGTGGATGGCGGGCAACCTCGGACGAAAGCTGATGGGATTCGTCACAAAAGCGCCAAATAAATCAATGTTAATTCCAACACGCGAGTCTGGGACGAATCCAAGTAAGCCCGCCGCATTCATAATTGGTTTGCTTAAATATAAGTCGCGTTTCATAATTTGCAGGATTTCCCCTTATAAGACAAATATGCCCGAATCCCTGAAAAGTTATCCCATTCCTTCACCTTGCTCTTGAGCAGACAACCAGCGCATTGCAATTTTAATTAAGCCAGCCTCATCCATCCCGTCTTAACAAGGCCTGGATGATCCTTTCTGCCGCGTGACCATCGCCATATGGATTAACTGCCTTCGCCATTTCAGCGTAAGCGGCTTGATCCTCCAAAAGGCGTTTTGCTTGCTGAACAATGTAGCTGGTCTCTGTCCCAACCAGCTTGAGAGTCCCCGCTTCCACTCCTTCCGGACGTTCAGTCACATCGCGCAGAACAAGAGTTGGAATGCCAAAAGCCGGGGCTTCCTCCTGAATGCCTCCTGAGTCAGTGAGAATGATCGTGGCATGTTTCATTAAATGCACAAGGGGAAGATAATCCAGGGGCGGTAACAGGGTGATATTGGGTACATTTTGCAGGATCCGATTTATCGGCTCCTGTACATTTGGATTCAAATGTACAGGATAAACAATTTCGACATCCCCGCGGGCTGCCAAATCCTTCAATGCAAAACAAATATTCTCCAGAGGTTTGCCAAAATTTTCACGACGATGTGCAGTGACAAGAATGATTTTTTTTCCTGTCATTTTTTTCAAAATTTCTTTCGTCTCTTTTGGCTCTACTTGCTGCGATACGAATTTAAGTGCATCAATGACAGAGTTCCCTGTGACAACAATTGCATTTTTATCCACGCCCTCGCGCAATAAATTCCCCTGTGACCATTCGGTTGGAGCAAAATGTAGATCTGCTGTAACAGTTGCCAGGCGGCGGTTGATTTCTTCCGGGAAAGGATGCCACTTATTATGGGTCCGTAAACCGGCTTCCACGTGTCCAAACTTGATCCGTCTATAAAAAGCCAGCAGAGAAGTGGCAAGAACTGTTGTTGTATCACCGACCGCCAACACCCAATCCGGCTTGAATTCTTCAAGGACAGGGTCGAGATGGGTGAAAATATTCGCGCTGAGTTGAGCAAGGGATTGATCATCCCTCATCAAATCCAGGTCATAATCCGGTTTGATCTCAAACAAACTCAACACTTGATCAAGCATCTGACGATGTTGCGCCGTAACACAAACACACGAATCGACGCCTGTTGTTTGGGCTAGCAATTTCACAATCGGCGCCATTTTCACGGCTTCCGGGCGCGTACCGAATACGGAAAGAATTTTCATTTTTATGCTTTTTGATTCTGGATCATGGATTTATTGTCACCCAGGCGGAATAGTGTGAAACCGGCATTCCTCCACACTTTATCCTTGCAGCCATTGACGGCATCCACCAGGATACGGGCTTTTGTTTTGCCTGCAACAACAACTGGATCCAGTTCCCTAAATTCCGTATGGCTGACCAGAAGCAGGAGCGCATCTGCGTCTTTAATGGCATCATCAAAAGTAGGCGACATGGTAATACCTGCGAGATTTGCATCCGGTTTGTACGGCTCCCATGCCTTGACCTCTGCGCCGTCATTTTGCAGCAGGTGAACGATCTCGTTTGCAGGACTCTCACGCAGGTCATCCACATCGGGTTTATAAGCCAACCCAAGAGCAGCTATCTTTTTCCCTTTCAGGGAGCCAAGTGCGCGTTTTACCACATCAACAACAAAATGCGGCTGTGCATCGTTAACCTGGCGGGAGTGATAGATAAGCGAAGTTAACTCGGGCGCAGATTCAACAAAGAACCACGGATCCACGCTAATGCAATGTCCGCCGACACCCGGTCCCGGACTCAGAATTTTCACACGTGGATGCAGGTTTGCAATTGAGATCGCCTCCCATACGTCCACTCCAAATTTATCGGCCAAGCGGGAGAATTCGTTGGCAACCGCAATGTTCACGTCACGGTAGGTGTTTTCCATCAGCTTGACCATCTCGGCAGTGGTCGCATCGGTCTTGATGATCTCCCCTTTGACAAATGTGCCATACAGGTCACTTCCGGCTTG
>CAYLOW010000444.1:0-3011 GCA_964385315.1 uncultured Anaerolinea sp.
GAGTTTTGTCCCGTCCCGATCAGCACAAAATCGGGCGAACAAATTTCCGTGGAAACCAGGGTGACGCGAGGCTTTTGGAATGATAAACCGGCCATCTTTGGCGTCACCAAGGATATTTCCCAAGTTAAACTATCGGAGGAGAAATTTTCCAAGGCATTTCAATCCAACACGGCTCTAATGGCGCTGAGTCGTGTTGATGATGGAACCTACCTGGATGTCAATGATGTATTTCTGAAAACACTTGGTTTTACCCGAGAAGAAGTGATCGGGAGTAAATCCTCAGAACTTAACCTCTTTGCCCATAAAGAACAACGAAACGAAGTAATTGAAAAAATGAAGCAGAACGGCAGGGTGAAGGATATAGAAATTGATGTTCAAACAAAAAATGGTTCACTGCGCAATGGCTTGTTCTCCGCCGAAACCATATTTATTGGGAAAGACCAATGTTTGTTGACGATCATGTTGGACATCACCGAACGCAAACAGATGGAAGCAGCTCTGCGTGTCAGTGAAACCAACTTGAAAACAATTTTCAACGCCGCCGATGATTCCATTTTCCTGTTGGAAGCCGATAGAACCGTGACAGCAGTGAATACCATCGGCGCGGAACGCATGCGGCTGCCAGTCGAGAAGATCATTGGCCGCAAGTACCTGGATCTGCTTCCGGGGGATACCACCGCTAAAAGCAGCCCCATGCTCAACCGGGCGCTGACCAGCGCTGCATCGGTGATCTTTGAAGATGACCACAATGGCCGGTGGATGTTGAATCAGATCCATCCCATTCTTAACCCTGCAGGCGGTGTGGAACGGTTGGCGGTATTTAGCCATGACCTGACCGACCGAAAGATCATGGAAAATGCGTATCGCGAAAGTGAAGAAAAATACCGCGCCATGATCGAACTTTCCAACGATGGGGTGATGTTGATCAATGAACAGGGCATCATCATTGAATGGAATAGGGCCTATGAACAAATCTCGGGTATCCCCTGGAACGAAGCTCTCGGACAGCCTGCCTGGGACATGCAGCGCCGGATGATACCTAAAGAGCGCCGCGAACAGGTCTCGACCGATGCCCTCAAAGATGGTATTTTGAAGATCCTCGAAACCGGGCAATCGCCCCAACTTAATAGATCGGCCGAGAGACAGATCGAGACAGCGACCGGTGAAATCAGGACCATCCTGCATAATGCTTTCCCCATCAAAACGATCGATGGTTACCGCATGGGTGCAGTTATTCATGACATTACAGAACGCAAACAGGCCGAAGCAGCCTTGTCCGTCAGCGAAACCAATTTGAAAACAATTTTCAATGCCACCGATGATTCCATTTTCCTGTTGGAAGCAGACGGGATCGTGACAGCAGTGAATACCATCGGCGCGGAACGCATGCAGCTGCCTGTCGAGGAAATAATTGGCCGCAAGTACCTGGATCTGCTTCCGGGGGATGTCGCCGCTAACCGCAGCCCCATGCTCAACCGGGCACGAACCAGTGCCGAATCAGTGATCTTTGAAGATGACCGGAATGAAAGGTGGATGTTGAATCAGATCCATCCCATTCTTAACGCTGCAGGCAATGTGGAACGGTTGGCAGTATTTAGCCATGACCTGACTGACCGAAAGATCATGGAAAACGCATACCGTGAAAGTGAAGAAAAGCATCGCTTTCTGGTTGAGAACAGTCACGATATCATCTATACCTTGACTGCGGATGGGGTGTTCACCTTCGTTTCACCCGCTTGGACCTCCCTCCTGGGGCACCCGGTGACACAGGTGGTTGGCAGATCATTCCAGCAGTTCGTCCATTCGGATGATCTTACCCGGTGTTTGCTCTGGCTGGAGCAAGCGATCAAGACCGGCCTACGCCAGGAAGGCATCGAGTACCGCGTACAGCATGCCGACGGAACCTGGTACTGGCACACATCCAGCGCTGTTTCCATAAGGAACAAGGCTGGCGCGGTCATAGGAATCGAAGGTACAGCCCGCGACATCACAGAACGCAAAGCCGCTGAAGACTTGCTGCGTGAAAGTGAAAAGCGATTCCGGCATGTGGCTGATACAGTACCAGCCCTGGTTTGGCAGGCCGGAACAGACTCCCAGTGTGATTACTTTAACAAAGGCTGGCTGGAATTTACCGGACGTACTCTGGAACAGGAAATGGGCAATGGCTGGAAGGAGGGCATCCACCCGGATGATCGCCATAACTGCCTAATTGCATATCTGGAAGCTTTTAAGCTGCACCAGGCATTCACAGTTGAATATCGGCTGCGGCATGTCAGCGGCGAATATCACTGGCTGTTCAATACCGGCGTACCCCGCTATGCGTCAGAAGGTACATTTTTGGGCTATATCGGATCTTGTGTGGATATCACGGAAATTAAATCGTTGGAAAATGAACTGCAGACCCAGCGTGACTTCGCTACAACGATCATCAACACCATGGGCCAGGGTCTCACGGTCTCCGATGCGCAGGGACGGCTTGAGTTCGTCAATCTGGCCTATGCGCGCTTATTGGGGTGTGAAGCCTTCGAATTGATCGGGAAACACCCCAGGGAAGTAACAGCGCAGGAATATCATGCTGTGTTGGATCAACAATGGGCACATAGGCTGTCCGGTAAAACAACCACCTATGAATCACTTTTACAGCGCGCTGACAGAGTCACCGTTCCCGTTGTGATCACCGGCGTGCCGCGCAGGTCAGCAGGGGATGGGACTTACCTTGGCTCGATCGCTGTCGTTACCGATCAATCAGGTCAAAAACGGATCGAAGGCGAACTTCGCAACGCCAAACAAGCCCTTGAACAGGCACTGGTCCGGGAACAGGAGTTATCCCATACAGATGAGCTGACCGGCATAAACAACCGCCGCCACCTTTTTGAACTCGCCGGGCAAAAGGTCGCCATCGCGGCGCGTTATAAACAACCGCTGGCGGTGATGATGTTCGATATCGATCATTTCAAACAGGTCAATGATGTTTTTGGACATGACATCGGCGACCGCATCCTTCAGGGCGT
>CAYLOW010000445.1:0-3008 GCA_964385315.1 uncultured Anaerolinea sp.
AGCGCTTGCTTGCGGAGCAATAGGTCGCAGGTTCGAGTCCTGCCGGGAGCACCAGAAGACACATTTCCGCAGATGTGAAAAACAGGAAGGATGACATTCATGTCATCCTTCCTGTTTTTATTCCGCAAAGTCCAAACCGGTTCGCTTCAAAATTGCCGACTCATCTTCAGTATCTTTTTGGCTCTTTGCCGGGTGCTTTTTCGGGATGAATACTGCCAACGCGAACGAAAATATTAGCAATCATGTAGTGCCTGCCTTCTCATCGGGTAAGTGCAGGCATTGATTTTTTACAACGAAACCGCAAATCGCCCCCACAACCTAAACGCAGCCGGAAACAAACATGCCAGTGTCATCGATGACCTGTTCCATCGCTATATTTTCCCCGCCGATCCCGGGGGTATTCCCTTAAGGCAGAACCAACTGTCCGGAAGACAGCAAGCCCATCAGCAGCAGAATATCCGCTCCGGCATGAAAGAGCACCGCCCCGATCAGGCTTCCGGTTTTCATCATGATCAGGCTGCCGGCAGCACCAATAATCACCAATACAATTGAGAAGACGATCAAATTTGCCGGCGTGTAACTGACATCAAGATGCGCCAGGGCAAACACCAGGGTTGTCACCACGATCGCGGGGACAACGCCAATGTTTTTCTGAAAGCTTCTTAAAAATACCGCCCGATACACCAGCTCTTCCCTGAATCCATTCGCGAGGCTAAAGACCAATGCCATAGGGAGCGCTGCTCCGATCGCCTTAATTTCCAAACCCTGGCTCAGGGCCTGCAAGGCCCCAAGTCCTCCGAAGAAAAACAATCCGGTGATGCCTGCGGTAATTCCCCATATTTTCCCGCTTCCTTGAAGATAAATTGTGGACAGTTCCCGGCCCGCCATCAACCAGCCAAGGATCACCGGAATGGAAACCAGCAGTGTACTGATACACATGGTGTATGCAAACCCCGATAATTCCCCGGGGTTCAGGGAGAACCGGGTCTTGATTATTCCAGTCAGATAGTAATCAAGCGCCCAGCCTGCCGCAACCAGGAAAAACGCCAGAAAGATTGTGGTTTGATTTGGGAAATATCCTCGCAAGAGGAAATACAGGGCCAGAAAGACGACCGGCAGGCCGGCCTTAAAAATATCCCGAAATGCCGCCGGGACCAAACTCAAAAGGTTTAATCCCAGGATAAAAACAATGCCCCCGAGAAATGCGTAGATCACTGTCCAACATATCGGACTTTTCATTTTTCGCAGCATACACCCTCCATGGGTCATCACCACATTGCCGGGTATTTCCAGTTTATTGGTAATGATCAGTTAGGACTCATAGGATTGAAGGATCTTATATAACTCATCAAATACATAGGAAGGCTTGGGGTCATGGAAATCGCCTTCAAACAAATGGCGCATTGTTTGGTCAGCCCAGGGGGCGTCTGATGGCGTAAAGGGTCCCCACATGGTCAGGCTCTTGCACACACCCGACTCAATGGCTGATTCGACAACGGTGTGCAGGAGCTCCAACTCCTTGACTTTATCTGCCGTGAAAATGCTTAACTCGGTGATATGCAGGTCCCCAAGTTCACCGAATTTTTTCAAGTGCTCTGTGAGCGTATCCTTTTCCAGCCTGTCGGGCGGAATACCCCAATAAGCCATTTGATCGAGCGGCAGGTCCCGCACGTGAAACTGCATCCCGATGTCAAAGGGTCTTTCAATTCCGGTTTCCTTCTTCAATTGCTCTTTCAGGTTTACCAGGAAATCAAATTCAAGGCGTGCTTTTGGATTATCAAACTCGATCAATGGGGCATTGTAGATCAGCCTGAGATCATCACCCGCCTTTCTTCCCGTTGCAGCGGCTTCTTCAAAAACGGTCAGGTATGCCTGGCGCACATAATCCCTGCCCCAAATGTTATAGAATGGATTCAAGTCTGCAACCCAATCCACTTCGCCGGTGACATTGTTTCCATAAAAAACTTCGTTCACAAAATTAAGCTGGGTAAAGTAGGGAATTTCAAAAAACTTCTTCACCCTTTTTTTCATCCAGGCTTCCACTTCATCCCTGGGCGCATTCACCAGATAGGCAGCCGGGCTGCCTTCGTCAAAATGTCCCAGTCCATAAAACATTTGGTCAAGGGAAAGATGAATATCATGGTCCCGGCAAAACAGGGAGAAATCATGCCAGAATCCAAATGCGATATCCGGCTTATCGTCAGTCCACGCCGGATCGCCTTCATAGCCATTGGTCAGCAGCGAAAAATTCAACAGGGCATTGACATACCCGGCGGGGGCATCAGAAAATTTGACGGCGTTTTTATTCGGTGAAAAAAGCCCGAGATAATTGGCTTCTATGCCGACATCCATGCCGATTCTTCGCGCCAGCTCACCCAGTGTCGGCGGTGTTGGCGTCGGGGTTAAGGTCGGGATGGAGGTTGGCGTGGGGAACGGGGTTAAGGATGGCGCCGCAGTCGGGTCGGGCAGCGTGGCGGCTTCCACGCCGCAAGCCGAAAGCGCCAGCCCCGCGGAAGTGACGCCTGCCCATTTTAGAAAATCCCTGCGGGATAGTTTCTCTCCCATTCGTGTCACGCCTTGGCCAAAGCTTCTTTGAGCATGGCCCTGAACTTTTCCGCCGCTGGTTCCGGCCCCAGCCCAATGAAGGCGCTGCCGGGGTCAACCGCATCCATACGCAATCCTGATATGTTGATACCGGTATCCTGGATCAACTTGAACATGTCGGATTTTTCGTAATCCTGCACGTGAATATCGCTCAGTCTGGCTGAAAGCACGCCGGGGGCTTCATTCTCCCTGCCTGCCGCCCAGATCAACCGCTGCGGGGTGAGCAGGATGCCGGTCAGAATTACCTCGGCTTTGCCGCCAAACAGCCCCTTTTTTTGTTTGGTCGAGGTCGTCTCGCAGCACATTAAAGCAGACGCGGCGATATCTCCAAGTTCATGTTTCTCAATGTGGGCGCGGATGGCCGCAACCAGGGTGGAATTCAGGCTGTCAAATGTACATTCACG
>CAYLOW010000446.1:0-3006 GCA_964385315.1 uncultured Anaerolinea sp.
TTGGATGTGGGAGTACTGATAGAAAGGCACCGTGCCACCCTGGTTAGGTTGAGTCGAAAGGCCGCGTATGACGACCGCTCCGACCAAAACGGACGAGAACACGATCAGCAATGCGCCTTTCAAGAACTGCACGTAGGTGGTGGAAGCCATGCCCGCTGTAGCGACAATGGTGATGACAATGGCGCCAACCATAACCACACCCCAGGCGTGTGGAATGCCCAACAATGGCTCGACCAATACACCCGCTCCGACCATTTGCGGGATCAGATAGCAAATGGAGACCACGAGAGTACTGATGGCCGCCGCCAGTTTAATGCCGCGCGAGTTGTAATTGGCATCGATGGCATCTGTAAAGGTGTATTTGCCCAATCTTTTAAGTGGTTCGGCCACCACAAACAGCGCCACAATCCACCCGGCCAGGTAGCCGATGGAATACAGAAAACCATCATAGCCGACAGTGGCAATCAAGCCGCAGATACCGAGGAAGGAAGCTGCTGAAAGGTAATCCCCAGCAAAGGCAATGCCATTGACGCTCCAGTGAATCTGTCCCCCCGCTGCATAATACCCGCTTGAGGTTTTCGTCTTGTTACCCAGGTACAAAGAAAGGCCGATCACGAAAACGACGAAAATGAAAAAAACGGCGATAGCCATAGGATTATGCCTCCCTCTTCATAACCGGTTTTTCTAGTTCCGCTTCTTTTTTGCGGCACATTTCATTATAAACAAGGGCTTCAAGCAGGGCGCCAATAATCAGCGCGAAGCCAAAAACAGTCGCCAGGTTCAGCCCAGCGAAGACGATTATGCCCATCGCCAGTGGGTTGAGCAAGTTGATCGCGACGAACCCGACATAAAACAGGGCGTAAAAGAGGAACATCCAGATGCCCAGGCGCATTTTATACGGCCCGGCGGGATCCTTTCCTGCAGGTCTTGCTGGCTCATGTAACATATTGTCTCCTTGTTGTTTCGTCAGATGAGTGGATGATAAGTATATGTAAATTATAACTTTAGTTTCCGCTAAAAGCAATTAGCCGAACAACCCGGAAATTGCTTTCGGGCATAGTAGAACCTTACAAACCACAAATTTCTGTGTCAAATAGTCAAACAAGGAACGGCAGGCGCCGTTTTTTGCTGGCGAGCCAGGTTTCCTTTCGGTAAATGGGCTGTCGCCGAGGCCTTTTCTCGAATTCGCTCTGGTAAATGGTAACTTTGCGGAAAAGGTTTACCCATCAGCATTCGGCGAAATCGTCCTGGAGTGCGCTTTGGGTGGCGATCCCAGAAGCCGGTTGGCGCAGGCGCAGATATGGCTGCCAAAAAACTCAAGATTGAACCAGACAGTAAAGCCAGTTCAGGAAGGCGTTGGATACTCTCCTGGTTATGAACAAACTGACGATGAGCGCCAACCATTTGCTTGGCGGCCAAGGGAATTTGCTCCACAGGCCAGCGATCCTGGTAGACCGCTTTTACACTTGCGGCATTGAGTGTTAGTGGCGTGGCTAAGAGCCAGGGTTTTTCGTAAGCCGGATCGTAGATGGCGTATGCCTGGAAGGTTTTGGCATCCTCGCCCGGAACGACACCTGGCAAAATCAACGTATCCCAAATCTCAGCTCGCATCTCAACGCCATTTTCTACCCAGGTTTCTACTCGATCAGCTGTACTTTTGGCAATCGTCTTCCCTTTGTAAGTGCGTTTCAAAGGCCGGATCCGTTCACCATACACCGGTGGGCGTCCTTTGGTCGAGCGCATTGCCGGATAATTACGCCGAGCAGTGAAGTTATCGGCCAGGCGAAGTACATACCGATAAATCCCGGCTGTTTGCAAATGATTGATCTTCACCCCGGCATCGACTGCCAGGATTTCATCATCCGCCAAACTGCTTTTTACATGCTTGAGTACGTCTGCCCACAAGCGTGTCTCGCTGTTGTCTTTCGGATGAACTCGCTCAAAAGCTCGTGGGCAAGCCACTCGCTGGCCGCCTATCTCGCCGACCACACCCACGATCCCGAAAATTACAGCTGGCAGCGCTCGGTTCGCCATTGGATGATAGTGTTTACTTGGGCATTTCTTCAGCGTCGGTCGCCAAAACGCAGTCACATCCGCTGTCACCACTCGATATCCTTCGTAACGCCGCTCTTGCCATCCTGGTAATCCTTGAATGTGCCCTTGCCAAAGTCGTAACAGGATTGCTATTTGCCAAACACCACCTCGGAAAGCCGCCCATGCTCGCCGTGTCGCACCATCGCTCAACCCACTTGCCTTCAAGGCCGGGAACAACGCTCCACGTTGTGGCAGCAATGCACCACTAATCAGCATCCACAGAAATTGTAAAAGTGCCAGGTTGGTCCCCTTCGGAAGACCTTCGGTCATTTTGACCAATATTTTCATGGTATCATCGGTTGCGGTAATGGGTTCACCTCATGGCTTTTGGTTTTAGTCGACACAAGATTACCATGGTTTGGGCCCATTGCCCTTATTCACCTCCATTCAGTTAGCGGAAACTAAAGTTTATAAGGCGCTGAAAGAATTTGGCGCTCCGCTGGCCGGCATGAGTGAAGCCGATTTTGCCGAAGAAGGCTATTTTTACCAGATGGGTCGCCCTCCAATGCGAGTGGATATATTAATGGGTATTCCAGGAGTGGAATTTGAAACGGCTTGGCAGGGTCGCATAGAAGTAGATTTTGATGGCCTCAGCGTGAAATTTATTTCGCGAGAGGACTTGATCGCTGCGAAAAAGGCATCAGGGCGACCACAAGATTTAATTGATGCTGATTTACTTTCCCAATCAAATGTTGATGAGGATGAATAGAAGATCATGAACGTCAGCGACGCCATCCGCCTCAAGCGCGCCGTGCGCAAATTCACGGACCAACCTCTCCCCGAAGAGACCATCCTCGCCATCCTCAACGCCGGACGGCGAGCGCAGTCCTCCAAGAACACCCAGCCCTGGCACTTTATCGCCATCACCGATAAGGAAATCCTGAAGCAGCTCTCCGAGTGCGGCGAATGGGC
>CAYLOW010000447.1:0-2979 GCA_964385315.1 uncultured Anaerolinea sp.
CCAGCCCGACCTGCTCAACAATCTGGCGCAGGCTTTGGAATTTCAGGGGCTTGT
This sequence comes from uncultured Anaerolinea sp., assembly GCA_964385315.1. Taxonomy (GTDB): domain Bacteria; phylum Chloroflexota; class Anaerolineae; order Anaerolineales; family Villigracilaceae; genus Villigracilis. The sequence goes on from CAYLOW010000447.1 coordinate 55, forward strand.
AGATGAAGGGTTGTGCATTAGCGAAACAATCCTCATTCTTTTCCCCGATTATCTTTTCGCCCGCGCGACATTGGCGACTGCCGCAATGCGCAAAGGTAATTATGAAGCCGCATCGGATCTACTTGAGCCTCTATTTTCACGCCGCGAGTTTCACGTCAGCGAATTCAATTCGCTTTGCTCTGTGTTGATTGAATTTTCCCTTTTGACGGAGCAATACCTTTCAGCGCGTATCTGGTTCGATACGTGGTCGCACCCTGATCCCAAGAATCCAAAACTGGATTTTTACAGGGAAATACTCCAAAAGATCAACGCATGAAGGATTTACGATATGATATTTACATCCCAAGATTCCCCATGGACAACGAAAGGCGCAACGCTGAGTCATAAATCGGCCGAAAAGGAATTTAGCTTGACCTTCGATGAAATTGTTGAAGGTATCCGCGCTGGCAAATTACAATACCGTGAAAACAGCATTTATGGAGCCCCGTTCCTGAGATTGATCCGCAGCGAAGTGGAAGCGCTGGTCAGCGAAAAATACGGGAAAGATCACTTGAATAAAAAGAAATGGAAGAAGGAACTATCGGAGATCAATAAAACCCTGAAACAATTAAAGTCCCAAACGCTTCTACTGGAAAGTAGAAAGGCGGAACTTCTGGAGCTTTTAGGCAGCGCAAAGTCTTAAGTAGATAAGAGGCAGACCATGAATAAGTAAGTTTGTAGCCGAGCAGGAATAAAGCCTAAAATTGCTTGGTCGCAGGTTCGGAACCTGCCAGGCCCACTAATGTAAATTGGGGCAAAGAATTTGATGTAAAAAAACAGAGACAACATCACGCTGTCTCTGTTTTAATTCAACCGCCATGAATGCAGATTCACAACCTGGGGATCAACACAGGTGTGTCCTTCTTATACGCCTCATAGTCTGCTTGGCCGCCCCATTTTTCATCGGCCCGCTTTTCAAGCATGGGGACTCCGCTGACGCGGGTAATGAGAAGTGTGACCAACAACGGGGAGATCAGGGTCGCCCACTGCCAGCCCTGCAGCACCGGCAGGGCAATGATGGCAATACCGACCCAGAGCATGATCTCGCCGAAGTAATTGGGATGGCGGGAGCGGGACCATAACCCCGACTGGATGAATTTGCCCTTGTTCCTGGGGGCCGCGTTGAAGCGGCTTTTTTGAGAGTCGGCCGCGACCTCAATGGCAAAGCCGCAGATCCAGACCAGCAGGCCGATGACAGCGAACACATCCAACCCCTTGCTGCTGGTAGAAGTGATGGCGGCCAGCGCGGCAGCCATGGTGAAGGTCACCCATAAGCCTTGAATGGTCCAGATGTTGAGGAAGCGGATAAAGGAGGGTTTGATATCGTCGAAACGCCCGTCCTTGCCCGCCTTTTGGACACGGTTGAACAGAAAGGAACCGAGGCGCAGCGCCCAGATCACCACCAGCGCCGCGAGCAGCATGGCACGCAGATCGACACCCGGGCTGAAGATCACAGCCGCCAGCATCACCAAAATATAGGTCAGGCTTCCCGTCAGGTCGAAGAATTTTTCAGTCTGCTGAAGATAGGCCGGGATGAAAACCAGCCATTGGATCAGAAAAGCCAGCCCGACCGATAAAGTAAAAATGGGGATCCCGGCAAGGAAGGTCCCGTGCTGACTGCCCGCCAGGGCAAGCAGACAGCCGATCAATATCACAAAAGGAAAGACGATCAGCGAATTACGGTCTGTTTTTTTCATAAGATTTCATCCTTTAAAGTTATATATGCTCATCTGGAACCTTCATACCGATTCATCCCAAACAGGCTGGCATCTGAGCACCCGCGCGAAATGACAAACACACGCCTAAAGATGCGGGAACTTTATTAACCCTTACCTTCCTTCCCCTATTGCCCTTCTTTCCAATCCTTATACTTGTGCAGGTCCTGCTCGACCATGATCAAACACGCGCCCATCACGGCCACATCGTCCAACTGCCCGATCAGGGGCAGCACATCGGGCAGCAGGTCAAACGGGTTGAGGACATAGATCAGCGTGAAGACCATCGAGGCGATCACACCGTAGGGGATCTCACGATACAGCCCGGCGCGGTAATCCTTGATGACCGCAATCAGCAGTTTGCCGTCCTCCACAAAGCGGGCCAGCGGACCTTTGGCGCTGAATCTCCGTTTGAGTTCTTCAGATCGGGTGATGACATTTTCGACATCCTTTTGCGTGACGTCCCGCGCCCCGTCTTTGATCAGTTCTTCACCGGGTTTATTTAACATCGCAGCCTGCTCCTTTTCACTCCGCACACCATGCGGGGGTGACATGATTTTATTGTATCAAAAAAGCAGGCAATGAACCGGAAGGCAGCGGCAAGGCCGTGCTCCAACCGCCGCCCATTTTATTAAAAGCATTATTTGTTCCTGTTTTTAGTATACAATAGCGGGGCTGTGTCTGAAATGAAAGCCTTTTTTTTCTCCTCCCGTTTTTCCCAAATCGCCGCGCTTGTCCTGCTTATGGCCCTGGGGCTTGGCGTCCGTCTTTACGACCTGACCGACCTCCCGCTCGATTTTCATCCCACGCGCCAGCTGCTCTCTGCGCTTAAGGCGCGCGGGATGTATTATGAAACCCTGACCGGCGTCCCCGCCGAACAGCGCAGTTTCGCCGTCCAGCAATGGAAGATCCGCGCCGCGATCGAACCCGAGCTCGTGGAGCACCTGACCGCCTTCACCTATCAATTCACAGGCGAGCGCTTATGGGTGGCGCGGGTTTACTCGTCGTCCTTCTGGGTGATTGGCGCGTTGTTTTTATTCCTGCTGGCACGGCGCTTCACCTCGGCAGACGGTGCCCTGGCCGTCGCGGCTTTTTACCTGTTCGCGCCCTATGCGGTAACCGCCAGTCGCAGTTTTCAGCCCGACCCGTTGATGGTGGCGCTGATCGTACT
>CAYLOW010000448.1:0-2956 GCA_964385315.1 uncultured Anaerolinea sp.
TATGGAATGGCGAAGACATCACCGCCGCCTCACAGGAGGAAATGCGCCGCATCCGGCGCAAGATCGGCATGGTCTTCCAACACTTCAATCTCGTACACCGCTCAAAAGTAATCACCAACGTACTTGCCGGCCGGCTGGGCTATGTCAACCCTGCGTGGAGTTTGGTGAACCGCTTTCCAAAGGAAGATATCGAGAAAGCCATCAAACAATTGGAACGGGTTGGAATTGCGGAAAAAGCCTACCAGCGTGCTGATGAATTGAGCGGCGGACAACAGCAACGCGTTGGCATTGCGCGCGCCCTGATGCAGGATCCTAAGATGGTTCTCGCCGACGAGCCTGTTGCCAGTCTTGACCCGGTTCTTGCGCACAGTATCATGTCTCATCTTGAAGATATAAACAAAAATGATGGGGTCAGCGTGCTTTGCAGTTTACACTTTCTTGATCTGGTACACCGCTATGCAGATCGTGTGGTTGCACTCAACGAAGGAAAACTTGTCTTTGAAGGATTGCCAACAGAGATTGACGACAAGAAATTCAAGGAAATTTATGGGCGTGATGCTGAACGGGTAGGGTAAAGCTATGAATAATAAAAAGAAGTCATCTCCATGGAAATCCATCCAAGTTGGGCTGTTCACTTTTTTAGCGCTGATCGTATTTGCATATGGATTTCAGATCACCAAAGTTAATCTGGAGGAACTCCGCAGCGAAAAACGCCAGCAGAGTCTGGTCCGTGTTACACGTGCACTGGCTCAACCGGAAATACTGGAATACGACCAGACGGAAGAAGTCGTCAACCAGCCCATGTACATTCCGTGTCCCCGAAATGGAGGCGCATCACCAGCGGATCAAAATACCTCCGAGCCTTACATTGTCATAACCCCTGACTGCGCCAACCCCGGCGATGTGGTTCAGGTGGAAGGCTTCAACTTTGCTCCTTATACCATTGGGCCCCTGCGCTTTATTCCGGGCAGTGATCCGAACAATGTAGTATCACTGGGACGTGTAAACGCGGAAACTGATTCTGACGGACATTTCATTGCGAGCATGGAGCTTCCCAAGCGGCCCAGTGATGATGTACAGTATATCCGCGCCACATTACGCAGGAATATTGGCTCACCACATTTCTCACAAACCGCGCACGATACCTGGGACAAGATCGTCGAAACCGTATTCCTTGCCCTGTTGGCGACAGTCTTTGGCACCGTGCTCGCCATCCCTCTAAGTTTTATCGCCGCACGGAACCTGATGAAGACCGTCAAAAGCCCATTGACAAGTATCTCCCTTTCCATTTTGGGATGGCCGATTGGGATATTGATCGGATTTGTGATCGTACGGGGGGTTGGAAATTTCAGCGCGACTGTCGGGTCGAATGTCTGGGTCAATCTGGCAGGCATCCTCCTTTCACCTGCACTGATGTGGCTTGGTGTACGCTGGGCTTTACCTCAGGAGGAATTTGCCCTGCCAAGCCAGTCCAAGCGCTTCGCCAGACTGGTTGTCGTTTTTTTTGTAGTTCTGGTTGGCTTCTATGGGTTATTCCAACTCGCAAACCTGGCGATGAGCAGCGGGCGATCCCTTGAGACAACGCTGGGGTCATTTGGTTTTCTGGGATATTTCCTCTTCCAAGTGGGAGATATTTTTGCCATCATCACCCCCGCCTTGGGGGCATTGGCTTCCGGAGGCGCACTCAGCAGCGTCATGGGGCGTTTAGGGCAGCAAAGTTCAGAGAAATTTCCCGCCCCTGGAATTAAAACACTAAATTTGGTACTGACCCCCATTGCCGGAGCGACAGTATTGGGGTTGATCGGGCAATTGATTGAATGGCTGTATCAAATTGGCGAACCCCTTTACACTTTGTGGGGACCAATGGCTGCTGGAGCAGCAGCTGGGCTTCTGCTTGCTGCGTTTACCAAACCAAAAGAATCCCTGCCAATAGGAATGGTCATCTATTCCATCACCCGCACAATCCTTAACGCCTTGCGCTCGGTGGAAGCATTGGTAATGGCAATTGTGTTCGTTATCGCTGTGGGCATCGGTCCATTTGCCGGCGTTATGGCACTCGGCTTGCACACCATCGTCAGCCTGGCAAAACTTTACTCCGAGCAAGTTGAAAGCATCCTCGCCGGGCCTCTGGAGGCAATTGAAGCCACTGGCGCGAATCGTTTGCAAACCATCATATACGCCGTCATCCCGCAGATCATCCCGCCCTACATATCCTACACCATGTACCGCTGGGATATTAACGTACGCATGTCCACCATCATCGGATTCGTGGGCGGCGGCGGCATTGGATTCCTGCTTCAACAAAATATTAACCTGTTGAACTACCGCGCTGCCAGTGCACAAATGGTTGCCATTGCCATTGTAGTGGCAAGTATGGATTACATTAGTTCAGTACTGCGCGAAAAGGTAATATAACCCTGTTTTAAAAATAGTTTTCACTTCATTTACCCGAAAACCCTTAGAAACCGGATAAAAAGGTAACAAATGAAATTCGCAAAAATCGTTTCATCCATTGCGGGTATCTTCCTGCTCTCAGCATGTAGCAACATAAAAGCCCCCCCAACAGCCAACTCACAACAGGAATCAGAACCTGCATCGGCCCCATATTTACCTACCATCTTTGAAGCAAAAGGCGAAGCACGGGTATCACAAACCCGGCTGAACGACCCGCGCCCGAACATCATCTTCATTCTCACGGATGATCAGCCTTATCACACAATTCAATACATGCCGACTGTGCGCGATGTCCTGCTCAAGCAGGGCGTTAATTTTGAGAATGGATTCCTAACCACGCCGTTATGCTGTCCAAGCCGCGTCAGTATCTTGACAGGCGAGTATGTGCATAACTATAAGGTTTTTACAGACCGCATGCCCCTGGGGGAGCGCCGAAATTTGACGATACATCCTCATATGCGGTCTGGTTGAAGGATGCAGGGTATTCCACGGCATATATTGG
>CAYLOW010000449.1:0-2950 GCA_964385315.1 uncultured Anaerolinea sp.
TAAAAGCCATACCCGCACGAACACGCTGCCGGGGTATTTACAGGGAATGACATTGGATCAAGTCCATGATGCGGTTGGTATTGGACGGCTTAAGTTTTCATCCCCCTTTGCATTTCGATTACGCGGCGTGGAGATTCGGTCAACATTCAATAACGAGTCACTATATCAATGCTACGAACCGGTCATAGAAAACTTTCCTGGAATGTGGGATATTGTCCCCACAGACCGGGCGGGAGAAACCGTAACGGAGATGATAACACCCCGCGGACGGCTTCTTCTAGTACATAAACTGTTACCAGATAATGTCCTGAATGGAACCGACCCGTACTTGAAGCGCCATCTTCTACAAGATGAAAATGATTGGCAGGTTTTGGAATATATTTTGGAAAAAGCAGAATATGTTCCATTGTATAAAAAAATATATGAGGAAGAGGCGCTGCTTGGTGAACATGGCTTTGTAGTGCCATTACTTTACCGCATTCCCTTTCAACAGGTCCTTTTGGAGTATCTTGGTGAGGTTCCCTTATTTCGAGCCCTGCACCAAAATACCAGCCAGGTGCGCCGCTTGTTTGACATATTGGATCAACAAATGATGTCCATTATTCAGGAAATTTCAGGCCTTGATGTTCCATATGTTGAGTTTCCCGACAATCTGCACGGTCCAATGACCAGCCCGCGCTTGTTTAAAGAATATTGTCTGCCGATGTATCAGAAATATTGTGACGCTTTACATGCACAGGGCAAAAAGGTTGGAAGCCATACGGATGGGGATATGCGGCCATTGCTAAATTTATTACCCCAAACTGGCCTAGATGTGTGTGAATCCTTTTCTCCATCTCCCTTGACACGCTGTACATTTGAAGAGGCGTGGACCGCCTGGGATAAAGGTCCGCTGATCTGGGGAGCCATACCCTCACCAATTCTTGAAGAATGGGTTTCCGAATCTGATTTCCACGCATATATGCAAAATCTGTTTGAAAAAATTGATCGGCCGATCATTTTAGGCATTGTCGACCTGTTCATGAGTCACAACTCGATTGAGCGCGCCGCTTCGATCGCATCCTGGATTGAAGCAAGCGGGCCTTTTGACCTCAAGGTGAATCGCAGTGAAGTCTGATAATCGAAAGCGCGCCAATCTGAAAGATGTGGCTGTAGCCGCCCGAACATCGGTTGCTACGGTTTCCCGGGTTCTTAATGATTCAGGTTACTACTCTGATGATATTCGAGCCCGTGTTCAAAAAGCCGCTGAAAAACTGAACTATCAGCCCAACCTTAACGCCAAGAGTTTGCGCCAGCGGCGAAGCCATACAATCGGCTTGCTCATCCCCAATTTGTTGAACGCATATTACACAGCGCTCGCTGATGATGTCAGCCAGTTGCTTAATACCAATGGTTATCAATTACTGTTGTCATCCACTCGCGATAACCCGGTTGTGGAAAAAAACACGTTTCGTCAGCTGGTCGGTCACAATGTGGATGGGTTGATCTGGGTGCCCACCGCTGCCGACAAAAAATTGATTGACACATTGATAAACAGGCGCATTCCCGCAGTATCGATTGTCCGCAAAGGGGAGGGCAACCGCCTGCCAACCATAGTTTTTGAAGATTTTGCCGGTGCAAAAGCCGCCACCAGCCACCTGCTGCAACTTGGTCATACCCGTATTGGCTTGATCGGATGGAATATCGCTCACAGCAGTAATAATGAGCGTCTGCAGGGATATTTAAAAGCCCTGGAGGGTGCCAATGTCCAGAGCGATGAGGCCCTGATAAAAATGGGTTCGGTTAATGGCGAACATGGATCTGCATCCGCTGAAGCCTTGTTGCAATTGCCGCAGCCGCCGACAGCCATATTTGTTGCCAGTAACGCATTAATGGCGGGCGTCATGAAAACATTGAGTCTACATAAGGTGAATATTCCCGATGAAATATCGTTGATATGTTTTGATGACCTGGAATGGTTTCAATTATCCAAACCGCCCATCTCGGCAATTGCCATTAAACATACCCATCTCGCTGAAGTGGCGGTCAACCTGCTTTTGAATCGCATACAAAATCCTGCTGAAATGGATAAACCGCCTCTGTTTATGCAAATCGGCTTTGAATTATTACTGCGTGGTTCAACCGCCCCCCTCCACCGGACTTGATGGATTTTTGCTGTTTCCTAATTTGTCTTTCTGCATAATTGCAGATTAGATTATCAAAGCACGAATACAAAATCTTATAACAGGAGTTTTGACATGAAACTAGGCGCTCGTGGTGGTTCCTTGACCATTCTTTCAGAAACCGATTTGGAAACAATCTATCGGGCTTCATTGGATCTATTGATGGATCCAGGATTTTTCAGTGAATCAGATTTGTTCCTGGATATTTTCGCCAAAGGCGGTGCAATCGTTGATCGCTCCGCCCGCACAATTCGAGTTCCTGAAGAACTGGTCGATTGGGCAATCAAGTCAGCGCCCAAATCCTTTGTATTGTATGGTCGGAATGACCCTGCCAGGGATTTACATATTGAATTAGGCAATACATATTATGGCATGGGAGGCACCTCCGAGCCTCTTTTTTGGGACTACGAGCTTCGTCATTCGCGGCAGCCAAAAAAACAAGACATGATCAACAATACCCGTGTCGGACATGCGTTGTCGCATATAAACTTTGTTCAAACGCTGTGCATGTCGGGTGATATGCCTACCGGTCATACCTTCTTTCATGACTTTGATGCGATCTTCCGCAACACAACCAAGCCAACCGTGCTCAATATTCTTGAGAGACCGTTTACACAAAGCCTGCTGGCAATGGCAGCAGCTGCCTCAGGCGGTGAGGATGTTTTGCGCCAAAAACCGAGCATGCTTGGGATTGTCACGCCCATTTCACCTTTCAAGATAGCGATCATGAACGAAGGCATGATTGATGCGGTCAATGCCGGTCTGCCAATTTTATATTCTCCGGGTCC
>CAYLOW010000450.1:0-2944 GCA_964385315.1 uncultured Anaerolinea sp.
TGATTGGCGCCCTGACCCCGGTTTATGAGATCAACCGCTCCCTGGTTCGCACGACACAATACTATCTGTTGGACAAAAGCCAGCGTGCCGTGCCAGTCCCCGAGCCCGCCCTGACCATGGAAAAAGGGGGCGCTCCCGAATATGTGCATCCCAATGAACTGACCGCAGATTACATCTATTCGTTCTCGCGGTTGAAGGACAAACTTGTCAAAAATTTTATCGGCGATGTCCGGCAATCATTGTATTATCGGTACCTCTCGCCGCGCTGACCGGCTTCCCGGCAGCCGGTATATAATGGATTCGAAAACAAAACTCCCTTGAGCCATCCATGAGATTTCACCTCCCATCCAGCCAGACCGCCCCCTCCCTGTCCCTCCAAAAAATGATAGGATCATTTTCTCCCCGCCTATTCACCGCGTGGAGCTTCGCTGTTCCTGCCGCGTATTTCGTTTGTGGTTTTTTGGGGAACTATTACCCCGCATTTATTTCGATCCTCCTGCTTACGATGCTTTTCCAGATCCTCGCCGGGGCATTCTTATACCGCCTGCTCGGAAAGGCTGAAGGTCTTTACGCCTCAAACCGCTGGGGTTTCCTGGTCGCCTTATCCCTGTCGTTGGCTCTGATGGTCTTTGTGGTCGCGATCTTCCTCGCGGCGCAGCGATTTCCCGCCCTATTCGATATGCCCTATGTCCTCCTCGAAAAGGGGCAGACCGTGCCATTTATCGGCGCCATCCTGCTGGCCCTCCCGGCGCTGGTTTTCACAACGGGGTTTCTCAAACAAGCGGGCTTTCAGCAAACAGCCATTTACCATTTTGTGAATGAAAATGCCGCCGGACTTTTCGTTTCCGGTTTTTTCTTCGCGGTGTATTTCATATTCTCGTTCATCATCAATCAGCCCGCCTTCAATGTCGATGATATATTCTTCGACTCCGACGGCTGGCTGTGGCGCACCCGCTTTGCGACAGATGCCTACCAGGATTACTACTGGCGGTCGGTTCACCCGTTCGTTTTGATCATCATCCGCCCGATCATCGCTTTCACCTCGCTATTTTTAAGATATGACCGCTTTGCAACTGCATTCCTTCTGGTTGCATCCTGCGGCGCGTTGTGTGTATTTTTCGCGTGGTACTTTGTCAGGCAGAAGACGGGGAATACAGTTTACGCCATGCTGGCCGCATCCCTGCTAGGCGGGTCTGCCGCGCACCTGATCTATGGTTCCCTATTGGAAACCTATATTTTCCTGGTTGTGATCGCCATGGCCGTGGTGGTCCTGCTGTTGAAAGACACCCCGTTTTATGTGTTCATCGCCGCGGGGATCCTTTCGTTTGGCATCACACTCTCGAGTGTGATCCAGCCGGGCATTGTATTCGCCTTGCAAAGACGCAGTCTGAAACAGTGGATCATCTTTGGCGCGGTGATCCTCGCGCTCTCCATCCCGCTGACCCTGCTGAATAATGTGGTGTATCCAAATTCCCAGCCTTACTTCTTTGACCCCTCCTCCTACGGCACGGAAGGGCGCAATACATTTGAGCCCTCCATCAGGCGGGCGGCGGTCGTGGGCAGGGTGATGTTCGCCTACAGTTTTGTCGCCCCCGACCCGCTGGTGATCTCACGTGAGTTGGAATTTCTGAAGATCTGGATGGTGGATGTGAATCGCAAGGTCTACCCCCATGACCCGGATCACATGCGCTTCAGTGAATATAAGACGGCTTTCGGCACCGCAGTGGCCGTGGGCTGGCTGCTGCTCGCGGGGCTGGGCGTTTTGGGATTCCTAAAGAATTTCAAGAAAGAGGACAACTGGTTTTCCATTTCCTTCATTCTCATCATTCTTTACAGTTTTTTCTTTCACCTGATATTCGGCAAGGAACTCTTCCTATACGCCACCAACTGGACCTATGCCATCACCTTCTTCCTCGCGCTTGGCTGGAAGGAATATTCAGGCAGGAAGTGGTTTCAGACCACCCTCCTGGTCTTCATCATCTTGATGCTGATAAACAATGCGCGGCTTATTTTCGTCATCCTGGGTGCCTCCGCGCTGGTCATTCATTGACCTCTCGAAAAGATCTCTACAATCAATTTGCCAACGACTTGCTTGATCAAAAAGGACTGTCCAAAAGAGGACAGTCCTTTTTGATACGAAAGGATAATTAGCCGTCGACCGAGCTTGAGACAACATTGAGGATGATGCCGAGAAGGATCGCGCCGCTCCAGACATACATCCAGGTTTTGAGCTGCAGTTCTTCCTTCTTGATATTCTGCCAACCCCAAATGAAGGTATAAAGCATGCAGATCAAACCAAGGAGGCCCTTCCCAATACCCTCGGTTTGGAAGAGTTTGACCAATACCATAATTCCTGCGACAAAAGCGATGAATGAACCAATTGTTCCAAGCATTTTAATTCTCCTTTGTTCCTAAAATTCAGGGAATGGGATCACTCCCATTAGCCTTATCGCCCAATACAACATCAGGGCGGACAATATCAATGACGTTAACCCGCCGCGGACTTCAAGGTTACTGACGATGGAGATCACCCCCTGCCTGTATCTTTCAGGGAGAACCAATGCCGCAAGCATGACACCCGGCGCAAGCAGCGCAACGGGGGCAAAAGCGTGCGTTTGCAGTGAAGAGATTACATCACCTTGCAGGATCTGCAACACTGCATGAGTAAGACCGCAGCCCGGGCATGGAACTCCGGTCAATGCGCGGATGGGACATGTCCACCCGGGCAAACCCGCCAGGGTTAATCCCAAATGCACCGCACCTGCGCCGAAAATGATCGATCCCTCCTTGCGGTTTTCAAGCACGCTGGAAAAAACAGGTGCATACCAGGCCTGGCGAAAATTGGCAGCCATCATCAACCGGCGGCCTACTTCACCATCCCGACTTTTACGCTCACATTTAGCTTATCCCCGATCTCTTCCAGCGCATCGCTCCAGACATGGAA
>CAYLOW010000451.1:0-2915 GCA_964385315.1 uncultured Anaerolinea sp.
TTCGGTAATGCAAACCCTATTTGCTCTTGCCAATAACCTTTTCTCCATTCTGGTTGGTGAGGGCATAGCCACGGATCTGCGTGAGTACTCTTTCTTAAATTACAATCATTTTCCCTCGGGAACCTCGATCATTTGAATACGGGACAGTTGATGGTACGTCTTTCGAGCGATATGACTGCATTTCAACGTATGGTGCAGGTTTTCTTGCGTATCGGCACGCGCGCACCGCTATTTATGGTAGGCAGTTTGATTTTGATGTTTATCACAGATAGCCATCTTGCGTTATTGGTGCTCCCGATTTTCTTGGCAACTGCCGCTAGGTTACCAGACAAGGCTTTCAGAACGTGCAAACAATCTTAGTCAGGGACAACGACAGTTGATGACTATTGCCCGTTCTGTTCTGTCTGATCCAAGTATCCTAATCCTTGATGAAGCCGCTTCCAGCGTGGACACACGTACCGAGGTGAGAATCCAAAAAGCATTATTGCGCCTGATGAAAGGTCGAACGAGTTTCGTCATTGCCCACCGCCTGTCCACCATCCGCGACGCGGATAAGGTGGTCGTGATCCAGGATGTCGAAATTGTCGAGCAGGGCACTCACCAATAATTATTGGAAGCAAAGGGATTCTTTCACCACTTGTATATCGGTCAAATTACGGTCCTGACAATATAGATTATTATGTCCTGAGTGCCAGGTCGCCGCTTTCTCAAGATCATTATTTAATTTTGGATTGGAGATTTTCATTTGACACCGTTTCAATTGATCTTTACCTACGCAAGGAAATATAAATTGGCATTGGCCGTCACCGGTATCAGCATGCTGCTGTTGGTCGGCGCGCAGCTTATCATTCCCTGGATCATCAAACTGCTGGTGGCGGCTATAACCGCGCCCGGCGCGAAAATGGGCGTGATGGTGTTGGTGCGGCAGTTGACCATCATCGTGCTGTTAGTTTATATCAGCCGTGCGGGTTTGCAATTCCTACGCTCCTATCAGGCACATCTCGCGGGCTGGGGCGTGGTTGCCGATGTGCGTAAATATATCTACGAGCATATGCAAAGGCTTTCACTGCGTTATTACGAAGACAAACAGGTCGGGCAGCTGATGTCGCGGGTTATTAACGATACAGAATTGTTTGAGCAGCTTATTTCCCATGCATTGCCCGATTTGATTGTTAATCTCATTACTTTCACCGGTGTAACGGCAGTGCTGGTAAGTTTGAATTGGAAATTAACCCTGCTCAGCACCATTCCGATTCCACTTATTTTGCTTGCGTTGAATTTCTACGCCAAAAGGGTGCGCCCTGCCTTCCGTTTCCGTCAAAAAGAACTTGGTGATTTGAATGCAATGCTTAATGACAATCTGTCCGGTATTCGTGAGATAAAGGCATTTACACGGGAGGCGGAAGAAGCGGTACGGATTGACGAGCGGATCGACAGTTACTATAAATCCAACTTACATGCGCTTAAACTGATGGCAACCTTCCAGCCTTTTGTGGATTTCACTTCCTCATTGGGGACGTTGATCGTAATCTTCTTCGGTGGTCAACTGGTCATTCAGGGAGTTCTTCCTATCTCAGACCTGATTGCTTTTTTTTTTTTTTTTTAAATGTTTTACGCCCCAGTGCGGAATTTGTCCAATGCCTGGGAAACCATCCAAAGCTCCCTGGCGGGGTCAGATCGTGTGTCCGGGTTAATGACCGAGGAGGAAGAACCGCACAATATTCCAGGAGCTGTGGAAATTTCCAGGCGAATGCAAGGTGGAATTACTTTTACCAATGTGAATTTCACCTATACGCCAGGAAATCCAGTACTGGAAAATATCACCCTGGATATACCTCCCCGGTCAATTGTTGCGTTGGTTGGCCCAACCGGGGTTGGCAAATCCACGCTTGTCGGCCTGATCCCGCGTTTTTACGATGTGAGCAGCGGAACGATCACCCTCGATGGGAGGAATATTCAGACTTATAAAATGGAAAGCCTGCGTCAGCAGATAAGCATTGTTTTGCAGGATGTTTTTCTCTTCTATGGAAGTGTTCGCGAGAATATATTGTTTGGCCGGCCGACTGCAACCGATGATGAAATGATTGCAGCAGCTCAAATAGCAAATGCACATGATTTCATCATGCAACTATCCGAGGGATATGACACAATGATCGGGGAACGAGGTGTGAAACTATCAGGCGGCCAGAAGCAGCGGTTATCGATTTCTCGCGCTGTGCTGAAGGATGCGCCTATTCTTATTCTAGATGAGGCTACATCTTCAGTCGATACCGAAACTGAGGTTTTGATCCAACAAGCGCTGGAAAGGTTGATGAAAGGCCGTACAACGATCATCATTGCTCATCGTCTTTCCACGGTTCGCAACGCTGATAAGATCGTTGTGCTGGATGACAAAACCATATGTGAAACCGGTACACATGAAGAATTGATGCAACTTGAAAAAGGCATATATCGTCGTTTGTATTCGGCGCAGCGTGCTTTGCAGCCGATTTCGTTGGGCGTGAATTGACAGAATTTAATCTTGGGATATAAAGATCTGATTAGGAGAAAAAGTAAATACACATAAGTTGGCAAACAAAATTGACACAGCTGGCGAGGCAGTAATTCTGGACCCTCCTTGAGGAAGTATGAAAAGAGGATTTTGAGTTATTAACTGTGGTTCGTGGCTATGCATTGCCAATCAAACTAAAGCTTGAAAGGTAATGTCTGATGAGAGGATCAGAGATATTAATAAGCTCAACACGCCTGCTTTTATTTGATGGTTTGGCGCCAGGAAGCACCTGGTGAAACCCCTTGATTCGCTGGGATTATTAAGGCCAAATTTCATATTTATCTGTATGTTCTATAGGTACACTTTAATCCTATCTATTACCCACAAGTAGAGTAAAAGAAGGGTAGACTAAGCCAAGAAAACA
>CAYLOW010000452.1:0-2890 GCA_964385315.1 uncultured Anaerolinea sp.
TGTACTTGCCCACCCTTAAGGGTGGCAAATACAACTCACCACCCGCCAACGTACATAATAAGGAACAACCGCTGCAGGCTCCGAAGCGCGGGTTTATTCTGTTTCTGATTCTGTATATGACTCTGATTCTGATTCTGGTGCTGTTTTTGTTACCCCGGGCGTTTCACTTATGAAACATTTTGTTACATTCGCGTTTCAGGCGCGCACCGGTTAAAGTTAGATCTCATAAGAATAAAGAATGGTCTCCATTTCCTGCGGGGTCAGCCCGCCGTGATGGCCATAAAAATTCTGTTCATACTTATCCTTTTCATACCACCAGACCGATTCGGTAGGATAAGACAGGAGCACAAGGTTCCCCACGCGGTCACGAAAACGCTGCGAGATCTCTGCGCCGAAGTACCCGTCTGAGATCAGAGCTTCGGTCTTGACAACATCCGCTTTCCCCTCGAGTCGTTTTTCAAGAAAAGCTTTGGCTTCATCGAGCATCTCATCTTTAATATACAGGAACATATCGCGCGGCGACCCGGCAGGAATGAGTAGCCTTCCCGCGCGATTTTTCTTCACGAAACGTTCAAAAACTGCAAAACGCGGATCGGTATTCAGGTAGGTTGTCGTCTTTGGGTCAACTTCAGACATGCCGTGATCGGCAGTCATCAGGAACAGGATCCTCTTTTTTCCCATAAAGGTACGTACAAAATAATGTTCCATCATCAGCAGAAAAGTTTCAATTTCAGCTTCCGTCTGCGGGGCTCCAGGGCCATACTCGTGGGCGAGCGCGTCAATTTTGTCGAAATAAAGCTGGATATAGGTCGGCTGTGACTGTTTTTCGAGCAGCCGGCCGAGATTGACAAATGCCTCGGAAAGAGTCTTAAATCCCTGCGTTTCCGAGCCCTGCATCACCGTATTTGAAAAAGTGGACGGCATGTAATCGCGTATGCCAAAGTTAAAAGACTCCACCCCCATGTTTTTTAGATCAGGATAAAAAGTACCTTTTGGATACACAGCCGCCGGGTCAACCCCCGTGGATTTCAGTGTGTCCCGCTCCCTGGCGCCCGCAAAGGAGAATAATAACGGCGCGATCACCCGGTCGAGCAAAGGCTCGTAGTAAAACCATTCATATACCCCGCTCTGGCCGACAGTCAGGCCGGTGTGCATCGTCGTCAAATGGGCGGCGGTGGTGGAAGGGAACTGCGAGGTCAGTTTTTCGATTTTGCCATGTTTGGCGATGCGCCTAATAAAGGTTTCATCCTGGAACTTCTCAAAAAATCTCCAGCCAAACGCATCTACAAAGAACAAAACAACAGCGTCATATTTTCCCGAGGCGAATGCTTCCTTGATGCGATTCGGGATGCCCGCGAACCCACCCGAGTCATATCTTGGTTTAATGAAGTCCTTATTCAATGCTCCGCCTTTTAACGGATCATCAGCCGCGCGGCTTTGCGGCCAATTTCAACCGCGAAGTTCGTGCCGCGGTCCCATGGGTACACCTGACTCATCGAGGCGAAATACAACCCCTGGATCGGCGTTTGAATTTCAGGAATATTCTTCGAGTGATTCAGCAAAGGCACAGGCTGTGCATAGTTCGTTTTGAAGACCCAGATCTTCTTTACCCAATCACGCTTGAACCCGGGGTTGAATTTTTGGAAGGCGGGGATGAATCTTTCCAGCAGTTCCTCATCGCTCATTGTGAAATATTCATGGCCCAATTCCAAATAATCGCCGGCATAGATGATGGTATCACCGCCGAAATTTTCCTTCGGCACAAAATTCGTGTGCTCCACCAGCGCCAGGAAAGGATAGCCTTCCTCCTTCGGAACATTGAACCAATAATAGCCATCCTTTGATAACGGCTGCTTCAGCGCCAGTGTCATCACCACCGCGCCCATGGACTTCAGATCCAACAAGCCTTTCAAATAATGCTCCGGCAGATCGGGGCATAACTTTGCCATCAGATTGGGTGATGACGTGACCAATACCTTGTCGAAAGATTCGCCGTCCACGTTCAAAAGCCCCGAAGCAGGATCCTGCTTAATGGACTTGATCTGCGCTTTGAGCCTGATCTCCACGCCCATCTCACGCAGTTTCCCCGCGAACAGGTCGGCAAATGCCTGAAACCCGCCTTCAAATGTACCGAGCCGTGTGGTGCGTGCGTGCATGCGCGCCCACATCCATGCCATATTGACATCCTTATAAAAGGAACCAAACTTGCCGACCAGCAGCGGTTTCCACATCTGCTCGTAGACCTGCTTGCCGGCGTATTTCATCATCCACTCATCAGCAGTTACTTTTTCCAGCGCGCGCCAGTTATTCGTGAGACGCAAATACAAACCCACGAATCCAAAGCGGATCTTGTTCAGCCCAAAGCCCAGCCCCGGGAAGAGCAGCGCCTTGAGAATTGAGTCAAAGGGATGCCATTTGTTTTTGTATAGCATCACCGTCAACGGGCGGGGGAATCTCACTTTATTCTCCAGCCCCAACTCACGGATCAACCCCAGCATCTCTGAGTCGCTTTGAAACCAGTGATGGTAGAACTTCTCGACCGACCAGTTCCAGTGCGGTTCCTTGAACCCGGAAGCCAGCCCGCCCACATACTCTGCCGCTTCAAAAACAGTCACATCGTATCCCGCCTTCTTCAGATCATAGGCGGCGACCATGCCGCTGTATCCAGCCCCGATAATTGCTATTTTCATAGTATGTCCTTTTTATGGCATTGCGGGCATGGTGCGTAATCCCATGCAATACCATTATCCTAATTTTCTGTCTCTGCCCTCAAGTTATCATTCCACTTCAACCCTTCGCGCGTCATGTAATACGCGCCAAGCAATGTGATGGGAAGCCAGAGCGCCACATGCAGGGTGAGGGTGTAACCCGCTGCAGTAGCCTGATCCAC
>CAYLOW010000453.1:0-2885 GCA_964385315.1 uncultured Anaerolinea sp.
ACCGGCAAGCGCATTCAGCATGCCATAGACAAAAATAAGCCCGCCTGTAATAAGTGAGAGCGGTTCCATATGTTTCATTCCTTTTTCATTAGATTTAATTCCGGCAGAAGCGGAAATAGATTCGAATAGTCAGCTTAATTCCCTGACCCATGAATGAGTCACATTCATTTCAACCAATACGGAACGATACAGGCCATCCGCGGGTTCTTCGTGGGCGGTGGAAAAAACACGCGTACAGCCCATATTTTTAAGTCGTACCAGGCCTTCAGTAAGGACCGCTTTCCCGAGTCCCCGCCGCCAATGTTCGAACGCGGTGCCGACCATAACCGTTACTGCGCTGTGCGTGGGTTCGTCATAAAATATCGTGCAGAACGCGGCGATGCTTCCATCGGACGTTACAGCCACAACATCCAGATCACGGCGGTATAACGGAGCGGATTGAAGGTTGGCGTACCATGAATGATCGCCGTCGTAGCTTTCATCCGGCTCATCGTTATGGAACGCGTGCCACAAAGCCAGACTCCGCGCGGGATATTCCTCCGTGCCTCCCATGGAACGAATGATATAGGCTGAAGAGATCGGCGCTTGCGGGATGGGCGATTCCAAATCGCGGCGGTAGTAATGCCCCCAGTTTGGCCGCCTGCCATACCCCCGGCCCTGTGCAATTCCCTGACGTTGGGCATCGTCCTCAAAGATGGGCAGGTGAACAAAACGCCTGCCGTCATCTGTCACCGCGTGGAAATATTCCTCCCCAACTGCGAGCATTTCATTTTCCAATTCTGCTGAGCGAAAGTGCGGGTCGACGTGCAGGCGGAGTTCGCCGCCGCCAGGATGATTCAAGACGTCAATGATTTTTCCATCTGCATTTTCCCAAAGAGTCATTCCTTTCCCCGCCGCTTCAAGGATCTTGCAGGTTTTGATGTAATGCCAATACCAGTAATCGAGACGCGCAACGTGCCAACTGTGTTCAAGCCGGTCATTAAGCAGGAATACTTCGCGCAAAAAATTTCGGGCGCGCCCGAAATCATCCATGGTTTCACAAGCACGAAATGTAGGTTTCATTTCTTTCTCCAACACTGTGCCGATGTTGATCATGCCCTGATCAGCCTCTTCAAATGCGAGAATATGCAGGTTGGTTATGTTTCATCAATTGACCTCCTTGCACTTTGGCAGCCAGGGGTCAGGGTCTCGTATGGTCCAGGGTAGATAATATTCAGCATAATCGTTCAACAAGATACACCCGCCAAAAAGCCTTTAAGGACTGACCTTTATCCAGCTGCCCATTTTTTTGCGCTTGGTTATGATATCCGCGATCAAATCCCTGCCAGTCAGGTAGTTTTCGTAGTAGCCGCATTGGGTACAAACATAAGTCTGCCACTTTTCAGTACTCCGAAGGCCGCAGTTCAGCGTGCTGGACTCGTCTCCCCAAATCCATCCCCCTCATCTGGGGAGGTATAAATTTCATGCGAACCACATTTGGGACATTCTCCGTTTTTTATTTCATCTCTTTGGGCTGAAAATATATCGGGGTTTATATTTCCGCTGCAAAGTCTGAAAAATTGTCGATCACATGGCCCTGGGATTCCAGCCGCCACTGCAGGCGGAACGATGTTTCCTGTCCATCCCTTTCAATGAACAAGGTCAACCCGTCTTCATAGGGCAGGAAGTTTTTCTTTATAAAACGCCAGGTTTCACCGGCAGGGTGGTTTACGCCGTCATAATCCTTAAAAGGCACTGTTACCCGGTAGGTTAGGCCGGGCACAAGGTCTGTCGCGATAAATTTTGGTTTTGGGTATGACATTCGGATCCTGTTTATTATGGAAGGCGAACTGCATGAAAAATGACAGTCCAGCCTGCGGCCAAAATTTTATCGATCACGGAACAAAGACAAGGGCTGCATACATGAAAGACCGAAGCACCCGGCTGCCCTTAACGAAAATTACCCGGGACAACAAAATCAACATTCACCGCCGTTTCCGTGCCGTTCAACAGCCCAGGGTAGCTGAGCCATCTCATGGCAATGTTGAGCTCACGGATGATGGTTTCCGCTTCGATCCGGATGCCGTCCTCAAATTCCATGGTCTCGGTGGTGTGGGCATCCTTGATCAGGGTGAGGTCGTAGCCCCGATCCAGGGCGCCGTAAGCCGTGGCTCGAATGCACCAGTTGGTGGCGGCGCCGGCCAGCACGATGTGCGTTGTGCCAAGCCGGGCCAGTGTCTCATCCAATACAGTCTGCTCGAAGGAGGAGTTGAACTGTTTATGGATCTGCAATTCATCCTTCGCGGGTGCCAATTCCGGCACCAATTGCCAATCAGGGCTGTCAAGAACCAGTTCCCTGTCTGAGTGCTGTACCCATAAAACCGGTACGCCCTCTTTTCGCGCTTTATCAACAGCAATGCCGATGTTCCTGATCACCTCGGGCGCATTCCACGCGTTTCGCATGACCCCAACCTGCGCATCCACGACCAACAGAGCCGCCTTACGGCCTTCCCGAATAGTTGCCATTTTTATTGCCTCCGGCTTGAATTCATTTTTTTCGCTTGCTTTTTTTGGGTTTGGGAGCGGGTAATTCCTTCGCGGTCATTCTTATCAGATCGCTGAACCAGTCTTTGTCTTCAAACTTATCTTCAATTAGAAAACTTAATTTTGCGCCCGGGTAGGGCGGCGCTTCAACCACATCGCCGATAAATACCCTCCCGCTTTCTGTGGATTTTACATAGAGCTGGTCATCACATACCAACGCGACGATCTTCCCGTCGCTGTAAATGGCATACTCGCCAAACATTTTTCTGAAGGTAATGCTGCCCGCGTTCTCAATTTGATCAACGATGAATTTTACAAAATTCTCATCAGATGCCATAATTTCTCCATGCCTCAGTTAATGA
>CAYLOW010000454.1:0-2883 GCA_964385315.1 uncultured Anaerolinea sp.
AAATCCATTGGTATGAAGCACATGGAATTGGAAAACGCGACATTAAAGTAAAACGAATTTTAGGAAAATGACCATGACTACAAAAATATCTCATCAATTTGTTGTTTGTCTCAAAAACAATGGCTACGAAGCCTCGCTCGAACCGCGTAAAATTTATCAAATACTATCTGATAAGGAAGCGGAAAGCCACAAAATGATCCGTGTGATTGACGAGTCGGGTGAAGATTACCTCTTCCCTGTCAGTTTATTTTCTCCAATTTCACTACCGCAGACACTTGTGAGAGAATTGGCGTTATCCATATAATTCACACAATCAAATCAAAAATAACCACGAAGGCTGGGCAAGAATGCCCAGCTTCTTTTTTTAACTCACTATTCGAACCTGTCGGGTTGCCCAACAATCATCACCCCATCCACTTGAATTCGTTCATCCGTTCAAAATCCGTTGACCACCCTCACGGCATTGGCATGGACTCTGCCTCGATCGCCGATTTGAGACAAACCGCCTGACAGTGACACGACAGCCATTCCATCAAATACCTGTGTTGGCTACTTACGCGACTATCAAAGTGAGCTCATTTCCGTTTGCAAAAAACAAATAGTGGGAATTTTTGAGCAAAACAAAAGGCGCAGGCCCTGGTGTACTTTTTCAGCTCCCCACGCTCTGTGCTAAGCTTGCATAAAGAACTTCGGTTCTGCTTGTGAATACCGAAGGCATCTTGAACGATGTAGATGCGGAAACAAAGGATTATCGAGAGGAAAAGTACGGAGATTTTACTCAACCAAGTGTTTGTCGAGAATTACCCAAGAAAGGGCAGTTCAGAAAGTTTGGCTTCCTATGATCGCCCCAAAAAAGAGTAAGAAGATTTTTATTGGTTTTCCAGCCGCAGTTTCAATAATGAAATCGTATCTTCCCGAAGACTGGCCTTGACCCAGTCTTTTTGACTGCCTGTCAACAACTCCCCCACACCGTCCAGGATATGTCTATTATTCATTTTTTCAAGCTGAATGATACATTGTTGCAGCAATTCATCAAATGTCATCTTTGATCGTAGTTCAACGATCTCTCTATTTATCGGAAAACGATGGGATAGGAAAAACCAGACATCATAAATATCACGACTGGTTTTCCCTATCCTTTCATGCATGGCCATCAGTTTATGGGCAAACATATCCTCCGGGACCATGACAAGCATGGAAACACCCAGATAAGTTTTGATCTCATAATGGGATCCAAATTGTCTTCGGTTTATTTCAACCTTGATATTATGTGCCTTATCTTCATAAGAAAGCATGGCAAAAAGGTTGTAGCGTTTTTTATATGATTCCTTGAGAGTACCGTACTTCTTGATAATGGAGATAACCCGTTCAAAGACTTCATCTTCCTTCGTATCATCCAAAAGGTCAAAATCAAGATCGACCGAAAAACGATCAAGCCCGTATATCATGAGCGCCGCCGTCCCGCCTTTAAATCCCAAAAATGGGGAGATGCTGGTATCCGAGTGGATATCCTTAAGGATTTGGAATAATATGGTTTTATGGGTTGCAATATTCAATGTCATAATTGTGACCTGGTATGAGTCGCCTGATCAAAAATCTCTTTAACCTTTTTGGCCATTCTTTTATTCCCGTAAATTGGCAGGATATCAAACACTTTGTTCCAATCCAATCCGCCCGGATGATCAAAATGGTAGTCAGTATGGATGTAAAGCGTGTCCAAAAATGCCCGTTCTTTTGAGGCAAAGGAAGTTTCATCCCTGTGCTCCACCCCTGCAGGATTGGTCAGAATTCCATTCCTGATTTTCCTGAAGGAGTACAACTGACCGTCAATGGTTATCTCGCGGGTCAGGTATGATGCAATGAAGACCCCGCTGTAGAATTGGAAAGTGACACCCTCTCTGGCGAGCACCGTTTCAAAGCTCACATAGGAAGGCGTGAATATGCGGGTTGCCAGCTCCGCCTGGTTGTAGTTTTTATCCTTGGCATATATACCCCTGCGGATCCGGTATAAGTCCCCTTTTCTTGCATACTGGTATAGCCGTACCGTGGCAGCCTCAGAACCCTGCTCCCGCCATAATAAAAGGATGTCTTTATAGGTAAGAACGGTCTTTTTGGATCGCAGGATGGCCGTTAAGTATTCGCCTTTTTTCATGATATGACCTAAATATTAGCTTAATGCTCATTTCCAGTTCATATTCTATGAAATTCAGCCTCTAAAGTCAAGGATGCCAGCAGGTTTTTCCGGTTCTGAGTAGCATAATTCCCATAAGGGCAAGTGAACAAGGAGTACCCGCCAAGCGATTGCATAGAGTGTGGGTATGCTGGCCCCTCTGTGCAGACGGGTGTTCTTCGAACTTCCGCAAGAAAGGGTATCGTGCTCGCCCTTTCCCACCCACTCCCAAGAATAAAAACCGAGGGTTTGCCCATGTGGGATGGCGTTAGTCCGCCCTTGTTTTTTTATGGACTGCCGGGTGGTAATACCAACGTGGTCAAGCAAATGAATTGTGATTGTGCTCTGCTGTCTCACAATCGCATACACAATATGCGCCTGCGAAATGAGATTTATAACGGCCATGCGGAGAAAGTCTTGCTATAATCTCTACATGCAACCCACACCTATTCAACCTTCCTTGCTTAATAAATTTACTGAGCATCTCCAAAAACAGGATCGTGCCCCAAAGACCATCCAGGGATATATCTGTGACTTGGAATCCTTTGCGCGCTGGTTTCACCAAAGCAACGGCGAAAAACTTACCAATAAAAATTTGACTTCGACAGACGTGCGTGACTATCGCGATTGGCTGGCAGGACGAGATGCGGCGCCTTCTACCGTCAATCGCCATCTTGCCACGCTGCGTGTCTTTGCCCAATGGAGTGGAATAC
>CAYLOW010000455.1:0-2883 GCA_964385315.1 uncultured Anaerolinea sp.
GACATCAAGACTATCATGCATACCCGAAAACGTCAAAACACAACAATCGAGTAATTATTGTACAAAAGGCAAGCCTTTACCTGCCGGGCGCCTAAAATATGCAGGCTTACAAAAGTGCTATCCTTGCGGGAACCTACAAGAAGCGGGTTTTCAATGGTATCCACAACAGAATTCCTTCAAAGATTGAGACAGTTTGTCCAGCAGGAAGCAGACGAACAGCATTGTGTGCTGCAATTGCAATGGTCCCGCCAGATCCAGGAACGGGTCGTGAGAGGCTGGGCAATTGAAGGTCTGCGCGGGGAGCAGTTCAAGAATGGTATTGCCCGCCTGGTTTGCGCCACAAATGCCTCCCGCTTTCGTGAAGGCGACCTGGTCATTCTGCATCGCGGAAATCCGTATGATGAAAATGCCCAGCACTGCGAACTGCAATATGACGGGGAAACCGACCTCGATATCAGCGTCATTCGCGGAAATGAGGTCTTCTTTTCAGCAACCCCGAACGGCTGGATCAATAAAACCTACACTGGTGACAATTTCCTGATCCGTGCAAATTTGAGTATTCATGGTTGGTCTCCTGGAATATGATCGATCGTCGGTTTCTCTAAGGCTTCGTCGCAAGACGTTTGAACTGCCTCGATGATTTCAGCCGCCACCATGCGGATGCGCTCCAGATGCTTGAGAATTAATTCCGCTGAATTCCCATGCAGTGCAATGTAGTTCGGACTCCCGCTGGACTCCAGACCAAAGTGTCTGGAACAGACCCAGGCCACAGATTCGGCCTCAAATTCGCGCAAGCCCCGCTCTGTTGGAGCATCTGGTCCACGGTGGAGTAACTCGTGCGCCAGTTCATGCAGCAGAGTCTCGTACCCGCGTCGGGAGCAATGTCTATCGCTCCTCCCCTTCTCACTCCCTGAATTTCACCTGCCAACTGCTTCACGGTCGCGACAATGCCCTTCCTGCGAGCAAAGGTCATCAGCCTGTATTGCAGCTCAGCGCTTCTCTCAGGGCTTTTCCATCCAGGCGGTTCAGGAAGTGGATCGCCATCGGTCTGGGATATGTCAAATACATACACGACCTTGAAGCCTTTCAGGAAGGACTTGCCCTCAGAGCCTTCGGTCTTCTCCTTTACAACGATCGGAGTCCATATCGGAATACCGCTTTCCCCCTTGCGAACCCGGCGGTTGAGCTTGCGCCATGCTTGAAAGCCTGCCACTCGTGTGGCACAGGGATAGGCAAAGTTGATCAGCAGTATGTTGTTGAAGGAATACTGGTGGAATATCGAAGCAGCCTTCAGGTAATTCTGAATAACGTCACTCAGGCGCGCGACATCGGTTGCGTTGGCCAGTTCTTCAACATGCCCCTTGATGCGGTCTGAAAGTTCCTGGCTTGTATTTCGTGGTTCATAAGTTGTTTGCATAGTTGCCTCCAAATTAAATTGAATGGCCTCGCTAATTTCTAGCGAGGCCGCATCATGGTTAGATTTGTTTTTTTGGTTCACAGGTTGGATCTACCCAGGTACAGCCACAATCGGTGGTTGGTAATTGAAACGCGCTCAATCGGGCGCGTTTTTGTTCGTATGTGCAGCCGACAGCCGCAATGTGGACAGAGTCTATGTAAGCCTTCAATAATACAGGCTTCATTCCCCTTCAGTTTTTCCTCCCCCTCCCTTTCATAGCAGCGGATAACTGATCAGTTCCTTAACTGACCATCGCCGTAACGTAAGCCCGGCCGCCATCGCAGGCGTCATCTTTTTATATAGCCTCGGTCTCTGCTTTCCTTTTCTGAGAATAGGTTCTGGTAATGTGACCCGCAGACTCTCGTGTGGACGAGCAAAGTGATAGTAAGCGAGCCACCAATACAGATGATCTTCCAATTCCGATGTCAGATGCGCTGGCCCCCATGTCCGTCGCGTCAATTTAGAAACCGATTGTCGGATCGTTAGGTTCGCTCTCTCAACAAATGATGTATTGATGTTCCCGCTCAACCCATTCGATTTCAAACGCAAGCGATATTCTTCTGCATTGCCCCAGAGCATTCGATGTTCCACTCCCACCAATCGAAACCCTCTCTGCTGCTTGATCACCTGCCCATACTGAAACAAAGATGCGAGCAGCCACACCAGCTTCTTCTCCCCTTCTACAACAACCCATTCTCCAAAGTGTGCTGTCAGCCCATAAAAATAATGCTTAAGCCCGTCTTAACTGAAGACCGGCATGCAACCCTCTTTTAATCTACTTTTCAACTCATGCACCACAGAGTATGCCATATCCTGTGTACGTGCTCCCAGTTGTATCACTGGAATGATTTTTGTTTTTGACTCGCACACTGTCCACACCCAGATTGCCTGTTCTTTCTCTTTCAATTTCGCCCATAATTCATCCAATTGTATATGCGCAAGAGCCAGATCTTTGAAAAAACGCTCATGCAGTTTCCAACTCTGTGCTCCACTGCGCGTCAGCCATGTCCGCAGGGTACTTTCCTGGATTCCCAGCGCTTCCTGCAACGCTGAGCTATCGATCCCCAGCACCAGCAAACTCATCGCCATGAAGATAGTCTTCGATAAAGTTTTCAGCCGATACAACAACGTATGCTTCCGGATCGTAAACTTGCTTTCACATGCCTGACAAAATAAGTCGGGAATGCACTCATACTTTCCATGAGATCCATATCCGATCAGGGCGTGGATCCTTTCATCGGTCACAAGGTAATAATAGCAATCAGGATTGGAACAAAAATAATTGTGCGTGCAGATCTTCTTTTTCCTCCCTCGCTTGCTCTTCGTTTCACTATATGTTGTCAGTGCTGTCTGAGCAGGCGTTATGGTAAGCGGATGTCCTGTGTGGCAATATGGACAGTCATCTTCTGTTTTTACTTTTAGCATAC
>CAYLOW010000456.1:0-2881 GCA_964385315.1 uncultured Anaerolinea sp.
AAAGGGTAAAACATGCGAACTGTATTTTGGGAAAACGACGAATTGAAAATGATCGACCAGCGCATCCTGCCTGCGCGTTTTGAAGTCATCTCTTACCGCGGCCACAGGGAAGTCGCACACGCCATCAGCGACATGGTGGTACGCGGGGCACCTGCCATCGGTGCCGCCGCCGCCTTTGGGCTGGCGCTCGCGGGATATGAATCCAAATCCCAGTCAGCAGCCGGAGTGATTACCGACCTGCATGCTTCAGCCGCCATTTTGAAGGCCTCCCGCCCGACAGCGGTTAATTTGGCATGGGCGTTGGATCGTATCTTATTATCTCTCACCCAAAAAAACTGGGGCGAGGGGGATGCATCTGCGATCCGTCAATTTATTTTGGATCAGGCACAAAAACTGGCAGATGAAGATGTGGAAATCAATAAACGCATGGCAGAACACGGCGCGGCGTTGATCGCTGACGGCGATACCATCATCCATCACTGCAATACAGGCGCGCTTGCCACGGTCGATTGGGGAACAGCGCTGGGCGTTATCCGCACCGCACATGAACAGGGCAAGAAGATCCATGTTCTGGTAGACGAAACCCGTCCACGTTTGCAGGGTGCGCGCCTGACCGCCTGGGAACTGGAGCAGTACGGCATTCCCTATGAGATCATCAGCGACAATATGTCGGGTTATTTTTTGAAGGCAGGAAAGGCACAAAAAGTATTCTTTGGGGCGGACCGAGTCGCGGCAAATGGGGACGTGGCGAACAAGATAGGCTCGTACATGCTGGCGCTCGCCGCACATGACAACAACGTCCCTGTATATTCCGTTGTGCCCACCTCCACCATTGACCTGTCTCTGGCAGACGGCGGCTTAATCCCAATCGAAGAACGCGATCCAGATGAAGTGCTGGGTATTCAATTTCACGGCGAACCCATCGCGCCAAAAAATGCCAGGGCACGCAACCCCGCCTTTGATGTAACACCCAACCGTTTACTAAGCGGTATCGTCACAGAAAATGGTGTGGTTTACCCGCCGTTTGATGTGAATTTGAAAAAAGTTGTCAGGTAGGCTCTCGAGCTCCTGTCTTCCATTCAATTAATATCTATGCCGTGATATTAATCTTCCGGTTTGTGTAGAAAATTTTCTCCAGCACAAACCGGTGTTTTGCTTCCCCAAACAATATTGTTAAGAATGGTGAATTTAAACACAAGTATAATGATACGGAAGAAAAAACCCCAGTGTTAATGAAAAGGTATAAGTCTTGTTTACATGGATCGCGAATAGTCTTTTGCTGGGGGGTGCTGGAATTCTGGTTGGGAGCCTGGTTCCTGTTCGCAAACTAATCACTCAACTCCCCGCCGGACGAGCCCGGGTCAGGTGGTATGGCATGGCAGCCTTAAACCTGATCTTTATTATCGGTTATCTGGCGTATGTCGTGGTTTTTTGGAACCATCTGCTTGACCTGCCCGACCTGATCGTACCGGGCGTGTTTTTCTTCGGCGCCTGTTTCGTATGGATGAGCAATATATTCTCCCTGCATGCTGTCAATGATGTACGGCGCGTGACCCTGCTGGAGAAGGAAACCATCACCGATACGCTCAGCGGTGTTTACAACCGGCGCTATCTGGACCGCAGGCTGGAAGAGGAATTCGAAAGGGGAAAGCGCTATGAAACACCCCTCTCGATCCTAATGATCGACATCGACCATTTTAAACAAATCAATGATCAATTCGGGCATCAAGCCGGTGATTATCTTCTGGGCTGCCTAGGCAGAATAACCCTGAATTCAATTCGTTCCACTGATATCCCGGCGCGTTATGGCGGGGATGAATTTCTGATCATTGCGCCCAATGCCCCGGTTTCGATGGCCGATACCATCGCGGAACGGCTGAGAACTTATGTTGAATCCCAAACATTGGTGCTTCCCTGTGATACGGAAAAACTGCGTGAGTTCAAGGCAACCGTAAGTATCGGCGTAGCCACCAGCGATAAAAAAACTGATTGTATTCAGAAATTGATCCAGAATGCAGACATGGCTCTCTATCGCGCGAAACAGGGGGGGCGAAACCGGGTTGCCGTTCATTTGGAAAACCTGGAAGCGGAACCTGTATAAGTACGGGGAATCCATCCTGCTATCAGCCTAGCCATCATGGCACAAATCAGATAATCATTCGGGGCTTTTTTTCGGGAACACCTTGACCTTCGGATGCTCTTCTGTTATTGTTTAAAACAATTGGGGCAGATCTAAATGGATCTGCATGGGACAAGGAAAGGAACTTTTTATGGCATCCAGTTTTGAAATTCTGGTTCAACGCGAAGAAACTCAGGACTCAGACGAAATCAGGCTTCGCCTCGACTTGGCAGCCATGACAGAGGCAGATGTCATCCTGGATGATCTCTTAAAGCCTTATGGCCGGAACAGTTTTGAGTTTATAGACTATTTGAATGAATCCTTTAGGAAGGCTAATCTCTGGCCATGGGCAATTGTCGCTTTTGAGCGTGAGTACCGCCTTGGGGGACACGTAAGCGCAACCCGGTTTAGCCGGTGGGATGTGGCTTTCAGCAGTTATTCAATTTTAAAAGATTACTCTGTAAAGCGTAACGGAGCTCCACCTATGTCGCTGCTCTTCTTCCGCAATAAAAATGTAGCCTCCATGCTTGCCCCCAAGAGCCCTCTTTTTTCCAGCTGCTGGTCAGTGCTGGCAGACAAACCAAGAGACAAAAAATGGCTTTGTATTCCAGATCCTTTACCCGAAAGCTGGGTAGAGAAAACAGAAAAAGGGGATAACGTTTTATTTTCGATGATCCGCTCAGGCTTTCAAGGTTCGTCAACCGGGAAGTGGAATCAGTAGCCGTCGGGTAGATGATTCTTCATTCACTTTTTCCCCTGTCA
>CAYLOW010000457.1:0-2859 GCA_964385315.1 uncultured Anaerolinea sp.
AGAGCAAGCTCGGTCTTTTTTTGATTGGTGATATCTTGATTGATGACAACCGCGCCGGTAATTTCGCCCTGGGCGTCACGAAGCGGCACCGCCGAATTGAGGACAAACTTGTGTGTGCCGTCGAAGCATTCGATTTCAATTTCCTCATCGAGCGATGTCTCGCCGTGGGTGACAGCGCGCACTGCCGCCCACTCGTCTGGTTGAATCAATTCACCCGTCGCAACCCGCCAACTCTTATACACGCTGTAATCTGATAAACCTACATATCTGATACCTGCCCAAATTTTCTGCCCCGCTAGGTTGCCTTGCACGATCTGCCCCATTCGGTCTACGCGCCAGATGCCTACCGGTAAATTTTCAATTACTGACTCCAGCAATGTTTCACTCTGGTGCAATGCGTCTTCTGTCCGCTTGCGCTCGGTAATGTCGCGGACAATCGCCCACATGCCTGATGGCTGTCCATCGTCATCGCGCAGCAAGAAAGTCCGCAACTCGACCGGAAAGACCGTCCCATCTTTCTTGATATATTCTTTCTCGTATACGTTCGAGTGCCCGAGAGGCAGGATTTGTGTTTCAACTATTCCCTGTTCGAATGCAATCCAGCGTTCCGGCGTCAGATCCTGGTAGCGTAGTTCAAAAACCTCCTGTTCCGAATAGCCGAGCATCGCCAGGAAAGCAGGATTGGCATCCACAATTTCACCTGACATGTTGGCCTGGGTGAAGCAGTCCCTCATGCTTTCGTGCAGCCTCCGGTAGCGCCCCTCGCTCACGCGCAGTGCATCTTCCGCTTGCTTGCGCTCGGTAACGACTGCACCAGTTAGCAAACCGACAATACAAATGACGATCATCAGCAGTTCCAGTTCGCCCAGCCGTGCGGGGTCAAATCGAAATAACCACAGTCCAATCACCATCCCGAAATTCAGCGCCGGGATTGCCGCGCTGACTCCCTTCAAGCCACGATGCAGAGCAATCCAGATAAGCGGAAATATAATAAGATACAAGGGATTAAATTCATCCAGGACGCGCATTCCAAAGACCAAATAGAGAACAATCAATAGGCTGGCCGCTTGCCCAATGCCAGAGAGCGTTGGACGCGGAAATGACCGGCGTGCGCGCAAACTTTCAGGTTGTCCTTCGACAAACTGTTTCAGCCACGGCATCACATAGATTAGCAGAAAGGGTGTGAGTGATAAAACGCCGACCGTTTCCCCGATCCACCAGTGGAAGATCGCCATGGGGACTTCATTTTGCGGCATATCGCTGCTAAAGGTTGAAGCTGAAACGGAAAAAACGGCAAGAAGTGCTGAAACAAATACAGCCGTGACAACCAACCAGGCCACATCCCGCAATTTTCGCAGTTGCCAGGCGAAGCGAATTAGTTTGCGCAGGAACATGGTGGCCAGGCTATAGATCAAAGATAGGATGATCGCCCACAAAAAAAGCAAATAGGGAGGTTGAGGTATGCGATAGATGAATAAACTGCTGAAGAATAAGGCGATCGTCACTGCCGGTACAAATCTTAGCCCAAACACCAGAAGCAGGGAGTAAGTGAGCCCGGCGGGCGGATACCAGGTAACGATCCCCGGAAGTCCTTCAAATTGTTTCGTAATAAAGTCGAGAAGGATGAACGAAATGAGATATACGGCGACAATCAGCACCGTGCGCAATTGCGGGCGCGGGTTGAGGCGCAGTCTGTCAATCCCTGAGAAGGAAATTGGTCTCTTTTCCATTGGCATTTCTCTCTTAATACTCAAGCATTCGGTTAATATCTGTCTCTTTTGTCCATGTCTGACGATAAGGCCGGTCGGAGATCAAAGTACCCCACACGTCCACCTCAAGGGCTTCGTGGATGGACAGATCCGTCGCCACACGCTCTTCAGGATGAAAAGCAGACATGAATCGTTTATCGTTCATTTAGACATCTGGTGCCAGTCCGAACATCGTTGTGATCACCCGATGTTTTCTACAACCTTGCCAGCCAGAAACCCAGTCCAGGAAAACGCCTGTGGTTTTGATGCCACAAAAACGCCATGACAACTGCGCAGATGGCATTGCTCAATGAATAACCAATGAAGATTGTTCTAATATCTAGTATGTTCATCATATTCTCTCAATATTCAGCGATTAGTTTTTCATCGTGGGTAGCTGCCATAATGAATTATGAAGAAATGACTTTCGCCAAGATCCTCCGCCGATCTTTTTACCGCTTTCTTGAAATTGTTGGGGCATCGATTTTTTAAATTAGAATTATTCAGACATCGCAAATATCACGATCTGCGTATGGGTCGATAAGGACATAGAATCAACCAGCGTAACCTGTTTGGCTAGTTTATATTGAAACGGCATAAGGCAATCTCTCATAATTTGTTCTAACAGACAGCATTTGCTAGGCGCAATATATGTTTCTGTTTTTTCTTTTTCATGTATGGCTTAATCCTCTTTGCCAGTGATATCTATAATTGGGCCTCTGAAATTTCAGGTGATCCAGTCGAAACCATTATAAGTAAAAGAGGGATTATTTATAATAAAAACAAAAACAAGACCACATAAATATTGCGTTAATTTCTTTTTATTATTTCAGCGTCGTGTAAAGCCCCTTTCTATTAAGGGTAACGCTTGGCACAGCTATCATCCGTAATTTAGTTGACGAACCTCCCGGGCTTAGAGCATCTAAATTGGGTAGTGGATGAAAAGTAAGTGATGGAAATCCCGAATAACCTAAAAAAACATGGCTCTGCTACCTACTTTTGTGCTACCAACAAATACCCTCAATACTCAACCTGTCAGGTTTCCACGATAAAACTCGCGGCTGATTCGGCAAATCAGCCGCGAGCTGAAACATCGCATTGAGAATTCGGG
>CAYLOW010000458.1:0-2852 GCA_964385315.1 uncultured Anaerolinea sp.
CTGTTTCTGATTCTGTATATGACTCTGATTCTGATTCTGGTGCTGTTTTTGTTACTTCAGTCGTTTCATTTGTGAAACGACTTGTTGCACTTATGTTTCATACGGTCTGGCATTCTTAAATTTGCCCCGTACGCTGCACCCATTCTTGGATACAATTGAATTGTGAAGCAAAAAACGATCCTTGCGTATCTTACAGCTTTTATGCTGTGCACGGGCTGCGGCGATGCAGCAACTGGCTCCACGGCAACGCCTGATTTTTTCACCGCCACCCTGCCGCCTCAGCTTGTTCAGCCGGCGACACAAACCCCAACCCTGCCTGCGCCTCCTTCCGGGAACACGGTTGAAGCCACCGACATCCCACCGATCGAGGGAATCACCACCACGCAGGTTAATGTGCGCGGGGGTCCATCGACGGCGAGCACAACACTCGGGATGATCGGCCCCTTTGTCAAAGTGCAGGTCATTGGCCAGGACGCCAGTGGAAGCTGGTACCGGATCATTTATACTGAAGCCGAAGCGGGCAAAGGCTGGGTGCGGGCTGAATATGTTCAGGTCAACGCCGCGGCGGAGATCCCGCCGGTTGGGATCGCATCCGCTGCAGGGTCAGTGCTGAGCGGGCTCACCACCCAAAAAATAAACGTCCGCAGCGGCCCCGGCCCAGAGCATGGCGTGATCGGCGTGTTGAACTCAAATGATACGGTCTTCATCACAGGCAGGGATGCTGGCGGCTCGTGGATCCAAATAGAATTCGCAAACTCACCTGACGGGAAAGGCTGGGTAACTGCCCAATTATTGCAGGCCGTAAATATGGAAAGTGCGCCGGTGATCGGTGGCAGTGTGGAAGTGACGCCGGCGCCGGAAAGCCCAAACCCAACACCGGCACCAGCGGGACCATCGGCAGTACAGGATGGGGACTCGATGCAAGCTCCATCGGCTGTGACGGTTTTTTCACCGGCCGGCTCACGCGCCCTGCAGATCATTGGTGTGGTCTCGGCGCCCGGGGATCCCGAAGATTGGATCCAGTTCACAACCACCGGCGGGGCCGTTCTGATCACCCTAACATGTTCGGGCGGCACACCGCAGGTAAATCTGTGGAAGGATGGAAACGCGGTTTTTGGTTTTTCAACGGCTTGCGGAAACCAGACTGCGGCGACAGTTATGCCGAACAGTATATATTTTATCCGTCTTGTGCAGGACGAATCCGGTACAACAAATTATATTTTGAACGTGGAGATCATTGGCTGATATGAAACCATTAAACGATGATGCAGTTACCCGGGGCAGGATCATGCGCCTCAAGCGAATATTTGGGATCATGTACGGCGCGGCGGCGGGGGTTGCTTTCGCTGGCGCGTCCTGGGGTTGGGATGGGTATTTGTTAAGCCAGGCACACGCCTACTTTCCCTGGTCCATGGCGTTGATCGGCGTGACCCTGTGCGTCTTGATCGGCGGAGTCTGCGGCTGGCTGACAGCGAGCCTGAAAAGCAGCCTGCTTGGCATTTTCTTTTGGGCTCTGGCCGCCGTGGGTTTTGCCTGGCTGACGATCGCCATACCAATGCAGCTCAACCCGGCCATCGTCTCAAAACTCGACCCGCAGTTGGGCGCGTTATTGAATTATGGAGAAAACACCGGTTTTGCCTACCGCTTTGGCATCACACTGGTCTGGGTCATGCCTTTCATGTTGATCGTTGGCGTGACACAAATCCCCATTACAGAACCGGCCGTATTTGCCACCTCCATTTTCGGGAAGGCGGCGCCCCTTTTATTCTGCGCAGCAGTGATCACCGCCTGCGGCATATTTACAGACAGCCTGATCAATGCGCATTTTCGGGATGCTGTCACTTCCCTCGATGCCACCATTCAATATATATTGGATAACCGCGGAAATGCGAACACAGATCCGGCCCTTTCACGTCAGATGCACGTCCGCGCGCTGTGGGAAGTGGATGAATATGTGCAGGATTCAAGGAGATTATTTGTAGGCAGTTACGATGAAGCCCTGGGAGAATTTCATGTATTGGTGAAATTTGGCAGTCAGTGGGTGGACTGCATTGTGCTGTACAACCAGCCCAATACCTGCCACCTGGTTCAATGAAAACAGCACACATTCAAAAGCATCAACCACCAGGTTTTCAGAATCATTTTCTTGTGCATAATTGTACGAAATGGCATTTTATGGTAAATTAACTCCAGAATTCACCAAAGTGAGGATCACATGAAGGTAGAGAAAATACCGGACATCATTATTTCACGTCTGCCCTATTACCTGCGCGCGCTGCAGCGCATGAATGAAAAGGGCATCCAAACCACTTCGTCACAGGAATTGGGGGAAAATATCGGCATTTCAGCCGCCCAGATCCGCAAGGATATTTCCCAGTTTGGCGAATTTGGAAAACAAGGCACTGGATACAACATCTCCAACCTGATCAAAGAATTACAGACGATCCTCAAAGTAAACCAGATCTGGGATGCGATCATCGTTGGCGCAGGAGACATGGGGCACGCGCTGGCACGTTACCAGGGTTTTGCTGACCGCGGTTTCAATGTGGTCATGATCTTTGACAATGATGTGAACAAGATCGGGCAAAAAATTGGCAGCCTCACGGTGGAAGATGTATCCAACCTGAGCGAACGGGTGAAATCCACCGGAATCAAAATTGCCGTGCTCACCATTCCCGCCAAGGTCGCGCAAGACACAACCGATCTGCTGGTGAAGGCCGGCATTAAGGGAATTCTGAGTTACGCACCCATCAGCCTGAGCGTACCGAATGATGTCAAACTGCAGTACAGCGACCCGGCCACCCACCTGCAAAGAATGACCTATTACTTATAAGCACAAGGACAAACAAATA
>CAYLOW010000459.1:0-2839 GCA_964385315.1 uncultured Anaerolinea sp.
GCGATGAAGTTATTGGGCGCAGTCGTTGGCGGAGCGGCGCTGGCCAACCTGCCGGCCAAATGGAGTACCCCCGAGGTGATCTCAGGTGTACTGCCCGTCAACGCGCAGGGTTCCATTGCGGCTTGTCCCTCGATCGTCAGGACGGTTATTGTCGGAACTTTTGCTTTAGGCGAGTCTTATCGATATTATGCTTTTGTAGAAGGACCGATCACCGAATTGGAATGGTCTGCTTGTCCTCCTGTTTCCCTAACCATCACCTGGGACGGTGGTCCAGCCCCTGAAGATACCACGGTCCAACTGGCACATGATCCATGGCCAGGTGGTAATGTGGATTATATAAAGGGTTCTCCAACGATAATTACCGATCAACTTCTTTGGAGCGTGATCAGACCATACAATGGTATAAGGATATTTATTATCAGTCAAAAGCTAAATTGGTATGCGGGCACAATGACTTTCACATTTAATTGAAGTGAATACCTGTCCAGCCCCTGGATCGCGAGTGCGATTTGGGGGCTTTTTTGTTGCATGGGGAGGCTAATCACAGGAGGTTGCTTACCTGCCCGGCCGGGCGGTGCCAGGGTCGGCGGAAGGGCAAGTGCCGCCTCGCACACTTGTGCCGATGCTTTTTCGGGAACGACATGGTTAGGCCATGGAAATAGCCCCAATGTACCATGCGAATTTTCTTTCCACTGTTTTAAGTTTTCATGTAAAATGTGGCCCAGATCCAAATTTTATGCAATGCGTTGCACCCTTTTCTTTCTGTGGAATGGAGGAAAACAAAGATGTCGCATACTACTTTACGGTCTGGTTATACTGAACTGGTCGAACGGCTGAACCGCTTTCCGCAGGGGGCGCCGCCATCAGAGTCGCTGTATAAGATCCTACAGATCCTGTTCAGCGAACGCGAGGCGCAGCTGGTCGCGACCCTGCCGATCAAGCCCTTTAGTGCCGAGAAAGCCAGCCGGGTCTGGAAGATGGGTCTGACCGAAACACGCAAGGTGCTGGATGAATTATCGAGCCGGGCCATTCTGGTGGATGTGGAGTTCAACGGCAAGACCACCTACACCCTGCCGCCGCCCATGGCCGGTTTCTTTGAATTCTCAATGATGCGCATGCGCGGGGATGTTGACCAGAAGGTGCTGGGGGAGTTGTTCTATCAATATCTCAATGTGGAAGAGGAATTCATTCGGGAATTATTCGTGCGGGGCGAAACCCAGCTGGGACGGGTGTTCGTGCACGAGCCGGTGCTCTCGGCAGAGAACGCCCTGCATGTGCTGGACTATGAACGCGCCAGTGAGGTCATCCACACCGCGAGCCACCGGGGGATCGGTGTGTGTTACTGTCGCCATAAGATGATGCACATGAACCGAGCCTGTGACGCGCCAATGGACATATGCATGACCTTCAACAGCACAGCCCAATCTTTAACCAAACATGGTTATGCGCGCGTGGTGGATGTGAGCGAGGGGATGGACCTGCTTCAGCAGGCGTACGAACAAAACCTGGTGCAGTTTGGCGAGAACGGGCGCGAGCATGTTAACTTCATCTGCAACTGCTGCGGATGCTGCTGCGAGGCCATGATCGCTGCCCGCAAGTTCGGCATCCTCAACCCGGTCCACACCTCGAACTTTTTGCCGATGGTGGACGAAACGGAATGCAACGGCTGCGGGAAATGCGTCAACGTCTGCCCGGTGGAGGCGATGACGCTGGTCTCAAGCAACGACCCGAACCATCCCAAAATGAAGAAAGCCAAAGTGGAGGAGGATATCTGTCTGGGATGCGGGGTGTGCGTGCGCACCTGTGAGCATGAAAGTTTGTCACTGCGTTCGCGCCCGCAGCGGGTGATCACACCGCTCAACTCGGTGCACCGCACGGTGATGATGGCCATTGAACGCGGCGGCCTGGAAGATCTGTTCTTTGACAACCGCGTCCTTTGGAACCATCGTGCACTGGCGGCGGTGCTGGGTGTGATCCTGCGTCTGCCGCCGATCAAACAAGCCCTTGCCACTCGGCAGGTGAAGTCGCGATATATGGAATACCTGGTGACCCGCTTCGCGAAGTGAACTCAGGCTTCGTTCAGAAAGGTGATGGTGGGGGGGCCGTCAACGCCCGCCTTTTCCATGGCCGCCCTCAATTCGGGAGAATGGGCGAATTTTTGGGCGTCCTCTACCGAACTCCACCTGAACACGATGACAACCTGGTTGGGGTCGCCGGCGTTTTGGTAGACCTGTTCTGAAAGGGCACCGCTCGAGGCGCGAAAAGCAGACTGGGAATCAAATACATTTTTCCATTTTACGAAATCCAGTACTTTGTTTTGAACCAACATTCCGGCCATGATCTGTTTCTCCTTATTAATTTACGCTGAATAGGAACCCATTCAGCAAGGGCAATATTAATCACATAATTACGACTAATATTATCTGAATTATAGCACCGCATATCCGTTCAACCTGAGATCGATATCAGGAACCCGTGTGTTATCGTTAACCTGAAGAGGGGTACCCGGGGAGAATCCCGTCCGGAGGATCGATCACGAGTCTGGAAAGCCTGAAGGTGCGTGATAACGAGCCGCTGCCCGCTGCGGGGCATGCAACCCCATTGGAGACTCCATGAAAAGCAAAATTAATCAAATCATCCTGCTGGCGCTTGTCTTGTGCGCGTGCGGCGTGCAAAAAGAAACTGCGCAGCCGATCGTGCCGCCCCCGCCGACTCCGCAGTTGGATGCGCCGAACCTGCAGTTTTTACTCAACGCGGAATATCCCATCGACTTAACCAGCACAGGGAAGGCCCAGCTGAAAGACGGGGTCTTTGAGGAGGAATCCGCGCCGGGCTCCGG
>CAYLOW010000460.1:0-2821 GCA_964385315.1 uncultured Anaerolinea sp.
CATGTCCATGACTACCACCTCCCGGCCCCGCCGTGAGCTATTTGTGCTTGGATAGAAGTAACCGGAATAAAGGTACACCCAAAACACAACACCTCACGGAAACGTGGGGTGTTTTTATTTACCTTACCCCCGCCCTTAATCCATGAGAGAAAACAAAGGAGAAGAACATGCCGGAGAATCAAACACTCGTTATGAAATTTGGAGGGACGTCTGTCGGGTCGGCGGATGCCCTGGAGAAGGTGGCGCAGATCGTAAAGGAAGCACGTGTGGAATATTCACGGGTGGTGGTGGTCACTTCGGCGATGTCGGGGGTGACCAACCTTTTACTGGATTCCGCCGAACTGGCTTCACAAGGGAAGATCGAATCACTCGCGAGTACTGAATCCGCGCTAAAGGAAAAACACTTTACCGCCGCAGATGCGCTAATTAAGGATGAAAGGCTGCGCGAAGCGGCGAAGCGGGAGATCAATAACCTGATCTTTTTATTTGTGGATCTGTGTAAGGCAATTGCCGTGCTGGGTGAAGCCAGCCCGCGGGCAATGGATGCGGTGGCTTCGATCGGCGAGCGGATGAGCGTCGGGCTGCTGGCGGCGGTCATCCAAAGCGCGGGCATCAAAGCACAGGCGGTCGTATCCACTGAATTTATTGTCACCAATGCACACTACCAAAACGCGCATCCTGATTTCAAAGCAACCACCGTAAAGACCCGAGCCTTGCTCGACCCGCTCATGGCTGAAGGCGTTGTCCCGGTCGTCACTGGTTTCGTTGGGGCTACACCGGAAGGTGTGATCACGACCCTGGGGCGCGGCGGCAGTGACTACTCGGCGGCGATCATCGGCGCAGTACTGCCCGCTGACGATGTATGGATCTGGACAGATGTGGACGGCGTGATGACCACCGACCCCCGCATTGTGCCGACGGCGCGAACCCTGCCCGAGATCAATTACAGCGAAATTGCCGAGCTGGCCTACTATGGTGCAAAGGTCCTGCATCCCAAGACTATCCGTCCTGTAGTAGATGCAGGGATTGGCTTGCGAATTTGCAACACGTTCAATCCATCGCATCCGGGTACGCGTCTGATCGCCGGCGTCAAAAGCAACGGCAAAATGGACGGGAAAGTCATCAAGGCGGTCACCGCCATCCGTAAGCAGCGCCTGGTCACCATTGAAGGGCGCGGTATGCTGGGCGTGCCTGGTGTGGCGGCGCGCGCGTTTGGGGCGGTAGCCTCCACCGGCACAAGCGTCCCGCTCATCACACAAGCGTCATCGGAACAATCCATTTGTTTTGCAGTGCCCTCCGAGCTTGCAGATTTCGTTGTCACCACCCTCGAAAAAGCTTTTGCCGGCGAAATCGCAGACGATGACATTGACCGCGTTTGGGCAACAGAGGATATTTCCATTATCACTGTCGTTGGGGCGGGAATGCGCCACACAACCGGAGTATCGGGCAAGGTCTTCAGCCAGCTCGGCAACAACAATGTTAACGTTCTCGCCATCGCGCAGGGTTCTTCAGAAGTATCCATCAGCCTCGTCGTAGAAGCCGTGGACACCGAGAATGCGGTGAAGGCACTGCATGAGTTGATCGTAAATTAAGATGCCAGCCGGGCACGTATTCTTTCCCCGGGCATACTCGAATGATGAATATAAATACATTAAGGAGTTCATAATGTCTCAAATTCCCGTGGCAGTACTCGGCGCGACAGGTTCTGTCGGCCAGCGTTTTATCTCTTTGCTTGATAACCACCCGTGGTTCAAGGTCGTCGCGCTTGCCGCATCTGACCGCTCGGTTGGACAAAAATATTCAGATGCCGTCCGCTGGGTGCTTAATGAGCCCATGCCGGGCTACGCGCGTGACATGGTCGTAATACCGGCCAATCCTGATTCTGTGCAGGCGAAGATCGTTTTCTCGGCATTGCACAATGAAATTGCCAAAGACCTCGAACCTCAATTTGCGCGGGCGGGCGCGGCGGTTTGCTCGAATGCATCATCCTACCGCCGTGAAGAGGATGTTCCGCTTCTGCTGCCCGAGGTCAATGCCGAACACATTCAACTCGTAAAAATTCAACGTCAGCAGCGCGGCTGGAGCGGATGTATTCTCACGAATCCCAATTGCACCAGCACGGGTCTGACAGTGGCGCTCAAGGCGCTGGATGACGCCTTCGGCGTGAGAAAAGTTTTTGCGGTTTCAATGCAGGCGCTTTCAGGAGCGGGGTATCCCGGCGTGCCATCCCTCGATATCATAGACAATGTGATTCCCAACATCGGCGGCGAGGAGGAAAAAGTGGAGTGGGAACCGCGCAAGATGCTTGGCAAATTACAGGACGACAAAGTGGCATTTGCAGATATCCGTTTCAGCGCACACACCAACCGCGTAGCCGTAACAGATGGTCACACCGTTTGCGCGAGCGTAGAGTTGGGAACCCCAGCCGACCCCGAAACTGCTCAGGCCATTCTGCGGGCATATGCCGCGCCCCATTCAGCCAGAGAACTGCCTTCGTCACCACAGCCTGCCATCAGCGTGCGAAACGAGGCCGACCGCCCGCAGCCCAGGCTTGACCGTTTCACAGGAAAAGGCATGACCACCGTTGTCGGGCGCATCAGGCGTGACCCGATCCTCGATCTAAAATTTGTCGTGCTTTCCCACAACACCATTCGGGGCGCGGCCGGCGGATCCATTTACAACGCCGAGTTATTGGTGAACGAAAATCTTTTGTAAGATCAATTCAGACTAAAACAGTCCGAACCCTTGACACATCTCAAAACACTGTGATATAAACCGCGAAATTAAATATTCGCTCTTATCCAGAGAGACTGAGGGAACG
>CAYLOW010000461.1:0-2818 GCA_964385315.1 uncultured Anaerolinea sp.
ATAACCTCCAGGAGCCGGAATACAAAAAACCGACTTCCGATGAGTTTTCTCATCGTCAGTCGGTTTTTTGTCACTGCTGTAATAGTTACGCTTTGCGGTCCCGACGGGTTTCGAACCCGCGATCTCGGCCTTGACAGGGCCGCATGTTAGCCGCTACACCACGGGACCAATTAACTAAGCGGGCGATAGTTTATCATGACGGCCCCTCATTGTCAATAGGCGCCACCCGTATAAAAGGCGGGGTCGGTAGGTGTTTTTCCAGTGCGATCATGGATGTAAACCCAGTCTCCCTCTAAAGCCCAGATATATAGCCAATGCGCGTCACCGACCGATAGATTAACACACCCATGTGATTGGGCATATCCAAAGCGTGTCCGCCAGTATGCGCCATGTAAGGCACGTGCGCCATCGAAGTACATGGTCCAGGGAACATTATCCAGATAATAAAAATCGGTCATGTCGTTGTTGCGCATTGTCTCAGTTTCTTTTTTTTGAAATATTTGGAACAAACCAGGGCGTGTCCAGAACGGTTCAGATCCGCTGGCAATAACTGTGGCAAAGATAATTTGATTATTTTCGTAAACCGCGAGAGTTTGTTCGGCAAGATCCACGTCGATCCAACGATTGGTTGTTACACCTTGAGGAGGAGTGGTGTTGACAATAATTCGCGCTACTTTTCGGCCTTCCACCCATTGGTCTGGTCCGATCATGTACCATTCTTCATTATTTTCCAATGTTTTTATATCATAAATGGACAATATTTCGAAAGGAAGAATTTCTTTTCCGGATTTTCCTGCATTGTAACCAGGTGAGCTTGTGACGGGAATCTGTTCAAACGCCCATCCAAAGGAATTGTGTGGTATTGAAGTAAAAATCAGCCCCTGGAAATTTGAAATCTCTCCAACTCGCGAACCCTTGCCGGGAATCCAGCCGCCATTCGGCATTAGATAGTAAACCCCGCCCTCGTCTACCCGGTCAGTGTAGGAAATGTATACAAATCCAGGGGGAAATTGCTGTGAGCCGGAGCCTTTCTCTCCGGGGGCGCTATAAATTGGTACATAGTCTTTGTCTAAGTGGAAATATTTGTACGGTAAAAGAGACAGGTTTGGATCCGGTTTCGATATTGGTAAAGGCCTTGGCGGAATCCTGATTCCAAGATGCGCAAGATTTGTCAGATAATCAGAAGGTCCAAGGAGGCTACAGTCATCTGGTTGTGAAAGATAGGCTACCGAAGAACAGACAACCCCGCCGCTTTCCGGTTCAACCGAAGGGGGGAGTTCCTGAGCAAATATGGGTCGCGGTATAGATAAGAGGAGAAAAAAGGTAAAGATAAGCGATGTAACTTTTTTCATATTAACATATTATAGCATGTGGATAACTTGCTGTTTTGTAAGCATAAACGGATATTAGCAACAAGTCGGTGTTGAAAAACCACCCCCTTCGACCCGAAAAACGGCTGAATTGAGGTTGATCCAATCTGATTATCAAAATAATCGGCCCACATCAGACGATGTTCTTCCACTTTGGACTTTTTCCGATTTTCCCAAAAGTCGCGCAACCCATTTTACGAAGATCGCCTACATAGAGACTTGAGTCACTCTTCATTATTGGACTTGTTGCTGAATCCCTAAACATATCCAACTTGACACAATGAAAGCCATGTTCTAAAATAGTAGCACTATTATGAGATTGACGCCCGTCATTTTTGGGTGTTCAACTTCCTTACTGGAGGGTTGGTTTGTCAAAAAATCGGTCGCAACAAATGGTAGATCGCCTGCGTGAATTGCAAGCTTCATCGCCAGATATCGAAGCATCGGCAGTCGTTAGCGTTGATGGACTTAGCATCGCCTCTGCACTTCCTCAAAATGTGGAGGAAGATCGTGTCTCGGCCATGTCAGCGGCTATGCTTTCATTGGGTGAACGTATAGCAAGCGAATTGGGGCGAGGTACGCTTGAGCAGGTATATATTAAAGGCTTGAAGGGGTACGTTGTGTTGATGTCAGTCGGTGAGGAAGCTGTACTAACGGTGTTGGTGCGGGAACAAGCCAAGCTTGGGCTGATCTTCCTTGATATGCGTCGCGCCGCTGCAGATCTGGCGAAATTGATTTAGTGGAGTTGTTATGATCCCCCTTCAAAAAAGTGGTTTGTATTACCCAAATAAATTTGGCATGATCACCATCAAATCTTTGGAAGAAGTAATGGGTAAAAATGGTTTGAATGCCATCTTAAATTTGGCTGGTTTAAATAATTATATTGAGAATTATCCCCTTGATAACCTTGATAAGGGATTTGATTTTTCTGAACTATCCGCTCTTGGTTCCGCCCTGGAGGAAATGTATGGGCCACGTGGTGGGCGTGGTCTTGCCTTGCGAGCTGGACGAGCCACTTTTTCTGACGCGTTGAAGAATTTTGGCGCTTTAGCCGGAGCTGCAGATTTAGCATTCGTTGTTTTACCCCTTCAATCCAAATTGAGAATTGGTTTGCCCGCATTTGCGAAGATTTTCACACAATTAAGTGATCAACTCACAACGGTGGAAGAAAAAGATACTGAATGGATTTGGACAATCCATAAATGCCCATGCTGTTGGGGCAGAACTGGTGCAGATAAGCCGGTCTGCTTCATATCCACCGGTTTGTTGCAGGAAAGCTTGAAATGGGTTTCCGGTGGAAACGAATTCCGGGTCAATGAATCCAAGTGCGTTGCGGTTGGCGATGAAGTTTGTGAATTTATTGTCCAGAAAGAGCCGATATCTTAAATAATATAAGGATGCCCGGGAAGAATTTGGAGTATTGTGCGTATTACAGTTGTCACACCTAC
>CAYLOW010000462.1:0-2802 GCA_964385315.1 uncultured Anaerolinea sp.
CCGGAGGTTGCCATGATGGAAAGATTGCCATCGGGATCCATGTGTTTTCTTACGGCAACACCCACTTTCTCGGTGGTGTCCTGCCAGATCTGGATCTCGCGCTCATTCTTTTCCTGTTCGGTCAGCAGACCGCGGCGGAAATCGCGCAGCACAACTTCGACCGCCTTAAGGGCTTCGTCGATGATGCCCTTGCGTTCGGGCGGAATGGAGATATCCGCAACTGCCAGCGTGGTGCCTGACTTTGTCGCGTATGTAAAGCCAATATGCTTGATGGCGTCAGCCACATCCGTGGTGACTTCCTGTCCGCACAGTTCGTACACTTCAGCGATCAGGTCCTTGACCCCGCCCTTGTCCAGTTTATCGTTCATGAACTGGACCTGTTCGGGCAGAACGCGGTTGAATAATACGCGGCCGACGGTTGTGTTAACAATGCGGTATTCGGCTTCGGGCAGGCGGTCGCCCTTGTCGTCATACCAGGTCTTCGTACCGAACTTGATCTCGCTGTGGATATCCACCTGATCAAGGGCATATGCCAGTTCCACTTCGTCGATGTCCGCGAAGGCGCGGCCGTCGCCGCGATGCACGGCTTTCTGTTCCATGGTGAGGTAATACACGCCCAGCACCATATCCTTGGACGGGGAAATGATCGGCTCGCCGTCGGCGGGCTTGAGTAGATTCTTCGAGGCCAGCATCAGGTCGCGCGCTTCCTGTACAGCTTTCTGTGAAAGCGGTACATGCACGGCCATCTGGTCGCCGTCAAAGTCGGCGTTGAACGCGGTGGTGACCAGCGGATGCAGTTGAATGGCGGATCCTTCGATCAGGATCGGTTCAAAGGCCTGGATGCCAAGACGATGCAGGGTGGGCGCACGGTTAAGCATGACAGGGCGGTCGCCGATCACGCCTTCAAGCGCTTCCCAAACTTCGGGTCTGTTGCGTTCGATCAGGCGGCGGGCGCCTTTGACATTCGCGGCGTAATTGTTCTGCACCAGTCGCGCGATCACGAACGGGCGGTAAA
Organism: uncultured Anaerolinea sp.; assembly: GCA_964385315.1. Lineage (GTDB taxonomy): Bacteria > Chloroflexota > Anaerolineae > Anaerolineales > Villigracilaceae > Villigracilis. The sequence goes on from CAYLOW010000462.1 coordinate 1,016, forward strand.
GCTCAAGCGCCATGCTCTTCGGCAGACCGCATTGATTTAATTTCAACTGCGGACCGACCACGATCACGGAGCGTCCGGAATAATCCACACGCTTGCCGAGCAGGTTGCGGCGGAAACGTCCCTTCTTGCCCTTGAGCATGTCGCTCAGGGATTTGAGTTCGCGTCGTCCGCGGCGTGAAAGGGCCTTGCCGCGCTGGCTGTTGTCGATCAGGCTGTCAACAGCCTCCTGCAACATGCGCTTCTCATTGCGGATGATGACATCCGGCGCGCCGAGTTCGAGCAGTCTCTTAAGACGATTGTTGCGGTTGATGACACGGCGGTAAAGGTCGTTCAGATCGGAGGTGGCAAAACGTCCACCATCCAATTGCACCATCGGGCGCAAGTCTGGAGGAATGACGGGCAGCACGGTCAGGATCATCCAGGCCGGGCTGTTGCCGGAACGGCGGAAGGCTTCCACGACCTTCAAACGGGTTGTGGATTTCTTGCGCTTCTGCTTGCTCTTGGTGGTGCGGACCTCGTGCCAGAGTTCCTCTGAAAGTTTATCGAGGTCGAGTCGTTCGAGAATGTCGAAGAAAGCCTCCGCTCCCATGTCGGCGCGGAAGACCTGTCCCCAGCGTTGCTTGAGTTCACGGTAGCGGATCTCGCTCAGGAAGGTGAAGGGGCGCAGTTCCAGCAGTTCATCACGCAGGCGTGACGAGTTGTTTGAGGAAGTGGTGCTGTCGTTTTCCAGCTCGCCGCGCAGGGCTTCCATTTCCAGGTCTGCCTGTGCTTTCAAAGTGGCAGATTGGGATTTGAGTTCTTCGAGGTCGTGCTGCTTTTTACCCTTCAGGTCATTTTCAAGCGCTTCCAATTTCTTTTGAACGCTCTTTTGGACCGAGGTGATGTGCTTGTTGTTGATCTTGTCACCGGCATCGAGGATCTTTTCATTGGCCAGTTCGAAGACAATGGCTTTCTTGGCAGCCTCGCCCATCTGATCTTGCAGCAGTTTTTCAAGTTTCTGCCCTTCTTTAATGATCGGGTCCATCTGCTCGGCAAGGCCTTCATCGTAGCCTTGTTCGACCAGCACCTGCTTGTGTTTGAGTTCTGCGATCTTGTGATCGCGCTTTTGCTTGAGCTCGGCGATTTGTGAGTTTACAGTCGCGGCTTGCTCGCGCTCGGAAATCGAGATCTCATCCTCAAGGCGCTGCAGGGCCTTCTTGCGTGATTCTTCGTCCACATAGGTGACGATATATTGGGCGAAGTATAGAACACGGTCAAGGTTGCGGCGTGAGATGTCGAGCAGCATGCCCATTTGAGATGGGATGCGGCGTGTGTACCAGATGTGTGCGACAGGGGTGGCAAGTGTGATATGCCCCATGCGTTCACGGCGGACCGCGGAGCGTGTGACTTCAACACCGCACTTATCGCAGGTGATGCCCTTGTAGCGGGGGTTCTTATATTTACCGCAGTAACATTGCCAGTCACGGGTGGGTCCAAAGATGGCCTCACAGAATAACCCGTCCTTCTCGGGTCGCAATCTGCGATAGTTAATTGTCTCGGGTTTAAGCACCTCACCATACGACCATGACAGGATCGTTTGCGGCGAGGCAAGGCTGATACGGAGTGCGGTCAGTCCCTTCGTTTCCACTGGGTACTCTCCTCAAAATAAAATGCAAGTTCGAAATATCTTTGCGTGGCGTGTAGCCCGCTTAACGCAGAGACAAACAAAGGCAAGCGCTTCGAGAAGATTTCCTCAAGCGCTTGCTGTATATACTTGGTTTTCTTATTCAACCCGTCAATTATACGCA
>CAYLOW010000463.1:0-2801 GCA_964385315.1 uncultured Anaerolinea sp.
GGCAGATGAAGGAAGCGGAACGAGATGGCCTGACCCGTCAACTATTCGCGCGCTACTACCTGATGCGGATTGGGATTTGGAAAGATCTGACACGGATTGCGCTCGATCCAAAACACACACGAAAACTGGCAAGTGAGGCGGCAGTGGAGGCTGTCTCTGTGTGAAGAATCTGGCAGCAGGGGAACAAAAAAAAAGCTCCAAATGTTTTCCATTCAGAGCCATTTTTCAGATTGAGATCAATTTTCAGTTTCAGTGTGCTTATCTCCTGACACTGCTGTTAATCGGTGGGCAGCTATCTGCTTTCTCACTGCTCAAATTGAATACTTTCCAAAAAATGATTGTAAAGATCCCAATCTTCTTTGTCTCCGATATGCAGGAAACCGACCTGGTATAGCTGACCATTTCTGGCAAAATAGTATGTATCACTTGCATATGACTGCCCGCTGCGCCTATGCCGGATGTGGATGGCTGAGACCCCGGCTATCTGCACATCAGCCTCTCGAAAGTCTGATACGTTTGGATAATTGGGCGTCCACATGTCATGGTCAATCAGCCATTTTTCCAAATCCACGCCGTCGGGTGGGCGAAATTCTTCACGGTTACTTGGATGACCGAACCCCATCAGGGGCCAATTGTCGCCATCAATGGCGGGGCCAATAATTGAGACACCATTTAAAGGGCCCCCATCTATGGCGATGTTCGAATCTGCAGGATAGTGAAAGCTGTAACCAAGTTTTTCATTTCGATAAATCTTCCAACCATCGCTGGCAAATTCGGCAGTCGCCGTTGGAATTGGTTCTGGTGTCACTACGATAGTCTGGGTAGCCACGATGGTTTGTGGGACTATACGGGTGACTTCAAAAGAAATCTGAGTTGATTCAGTGGTTGTTGATGGTTGAATTAATTCGCAACCACTTAATAAATAGGCAATTATCAAAACAGCACCCAATTTCAAAATCAAAAAAATCTTTTCCATTTCTCTTTACTCCGTTTATGAAATCGAATACATTGATTTTTTTATTGGCTTGTCAGCCCAACGCTTTGGGTTAGTGGCGGGTGGGTGGGCGTATATAATGCTTGGGAACAGGAAAAACTCGAAGCCACGCAGCGCGAAATGCTTGTAAATCGCGCACGCGCAAGGCGCAGTCCCACACGTCGGGTGCATATCATCCCGGTGATCGTACGGGACGCTTTGTTAGCCCGTTATTGTTTTGTAGCAGTCATGTTTTTCACTTCACGCATTTTCTAAAGTTGTTTTGTAAAAAAGTAGCGTTGATGCCCGGGAGGAAAATCTTTCAGTTCGCCAAACACTCGATACCCATGCTGAGTATAAAAGTCTGGTGCTTGAAAACTGAACGTGTCCAAATACACATTCTTTGCACCACGTTTTCGCGCTTCATTTTCGGCCATCTCCAGCAGACGATGTCCATATCCACAACCACGCAGTTCTTCTTTGATGAATAACAAATCTATATAAAACCAATCCCAATAGGTTTTGCCAATCAAGCCGCCTACAGTTTCCTGATTGGGAGTGCGAAGGACGAAACACAACTGTTGGCTCCGAGGATCGCCTGCCAGTTGCGTGTTGTAGTTGTGAAGACCCCATCCAACGACATCCCATACCGAATCATCAGGCTTTTCTACAGCGATAATATCGTATTCTTCATCCATGTGATTTTGTTCAAATCCTTTCGTAGTGGATGTTGACTTTCTGATCTAAACAGATGCTTTCTGTGAATATACTTCAAGAAACTCTCTCGAATGCAACGGGCTTACGGTTTGCGTTACTGGTTTGTGGGCGGCGTGGAAAATGCTTGAGAGCAGAAAAAACCCGAAGCCACGCAGCGCGAAATGCTTGTAAATCGCGCACGCGCAAGGCGCAGTCCCACACGTCGGGTGCACGCGAAGTTAGCCGCCGTAGTCCCGTTTTTCGTATTATGCCGCGCCAACGGGGCAAGCCAGTTCGCATTCACGGCAATATTTGATCCGTTTTTCTACTTTTTCCTGGTTCTCAATTTGAACTTCTTCAAAATTAGCCTCGTTTATTATCATCTCCTGATTACAATCTATCCGGTTATAAGATCCGCTTCTTCCGGGAAGTTTAGTCTGCCCATATACTGCCGGGAAATATATCTGTTTTTCAAATGCATTTTGGGGACAGGCGGTATGACACGGCGCGGGACAGTTTTCGCAGGGATCGAATTCGCTAGCACCTACTGAAGGCAGTTCTGCGTCCGTTAGCATAGCACGTAATCTCAGCCGAGGGCCATATTGAGGTGTGATGAACAGATTGTTCTTGCCGATGCAGCCCAATCCAGCCAGTACAGCAGCATCTTTCAGGTAAACGCCGCCACGTTCAATATGATATGGGAGTTTGAAATATTTTATCCCGGCCTCGATTTCAAGCCAGGTGGCAAGTTTGGATACGATGCGGATCAACTGGTGATTGCCACTTGTATTTCCGGTTACCCACCAATCCATTTCCGGTTTATCAATGTGATGTGCGACTGCAATTACGATGGCAGACTTGAATCCATCAGGCCAATTTACAACTCCGCGGTTCTGCCCATCTTCTTTTATGGTTCCGACGCCATTATATTCCGTCATTTTCCCACTGATCTCGTGGGATGGTGACAGTTTTAGATCGGCAACATTGGCTATCCCAACCAAGTCAGCACCAAATTCCATGGCCTTTTCATATATGACTTGTCTCAGTCCTTGGCTGTTTTTTTCTGTCATAATCATCCGATTGATTACTTCATCTCAATTTTTGATAGGCGGCTAACGGTTTACGTTACCTG
>CAYLOW010000464.1:0-2786 GCA_964385315.1 uncultured Anaerolinea sp.
TTTGTGATGGCCTTGTTGATCGTCGCTTCGATGATCCTCACGGCTTGTGGTGCCAGTGCACCCAGTGAAGCAGATTGCGCCAAGGATACAGTCTTCTGTGTTGGTCTCGTGACCGATGTCGGTAAAGTCAACGACAAATCCTTCAACCAGTCCGCATGGGAAGGCGTTCAGAAGGCCAAGACTGATGGATCAGCTGATGTGGTTCAATTCATTGAAACCGCTGATGCCAAGGATTATGCCAAGAACATTTCAACCTTCGCTGATGCCAACTACGATGTGATCGTGACCGTCGGTTTTGGTCTTGGTGAAGCTACTGCCGCTGCTGCAAAATCCTACCCCAAGATCAATTTCGTTGGCGTGGATCAATTCCAGGCATGGCCCTACACCGACGACAAGGCTGATGATATTGCCAACATGACCGGCTTGAACTTCCCCGAAGACAATGCTGGTTTCCTTGTTGGCGCTCTCGCCTCGATGATGTCCGAGAGCCATGTCATTGGCGCCGTTTGTGGTACAGATGTAGTTCCCCCCGTTTGGCGCTTTGGTGAAGGCTACAAAGCCGGCGCTGCGTATGCCGACGGTATGAATGGCACGACCACTGAAGTTCAGGTTGTTTACCACAGCGATGTGGGCTTCGACAAGACCTTCACTGATCCCGAATGGGGCGCCCAGACTGCCAAAGCCATGATGGACAATGGTGCAGATGCGGTCTTCGGTTGCGGTGGTTTGACCGGTAACGGCGCCATCACGGCTGCCGCCCAGGCTGGCAAATACGCCATTGGCGTGGATGCCGACCAGTACCTGACCCTGCCCGAAGCTGCTCCTCAAATGCTCTCCAGCGCAATGAAACTCATCACCCCCGGAGTTGCTGAATTGGTCGCCGCTGCCAAGGGTGGTACGATTGAGGCTGGTAACTTTATTGGCGATGCCAGTTACGCTCCGTTCCATGATCTTGACAGCAAGGTCCCCGCAGAAGTTAAGACTACCATGGAAAAGCTTAACGCCGGATTGCTCGATGGTTCCATTAAAACCGGTGTTGCTCCCAGCAAACCATAAACCAGTATTAAAACAAAAAAGGGAAAGAGGTTTACCCTCTTTCCCTTTTTTGTTTTAAGTCCGCCGCGCATGGTAAGATAAAAGAAAACTCTTGATTTTTGGAGGATTCAAAATGCGTAGGTGGATTTTATTTTTAGCCCTGGTAACACTGTTTATATTCCCCCCATTTGCGGCTGCGCAGGGGCAGGTTACCATCGATTCTGTCACAGTCAGTCTGTGGCCCGAATACGATAAGCCGGATATGCTGGTAATCAATTATATTATGCTGTCCAAGAATACCTCGTTGCCCGCTCAACTGGATGTGCGTGTTGCGGCGGACGCGGTTTTAAACACGGTAGCTGTCGGGGAAGCCAGCGGAAGTGTGACAGATCAGGGGATTGAATATACAACAAAAAAGGATGGAGAATGGCTTGTGATTTCAGTCATTGCCACTGGTTCCGCCGTTCAAGTTGAGTATTATTCCCCCAGTCTGCAAAAGAATGCTGCCTTGCGCTCATATTCCCATAATTGGCTCAGTGATTATGACGTGGCGAATTTTGGAGTCGTTTTTCAACAACCTTTTGACGCGACAGATTTTGCGTCATCCCTGTCATTGCAGGATGATGGCGTTCATTCAGACAACATGCAATATTACATTTCGAATGTTGGGTTTGTCCCTGCGGGCAAGGCACTTACCTTTGATGTGAGATATCAAAAGCCAACGGATGTGTTGAGTGTTTCGCGTCTTGAAGTGCAGCCTGTGGTTGTGAGTGAAGATACTCCCGGGCGGGTCTCGCTGAATAATTACTTGCCCTATATTATTGGCGGTCTGGGTGTGATCATGATCGTGGGTGGACTGCTATATTACCGCCAATCGGGGCGTAATGTCTCGAAAAAATCCAGGCGCAGACATGCAGAGGGCGGGGAGGGTGAGACCGGTGTGTATTGTGCCCAGTGTGGAACGCGCGCGCGGGGTGGCGATCGTTTCTGCCGCACCTGTGGCTCGCGCATACGGCAACCTCAAGAATAACTTAAGGCTGGAATATCTTTTTTAAAATTGTTTTGTTGTCGGGGGATTATGAATTTATATTTCCGCACATCCAAACGCCGCAGATTTCTCAATCTGCGGCGTTTGGTGCGTATCTACATAATGATCGTCTTTTTAGTCCTACATATGATATCCATTTACCTGTAACAACCCTATTAATCAATATGTAAAAGGGGCTATTTGACAGTAACCAGCTCCACGTCAAAGACAAGTGTGGCATTTGGGGGGATGACCCCGCCAGCACCGTATTCCCCATATCCGAGTGCAGCCGGGATGACAAGTTGTGCCTTACCCCCAACCTTCATCAACGCGATGCCTTCATCCCAGCCTTTGATCACTTGTCCAACACCCAACCGAAAAGTGATCGGTTCGTTGCGCGAAATCGAACTGTCAAAGATGGTTCCATCTTGAAGTTTGCCTGTGTAATGTACGCTCACAGTTTTTCCTGCCTGAGCTTGAGCGCCTGTTCCTGCTTCCATTTCGATATATTCCAATCCGCTTGCAGTTTTCATAGTTACTCCATTCTTTGGTTTTGATGGGAGGTATTTTACCTCTTTCTGGTGATCAACTCGTCGGTGTGCCCAACCTCTGCCTTCACAAAAGTGGACAGAAGGCATATATCCCATTTGTGCGATTGGGACATGGATAATAAAAAAGACGGGACTTTCGTCTCGTCTTTTTGTACATCATGTATTGTTAACTC
>CAYLOW010000465.1:0-2773 GCA_964385315.1 uncultured Anaerolinea sp.
CGCGCTTCCATCGGCAATACATTTCTCTGCCATGGCGCGGCCCTGATCCAGGTCTTTTGCGCGCTGGCCCAGCACCAGCACGTGCGCGGTGAGATGCAGGCAGTGTTCACGATAGTCTGCAGGGGCATGCCCGCGTAAAAGCTCAATGGCTTCGATCAATTCGAGGGCATTGCCCACGGCCGAGCCCAGGGGTTGATTCATATCGGAGAGCAGGGCAACGGTCTTGCGTCCCGCCAGGCGTCCGATATCCACCATTAATTCGCCGAGTTCGCGGGCTTCCTCCAGGGTTTGCATAAAGGCACCGAGCCCCGTCTTTACATCCAAAACGATCGCCTGTGCACCGGATGCGATCTTCTTACACATGATGGACGAGGCGATCAGCGGCATGGAAGGTACGGTCCCTGTTACATCCCGCAGCGCGTACATTTTCCCATCGGCTGGCGCAAGGTCAAGCGATTGGCCGGTGAGGACGATGCCTTTTTCTTTTAATTGTGTTTTGAATTCATCAGTGGAAAGGTCCACGCGGTAGCCGGGAATGGATTCCAGCTTATCGAGCGTGCCGCCGCTGAACCCCAGCCCGCGTCCAGACATTTTACCGACGGGCAGGCCGCAAGCCGCAACCATCGGCATAACCGAGATGCTGGTCTTATCACCCACGCCGCCGGAAGAATGTTTATCCACTGCGATGTCCACGACTTTGGAAAGGTCCAGCACCTGTCCAGTCCGCGCCATGGCGAGGGTCAGGTCGGCGGTCTCAAAGGGAGTCATACCGTTAAGTAAAATGGCCATTGCAAAAGCAGATGCCTGATAATCGGGAATTTCACCCCTGGTAAATCCCTGGATAAAAAACTCGATCTCCTGGGAGGTTAATTCCTGCTTATCGCGTTTTTTGATAATAATATCCACCGCACGCATAAAAAAATCTCCTTCTCTTGATACTATTTTATCCCAAAGTAATGGAAAGGACGATTGGCATTATTTAGGCAATCTTATTCGGATTTCATCCAGGGCCGATATGCGGGACCCCTTAAAAAATGCAGGTTCCCTGACCATAAAAATCAGGGAACCTGTTCCAGTTGTTACTTAATTATTTTTTACCATCCGCCCAAATTTTACGATCTTCGGGTTTTCCCGCATCGAGATACCTCGGGTCAACTTCCTTCACGATCTTGTGGCCATGCGAGGTCCACAGGTCGGCGGCGAGTTTGCGGGCATCACATGCCACACCCTGGGAAGAAAAATACTGGCAGACCCGTGTCACATCACGCAGGAAGATGTTCCATGAGGACGGGTTGGCATCCGGCAGCACCACCTGTGGAAAATCGATCAGGGTGATGGCGCCGTTCCAGTACAAAATGTTATAGGCGGAGAGGTCGCCATGAATCCGGTCATGTTCCAGCATCAGATCGATGTTATGCAGGACACGCTCAAAAAGCACGCAGGCTTCATCCGGGTCAAGATTCACTGCGTTGAGGCTGGGGGCCGGGTTGGCTTGGTCGCCAATGTAGCCCATCAGGATGGCGTTCTTTTCCATCGCGTAGGGTTTGGGTACATCCGCCCCGGCTGCATCCAGAATTTCAAGCGTTGTGAATTCATAGGAGATCCATGACTGGTGCCTGACTTCTTCACCAAAAGCCGTGCGCTTTTTCATGGCGTGCAGGGTGCCGTCATCCACAATAATGTTCCCGTTCTCATCCAGGTCATCGCGGCCAGTGCGATACTGCTGGTCGTTCTTTAGATTTCGCAGCATGCGCGGACGATAGATCTTTGCCGCGAGCAGCGGGGCATCCACTGCGACCCCCGGTTTGCAGAGATAGACCGAAGCCTCCTTGCCGCCTTTGACCTTGCGCAGCACATCAGAGATCCACTGGTGTTCTGCGATCTCGACCAATGAACCCAGCAGCCAGGCTTCCTCGAAGCGGGCGGCTTTGTAGGTGAATTGAAATTCACGCGAAATTTCCTGGGCGCGCACGAACAGCTTGGCATCCATTTCACGCCTTTTTGATTCGCGTTTTTGGGTAAGGCGGTCGGATGAAGAGAACGCCTCCTCCGTGTCAGATTCATCGAGTTCCTCAAAGAACTCAAGAAGTTGATTCTTGCTCATTAAAGGGTCACCTTCAAATCGCCCCGGGGGTTGGGGTCACATGAATTGGATCATGCCGGCAGCCACCGGGACGCTGTTGTCTAGTTGGAGAATAATTCTTCCGCGCCGATCTGGCGCAATATGCCGTTGAAGTCGATCATCTCAAGACCGATGATCCTGCTGTCATCAAGATGGCAGACAGCGAATCCGTTATGGCCGGTCGCTCCATCCGAAAGCGGGGGTTTGTGCCAGTGCACCATCACCGTGCCGCCTTCCGCGATCACAGCGCTGATGGTGAATGACCCTGCCTCGAAGAAAGCATAGCGCTTTACAAGGTCGCATATTTCCGGCGCGAACAGCTCGTCGATCAAATCAGACCTGCCATCCATCAGGACTTCTTCAAAATAACGGCGGACAATGAGTTTGTTTTGGTTGATGTTCATAATGTTTCTCTCAGGCAATTAAAAAATAAATCCGCAGGTGAATCGTTCCCTGCGGTTTGGGCAAAAAAATACCGCAGGCATCGCGCCTGCGGTTGGATGTTATTGCTTTCGGCAATCTGACGGAACAGCCGTTTAAGGATGTCCCTACTTAACACCAGCAGGAGGCGCGTAAAACATGGGTTGGGTTGAGATGGTGAATATCATTTGATCATGCCTCCTTTTTTATGGATTAATGTTGCTTTAATGT
>CAYLOW010000466.1:0-2744 GCA_964385315.1 uncultured Anaerolinea sp.
TACTATATTTCCCCCTCCCCTTCAATTACCAACCACCGATTATGGCGGTACCCAACAAAGTATCCGGTTGAACGATATGCAGGGCTTGTTTCCAAAAGGCAGTATAGTGCGATAGAAACACTAGGCGAAAACGATCAGGGTTGGTTAGCTGAGGTCGCTTGACTTGTCGATTGAGAACGATTAATTGTTGGCGCAGCAATACATTTTCTACAACCAGACCGGTCCGACTGCGTGTCAGATCTGAAAGAGTGCCGATGATCAAGACTGATGTAGCCGGTTTTATCCAGAGTTTGACACGCTCTTGTAGCCAGTCAAGGATTTTGCCCATCATGCTACTCCCGGGAAATTATGAGGTGATAGTAAAATAGCATGATAATCCTCTTTTACCGCTCAAATTCAGGCGGATGAGCCAAGCAGCCAGCAGAGGACTCTGTTGCCATAAAACCCACAAATCTACCCGCCCCAATTTTCCAATTCTTCATCCACTTGATCGAGTGTTCTCAGCAACATACCTGCTGCCTGCCAGTTTATCCCGCTTGTCTTTCCACCTTTTATACTCTTAGCAAATTTCTGTGCACCCGCTGTCCAGCCTTTTCTGGAAAAACCCAGATAATAAACTTTCCATTGGCCATCGCCTGGAATGACCTTGTCTGTCTTTTCAACTAATTTTTGCAAGACATCCAGATCGATCGGATGGCGATCCCACTTACATTCCCCCAATATCAACGTCTTATCCATCGTATTGATGCCAACCACATCCACTTGCGCATCCCGATTCCAAACGCTTCCAATCTGATCTGGCAAAAAGGGTAATATTTTTTTCCCGGAAGCGCGTAATAACCATTCCCGGCACAGTTCCTCCCAGGTATGAGTACCGATGAAGTCAACCAGGTGTTTTTTGATTTCCTCCAGGGCCTGATCGGCAATACCCAGCGCCAGTTGGGACTGCCTGCGCGAGAGGAAACGGTAATAAAACCGCAGGTACGGATCGGTAATGTGGTGGCGTCCCAGCCGCGAAGATCCACTGTCGGTCACGGGGACACGTCTCTCAACGAATCCCGTCCCGATCAGAGTGCTTAGATACATCGAAATATGTTTGTCATTCAGCCCGGAAGAAGTCGCAATTTCCTTTGGAGTGCGGTATCCCTGTGCAATGGAACGTAGAATGGCAGCGTAATTGTGGATTTCAGAAACAAAGTCCTGCAAGAGCAGGCGGGGTTCATCCTGCATCAGGTTTGTGTCGCCGAGTAATTTCTCTTTGATGTTTTTATCCAAACTATAATTCGGGTCGAACTGTTCCCAGTATGCTGGGACTCCGCCAAAGATTGAATACAACGCCACCCGTTCATCCGCACGATATTTTGGAAAAAAGCCTTTGGTGGCTTTAAAGGGCAAGGGTTGTAGTAATAACTTCGAGGTGGCACGCCCATATAAGGGAGCCTGGTATGCGAGAATCCCGCGCTCCATCATGCCTAGGTGAGAGCCGGAAACAATCAGGAAAACATTTGAGTTTTTCAAATGATGATCCCAGGCATTTTGCAAAACCCCGGCAATCCCCTGTTCCAATTCCATCAGATAAGTGAATTCATCCAGTATCAACGCAAAACGATCATGCTTCGCCATGCGAGCAACCTGCTCGAAAGCCTGTCCCCACGTACTATAACTAAAATCCTGTGGGGCGCTTGTACTACTTTCAAAATTAAACAACGCCTGAGAGAAAGCCCGCAATTGATCCTTGGAAGAGGTTGGCTCAGCCACCCAGTACAAGGCTCTGGGAGAAGAAGTCTCAATCCAGTGTGTCATCAGACGGGTCTTTCCAACTCGGCGCCGTCCATACAGGATAAGCAATTTGGCGTCGCTGGATCGCCATTCGGATTGTAAAATATTCGACTCGCGTTCGCGGGCAACAAAAGGTGTCAGGGGCATGAGTACCTCCTTAGAGTAATTTTTGTTAGTATAATACAAATTACTCTATATTTGCGGAGCGATCTTCGTAATGGTTGCGCTGTGTACGCTTCTTTTGTCCTTTATCCAAGCGCTGTGAGATATGAAGCATTGTGTTTTGAACCCTTAGCCAGATGAAGTCAGAGTGCTTGCTTCATATACAGTCTCGCCTTGTATCGGCAGGGTTATTTTAGTTTTCGTGGGCCACTGGGTTGTCAACTGCTTTCCTGAAGTCATTTTAGCGATCAACCGTTCCGCGTTCATGCGAATCGCCTCAGAGGTGTGCCAGTAGACTGAATCCGCCACGATGCAGGAGGTACTATCATTGCTGATAAACGAACCTCTGACGTTAACCTGTATTGGAAAGGGACCGCGTGGGTAGTGGTATTTTGCAGACTGTACGTAGCAGTAGATCACCACAGCCAGCCTATCAATGGCCCAGACGGGATGCGCCTGCAGCCCGGCGATCACCATCACTTTGACGATCGGAGATTCTGACATGGTTATTAATACGCCGATGGAAAGACTGGAGCAATCCAAGCCTCCATCAATATGTGATGTAGCGTATGTTATTGGCATTGGAAACTCCCTTGACTGCATTGAATTGAATTGCTCACGCCCTGCTCCTGTAATAATTATGCTGGCTTTGGACGATATTCATCCAGGTCAAACGCTGATCCCCAAAATTGATCAGCACACCGCCTGCCGCGCGGCGGTGCGCGTTTACACATGCCCGAACGCAATTGACGTTTGCTTGTGTGATCGTGGAAACGACAAGCAGGTTGACGATCAAAGTATCC
>CAYLOW010000467.1:0-2742 GCA_964385315.1 uncultured Anaerolinea sp.
TGGGAGATACCCGTGTACTGCCGGAAGCTCTCGAAGACACATTCAAGCGGATTCAGGCAGGTTTTAAAGAGATCTGATAGCAGGTATGGTTGGTCCAGCCTGATAATTTCAAATCTGTAAACCCGTTAACCTAAACGGGGAATGACAAAAACAAGTATTTCCATTATCGTAAAGGGATATGGATACTATTAAGATAACCCAACAAAGCACAAAAATAATGCTCATATTGAGTTTCAGTATGGCATTTTCTCTCGCATGTATCGCCACAGGTGGTACAGCCACTGAAACCTTGCCAACTGTGGAAAAAACCGACATCCCAGCGGCCACCCTAGTACTTACTAGCACTCCTGAGCCAACGGCAACTCCGACGCCACAGGAAATTTCCCTCCCCTCGTCTTTTGGCCCAAACTCCGAGAATTTTCCTCCCGGTTACAATCCATTGACCGGACAGCTTGTGGAAGATCCAAGCCTGCTTCAAATTCCCGCAATGCTTATTTCGATCTCGCATTTTCCGGTCGTCGCACGTCCGCAGGCGGGATTATCCTTTGCGCCCTGGGTTTTCGAGTTTTATATAACCGAAGGAGCCACTCGTTTTCTCTCTGTATTTTACGGTGCGTACCCGAAACCTGAAATTCCTATTAGCGGCGACTGCGAAATCCGCAGAGAGCCATTCATCCAAACCTCGCAGATCCTCGGTAACCAGGTTTGGCTTGATGGAAATAATAATGGAAGGCAGGAAACTTACGAAGAAGGTGTGGGCGGTGTATGCGTCAACCTTTATGATGACACAGGTCAACTGATCGGGTCCACGACCACCGATTCGAACGGATATTATGGTTTCAATGTTCAACCAGGGAACTATACAGCCGAGTTCAAACTGCCTGAGTGGCTTGCATTTACGGTTCAAAATAGCGGTGATGAAAATGCCGATAGCGACGCCGACCCTATCTCGGGGCGCGTTGATTCCAAGGTTATGACCGATACACACTACATCGATACAGGTGTGATCCTGTCTGGCCCCCCCGTTCCCACCCCTGATGGATCCACTAAAATGCCCATCGCCGAAGTCGGTCCTGTGCGTTCGGGGCGATTGCTCTACGCCGATATCGCAGGTTTTTTTCAGGACTCCTGCCTGGTCTATGCATTCGCATCTGATGAGGTTTTAGAACAGCTGCCACATTGTGCAATGGTTGCGCATGAAGACGCTGGCGGCGGCTCAATGATGCCTTTGGAGCGGATGCAGGCTGTCGCAGAAGATAACATGCGCCATACAAGGGGCGGCTTTAATTACACAAATAACCTATTTACAGAGAAGGCACCCGAAGGCGGCATACCTGTAGATCAGGTCAACGTGTTTGTGGCGCTGCTTAATCAGTCAGGCTGGAAGTATGACCCTCTTTACGGTTCATGGCTCAGATTTGTAGACGACGCTGACCCTGCCAACCCAGGGCAGCTGCATGCAGACACCGATCGTCTGACAGGACGCCAGCTTCATTTTGAAAACTTCATCATCATCTTTGCAGAGGTTGATGTGATCTCACCCACAAATTTGGATATTCACCTTGAGCAGGGAGACAGCGGTCCAGCCTTGTTATTCCGCGATGGGTTGAAATACGATATTAGGTGGAGTACGAGGGCTGGTGAGTATGAAAAGAATACCGGCCAGCGCAGGCCACTTCAGTTTCTAAACTCCGATAATAGCCCTGCAGGATTGAAACCTGGCAGCAGCTGGATATTTGTAGCCAGTCCATTTTCGATCGTCTCTGATGAAGGCGGCGGCACGTGGAAACTTCGTTATTATGCACCCGCTGGCTCAAATTAACCCCTTTGCCGGTTCCAAGCACTGGTAAAAAAATTGCCACACCCACCGGGGGAGCGGCAATTTTCAAACCAGGGATGTTTACTTCTTTCCGCCCAATAATCCGCCTAATAATCCGGCGGCATCGTCAAGCCCGATACCATCACTCAGATCCACGTTCCCGGCAAGGACCGCATCAAACTCACCCGCCATTGTAGGGGGTAATTTTTCCTTAATGAATTTCAAGACTACATCCACGGCCAGCAGCGCTTTATCCTGGGGAATACCCACCTTCTTGGCAACCAGACCTGCAATTTCAGTTTTTATATTTGACATTTTCAATTCTCCTTAAAAGTTTTATATCATTATTCAAGTATATCTTAATCCCGTGCATGCGTTCACTTACAAGGTGCGACTACAAGTCTATCGCCTATACCTGCATCCGATCATTTTTCTCGAACCTGGTTTCGCCAGATCCAGCCTGCGAGAAAAAGCAAGCCGATCAACGCGGGCAAGCCGGCAATGATCAGGTACACGGTCCAAAAGAAGCCCTGCATGAATATTACATACCAGATCGCCCAACCGATGAAAAGTACAGCGCCAATCCATTCCCATTTCCAGGCAAGGATGATGGCAATGGTCAACAAGATGGAAGGGATAAGATGCATGAACAATCCGGCCATGGTTTCCCAAAAACTCAACCGCATATCGAAGATATCGAGCGCAAACAGGCTGATAAATAAAACGAACACGATACCTGCGATACGCGGTGTCCAGAACAAGGTTTTTTTAAGGGTTTTATCCATAACGCCCTCCATATTCATAATAGCACGCAGGTCATTTGAATTCAAATTAATCGCTTATTAACCACCATTTGTTTATTAAATTCGTGACTAATCCCCACGCATGAATGCGGGGGCTTCTAAGGCAGAGCCTAGGCTATC
>CAYLOW010000468.1:0-2739 GCA_964385315.1 uncultured Anaerolinea sp.
TGCCCGTCTTTTGTTCAATATCAATATAAACTAACTCATAACGGGAATAGCTGGTTTTCGATTATGAGCTGCTCGATGGACACCCCTGCCTGGTCATGGAATATGTGCCGGGAGCATCACTCGACAAATATTTGAAAGCCTTGCATAAACGCGAAGAAAAATTACCGCTGGAGAAGGTCAGACAGATCCTTTCCCTGCTTGCGGGAGCCATTGATTATGCCCACAGCCAGAAGATCATTCACCGGGATATCAAACCTGCAAATGTTTTGCTGCGGTCGGCGGGCGGGCCAGTAGAGACCGAATTGCCTTTGCCTGAAGATGTGGAACCGGTCTTGACAGATTTTGGGCTGGTACGCCTGCTTGATTCCTCAGCACACACTACAACCGGAGCGGTATCCGGCACACCTGCCTACATGAGTCCTGAACAGGCCAGGGGCGACGAAGTTACATCCAAAACCGACATCTATTCGCTTACCGTGATGTTGTACGAAATGCTGGCGGGCACGGTGCCCTTTGAAGCCGAATCCTCCTTCGCCGTATTAATGAAGCATCTAAACGAGCCGCCACCGTCCATCCCAGGAATTTCAGCCGACCTGCAGCTCATCATCGATCGCGGCCTGGCAAAAAAACCTGAAGTCCGCTATGGTACCGCGAGAGAATTGGCAGACGAATTCAGTGCAGTTCTCAAGGGACAGCCTGTGTCTGCTGAGACTAGAAGGCTGTTGAAGGCCTCCCAAAAAACGATCGAAAAAACAGAAAAGCGGAATCGCACCTTCCCGTGGATCTGGGCTGGCGCAGGCGCATTTCTGCTAATCGTCCTGGCCATTGGCGCTTTTGGTTTTTGGGGCGGCAATCCGCTCAAAAAGAATCAACCTGTGGGGCGCATTGCATTTTTAGATTCCTATTATGTCATGGATAAAGTGACGGTCACGGTCTCAGATCTTCCCCTGCCAAAGACTGGCACCCATTACGAAGTCTGGCTGGCTGGTGGTGCAGGAAAAACCTTCCGCAGCATAGGGACTGTCAAGATCGACAAAGCAGGTCAGGGACAATTGTCTTTTACTGAACCGGATCAAAATAATATCCTATCTATATTCGACAGGGTTGAAATAACGCTGGAAAAAGATAATGATCCCAAACCGGAGATACCATCCACTGAGGTGGCCGCATCCTCTGTTTCCCCCCCGCTTGCCCTCATTCATGTAAGGGATGTTACGTCTGAATTTTCAAATGCACCATATGCGACCGCCCTCATTCAAGGTCTGTGGTCCACATCAGAATCCCTATACACAAGCACGGATGAACTAAATACAGCTTTTGTTAATAATGATGAGACACTTTTCCGTCTCAAGCTTGAGGAAATTATTAATCAGCTCGCAGGGAATGCCAACACGAACCAATATAAAGATTGGAATCAAGATGGCACATTAAATGACCCCAGTGATGGATTTGGATTGCTTTATAACGGGAACCCCGGCATTACAGACCAGGGTTACATTGCGCAAACCCTTTCTCATGCCTCCCTTGCAGCAAGAGCCGCTGACGCAACAGAAGACATAAAATTAAACGGAACCCATATTGTGACTTGCGGCGAAAATATGAAAACCTGGGCAGAGAAATTTCTTGAAAAAGCCATCCAGCTGCAGAATCTACCATTCAGCGTCGAAATGAAACCTCTCGTCGAAGAATTGACCTCTCTTTCCACAAACATCATCTCCGGCGTGGATTCAAATGGAAATGGAGTGATCGAACCCATCACAGGAGAGGGCGGAGCAGGTACGGCGTATGAAAATGCCTACTTCATGGCTGAAATGCCGCTGCTGCCGGGCATGGACCGCATCCCGGCACCTGCCTCAGGTGTAAACAAGTAAGGCGGAAGACCAAAGCCAGGTAAATCTAATCATACACACCTCCTTCCCATATGGTTTGGGAGGCGTGTATGATTTAAATATATTTATATTATGGGGCAAATGGTAAACCCTGGCTGATGTTCTTAATCACATCGCCAAGCATGGGTCCCAACAGGGCAAACCCTATGACCATGACACAGGCGCATAAAACAAAAACTATAAACCCGGGCAGAAGAACGGAACCAGCCGCTTGTAACCACCCCAGCCGATTGACTGCCTTGACCGCTGTGATCTGCAGGAACAAAGCGTATAGGCTCAACCCCATGCTAAAAAGCCCGGTACAAATACCGACATACGGCACAAGGCTTAAGGGCAGCAAAACAACCGAAACCATTGTAAATGGCACTGAGATTGCTGCAACCGCATAAACCAGCTTGTCATAAGTACCAGTTCCCCCAAATAATTTCGCGATCCATTGTATGATGGCCACACCCAATGCAAAAATCAAGACCGATAGGGCGCCTAGTATTGGTGCTCCGCAAACAGCGCCGATCACAACCCCAACGGTAGCTCCGTCAAAAGCGCTTTGATCACCGAGAGTTTTTGCCATATTGACCGCCTGCACGATGGCACTGACAATCCCGGATAGGGTGCCAGCAATAAACATCCAAATATAGGCGGTTCGGGGTTGGGCATCGGGATGTTCGGTGATTTCAAGGAATGTTTGCTCGCTCGGTTTCGTCACAACCTTGATCCAAACCTGGAGCCAACCTGCAAGACTAGGCGCTTGAGAGGAAGGGGGTGTAATCGGGGTGTTGTCCAATTGTTCCATCGTAAAATCTCCTTTTGAATTTGTTCTCCAGGATTGTAAGCTCTAATTAAAAAAATA
>CAYLOW010000469.1:0-2730 GCA_964385315.1 uncultured Anaerolinea sp.
TATGAACATACAAAATGTCGGTCACCTGGTACATGCCTATAAGATCGCTCCCTGGCGCATTCAGCGTCAGTGGATCGGTACTGTGCTGCTTGCAGTGGTTGTGCTTGCAATGGTTGCCGCAATTTATCTGGATGTGACCTCTCAAGCCGCCATTGCAGGAAGCGAGATACAACTCCTGAACGCCCAGATCTCTGCCAATCAGGAGACAAGCGGTAATTTGCAAACCGAACTTGCCATGTTAACTTCTGCGCGTGCGATGGAACAGCGCGCGCTTGACCTGGGCTTCCGCCCAATGAAAGCAGAGGAAACAGAGTACCTGGTTATACCGGGTTACTCGGTGCCTGAGCCAGATATTCTCTCTTCCGCGCCCCTGTTGCAATTGAGCCCTTTAACAATCCCGCCGGAATACACTGAATCATTATTGGACTGGATGGATAAAAAACTTTCAGACTCTGCGCGAGGAAGCCGATGAGACAGCAATATGCGCTCCGAATACCGTTTTTAGCCGGTACCCTGGCATTGATCGCGTTCGCGATCGTGGTGCAGATGACACGCATCCAGAACAGCCCTGAAGCTGATTACTTTCGTGAACAGGTTGACGTTTACGCCAGGGAGCCGCGGACATATTACCCGGACCGGGGCGAAATTTACGACCGTAACGGCCACCTGCTGGCCGGGAATAAATCTGTTTACGAGATCGGCGTGAATTTGACCAATATGAAAGATCCCGAAGCCATTGCCTCCTCCGTCAGTGTGGAACTGGGAAAGAATTATGCACAAGTGCTGGATTCAATTAAAAATCCAGGCGAAGGCATCTTCTATGTGGTGCTTGCAGATTTTGTTGATGCTGAACAGGCAGTCAGGCTTCAGAATTTGCAGAAAACTTTGCAGGAGAAAGTTGCTGCAGAAGGCGCACGTGGAGAATTATATGGCCTGGAATTCATTTCTCATCCGCAGCGTAGTTACCCGGAGAATTCCCTGGCATCCAATGTGATCGGATTTGTCAGCCGTGAAGGGAAGGGTTACTTCGGAGTCGAAGAGAAATATGATGCCTTGTTGGGGGGCAGCCCCGTGAAGGTCTATATCCCCATTGACCCGAACAAGGCTTTTGAAATTCCTCGCGTGATGAATGGCAAAACGCTCGTCCTCACAATCAACCGTGATCTGCAAGCAACTGCCGAGGAAGTGCTGGATAAGGCGCTCGATACCTATGGGGCTGATGGCGGAACGATCGTCATCATGGATCCACGGAACGGTGAATTACTCGCCATGGCAGTCACCCCGCGCATGGATTTGAATCAGTTCTGGAATTACAGCACGATCTATGACAATGCCACCGAATTCAATCGCGCCATTTCCATGCCATATGAGCCGGGTTCGGTGACCAAGATCCTCACCATGGCTGCTGCGCTTGACAGCGGAACAGTTACACCTGGCACAACCTATTTCGATACCGGGGCGATCCTTGTTGGCGGCGCAACCATCATAAATTGGGATCAGGGGTCGTGGGGTTTACAGGATATGACCGGTTGCTTGCAGCATTCGCTCAATGTCTGTATGGCCACCATCTCCACAAAAATGGGAGCGGGAATTTTTTACAATTACATGGACGGATTTGGCTTGGGGCATCTCACAGGCGTGGACCTGGCTGGAGAAACGGCTGGCAGACTTAAACTCCCCGGCGACGAGGATTGGTATCCGGTTGACCTGGGTACAAATGCTTTTGGCCAGGGTGTATCTGCCACTCCGGTGCAGATCATGACAGCGGCATCTGCGATATCTAATCATGGACGTGCCGTCATACCGCACGTGCTTTACGCAATGGTTCGCGATGGACACCAATACAATGCTCCTGCTCTGTACGCCGGTTCCCCCATCACTGAGCAGACTGCCGATACGCTGTCGGGTATGCTTTCTGTTTCACTGGAATCCGAAGGCTCGCTTGCTCTGCTCCCCGGTTATCGTATTGCCGGAAAAACTGGTACCGCGCAAATCCCGGTGAATGGGGTTTATGACGGTACGCAAACCAACGCCTCCTTTATCGGCTGGGGGCCGGTGGATGATCCGCAGTTTATGATCTATGTCTGGCTCGAGCGACCCTCCGCATCAATTTGGGGTTCTGAAACCGCCGCCCCTGTCTTTGGTGAAATGGCGGAAAAAACCGTTGTTCTTTTGGATATTCCTCCCGATTACATTCGGCAGCAGCTTGCAGCAAAATAATATGCTCACATTAGCAGATGTTCTCGAAGCCATTACCCGCGATGCAATTCGCCTTCCAAACGCGACCGCGCTTATTAAGGAAGCGGTCATTGACTCGCGCAAGACGACCCCCTCCTCACTTTTTGTGGCGATCTCGGGTGAAAATCTGGACGGGCATGACTTCATTGCTGATGCATTTACAAGGGGGGCGACTTTTGCTTTAACGCAAAAAGAGACCCCCGCGTTCCACACGCTTGACCTGCGTGCCGGGCTGTTGACTGAACCTGTTATTGACTTTTCCACTCCCCTTTGCCTGCGTGTGGATAACACCATCTCCGCCCTGCAGCAGATCGCGCGTTTTTGGCGCCGTAAATTAAATCTACGCGTGGTCGGAGTAACAGGCAGTGTGGGTAAATCAACCACAAAGGAAATGATCGCAGAGGTGCTTGGTGTACGTTACCGCACACTGCGCAGCCCCGGCAATTTAAATAACGAGATCGGCTTGCCGCTCACCATGTTGAAACTTGACCC
>CAYLOW010000470.1:0-2727 GCA_964385315.1 uncultured Anaerolinea sp.
CCACGGTCGACACCAAGATATCTCACCAACATCGGAAGGATTTGGTTGGGACGGAAATATTGACCACCTTTATCAACGATACCAAAACGATCCGAGTCGGTATCTAATCCGACGCCCAAATAGGCACCAGAATCCTCAACAGCTTCTTTGAGTTCATCAATAAAGGGTTCTTCTGGGTTTGCATAATCCAACCCCGGGATATTTGGATCGCGCTCCGCATGTATGACTGTATGCTGGACACCAATCTCCCCTAATAACTTAGTTAGGTATCCGCGACCTGCACCATGCATTTCATCAACGACAATAAGTTTATCAGAGAAAAACTTCCTTATCGCCTCAGTGTCCAAAGGAATCCGAGCGTTATTCTTGCCACTAGCAAATATCCACTGAACATATGAAGTGATCGGATCAAAACCGTGGACGAGACCTCTTTCTTCAGCTCTCGTTATATCCGCTACCTTTGCGCTTTGATCGAGAAGTTGGATTTCGTTAATTCTGCTTGCAATAAAATCTGTCACATTTGTTGGAGCTGGATAACCTAAACGGGGATTGAACTTTATTCCTTGCCATTCAGGAGGATTGTGACTGGCTGTACAATTAATCAAACCCGCAGTTTCATTTGGATCCAGGTAGTCAGTGAGGTAATAAACTAATGCAGGTGTAGGTGTATCTCTGTTGGCCAGTTCAACTTTAAAACCGTTCGCGATGCAGACCTGCGCAATCCATTCGGCAACTAGTTGCGCATTTTTTCGGCTATCATAGCCGATTACAATTGTTTTACCACTTAGGTCTTCAGCACCAACATAGTCCGGCACTTCTTTCGCTTGAAGGAATTCACATATTGCTTGCGTAACCTGTTTTGCTCTTTGCTCTGTAAAATCTACCTGCCATCTACCACGTACTCCAGATGTGCCAAACCTCAGATATTTACGATCATAAATTTCCTTCAGTAAACCTGTATGGGATTCGTCGCCGACCAAAGCCCCGTCATTAGTCCGCATTCGGAGATTAAATAAACGTTCGGCAATATTACCAATTTGAATAATACGAAATGGCATAAATCTGTCCGGACCTATATCCGGATCCATGCTTTCTAGTAACGGAAATATTTCAAGCCTAATATCATCACAAATAGGTACCACCATAATCGGCAGTTGGTAATTCAAGGGGAGGAAAAAGTGTAGTAGGATGTTCACTTGCCAAACTCCGTAGACAAGGAAATCCCCCTCTCTTGAATAAACAGCCTTCATATATACTGATCTTGTTTGTGCTCGTGCTGCTGCTGGAACTTCCCCGCCTGAAAGCGTTCTGGAAATCTCTCACCAAGAGAAAAGCCTCTGCCAAATCCACAACTCCCCGCGTGCTAAAAGTAAAAACAGAAAATGACTGTCCATGTTGCCAGACAGGGCACACGCTCACCATACCGCCACCAGAAACAACTCATATACCATACAGTGAAACCAAGAGTAAACGAGGCAGGAAAAAGAAGATCTGCACGCATAATTACTTTTGTTCCAATCCACTCTGCTATTATTACCAAGTGGCCGATGAAAGGATCCACGCTCTGATCGGATACGGGTCGCATGGTAAATATGAGCGCATCCCCGACTTTTTTTGTCAGGAATGCGAAAGCAAGTTCACGATACGGAAGCATACTTTGTTGTATCGGCTGAAAACTTTATCGAAGATCATCTTCATTGCGATGAGTTTGCTGGTGTTGGGGATCGATACCTCAGCCTTGCAGGAAGCGCTGGGAATCCAGGAAAGTACCCTGCGGACATGGCTGACGCGCAGTGGTACACAAAGTCGGAAACTGCATGAGCGCTTCTTCCAGAATCTTTCCCTCGCACACATTCAATTGGATGAGTTGTGGGCGAAATTGAAAGAGAAAGAGCAGGCAATCTGGGTCTGGACAGTGTGCGAGGCAAAAACAAAAATTATTCCTGTGATCCAACTGGGAGCTCGCACTCAAGAAATGGCACACTCGGTCGTGCATGAGTTGAAGAGGAGATTGAAAGCAGACTGCGTGCCGATCTTCAGTTCAGACGGGCTCAATCATTATTTTTATGCATTGACAGCGCACTTTGGAGAATGGGTCGTAGTGGAGGGGGAGAAGAAACTGGTCTGGCTAATCGTAGCTATGTTTCTGTACGCACAGGTCATCAAACACCAGAGAGGGTTTCGCCTGGTGGGAGTGGAACATCGAATGCTCTGGGGTGATGCAGAAGAATATCGCTCGCGTCTGAAAGCGAATGGCTTGAGCGGGAACATCAATACTTCTTTTGTTGAGCGCGCGAACCTGACGATTCGGCAATCTGTCTCGAAGTTGACGCGGCGCACATGGGGACCAGCTAAGCTGAAATCAGAACTGGAGGATCATCTTTACTGGTGGCTGGCTTATTATCACTTCGCTCGTCCACACGAGAGCTTGCGGATCACATTGCCTGAACCTTTTCTTAGAAAAGGGAAACAGAGACCGATGCTATATAAGAAGGTAACCCCAGCCATGGCAGCTGGGTTAGTAACTCGGCGTTGGTCAGTGAAGGAGCTAATCAGTTACCCGCTGCCATAAAGATAGGAGGGGGCAAAGATCAATGGGGAGCGCAAGCTTTTCTCTATGGAAGCTTGCATGGACTCTACCCAGACCTCCCACTGACGACGTATTTTAAACAAAAACGCGCTCAAAAGAGCACGTTTTAATTACCAACTACCGATTGTGGCTGTACC
>CAYLOW010000471.1:0-2716 GCA_964385315.1 uncultured Anaerolinea sp.
TATAAAAATCAGGAGGGCATATGACTGCCAACGATTTCTACACACTCCAACCAGATAAAATCGTGATGTATACTGTAGACTGGTGTCCGGATTGCAGGCGTGTCAAGTTATTCCTGTTCAATCACAAAATTCCCGTTATTGAAATCAACATAGATAACGACGAACAGGGCGCAGCATTTGTACGCAAAATCAACTCCGGCAACCGAAGTGTTCCCACCGTAATTTTCCCTGGCGGAGACATTTTGGTGGAACCATCCAATACGCAGCTGGCTGAAAAGCTTGGGATGTGAATTAACAGGCATTTCCGAAAAGAAAAGCTCAGGGTTATGATCAAACCATGAAATATTTTTTTGCCTCATTTATTCTAATTTTTTTTCTTGGTGCATGTGATGCCTATGGAGTTTCACCTCAGACATTTCCAATTTTGACGACAATTGCTTCGCGTACGCCCATAATTGTCACCGCCACACCAGTCATCCTTACCCTGCCTTTTACCAGGACCCCTGCTCCAGGTGAGACATTGATCGTACCTGTTATTCTCACCAATTCCGAAATACCCACACTAACAGCAATTAGCACTCCGATTCCGCCCACTGAAACTTCCATACCCACATTTACATCAACCGCGGTTCAGTCTGTGGCAGTGGATATTTTAGGCTGCAATACGGGCATTGACATTACACATGGCATGGGCGAGGTAACGAATTCGTACCTGACGATAAAGAATCCGGGCACTGTGGAGTTTCCAAATACATGCGCCTTGCTGCGTGCCGTTGATGAAAACCGTGAGCATCCCGACAGACAGGTATGCATTAACACCCTGCCGGCCCAATATCAGGTAACACTGAAATTGACCGTTGATTCCACCTATAAGCAAAGCACCGCTATTCAGATCGACGTTACATCAAATGATGTTATTTTACTGCGCGTGGACAAACCTTCCTGTACCGACATCAGCCTCTTCGGCGACGTCCCGACAGACCTTGGCGTGGTAAAGCCAATGGAGTAGGTTGGTGGTTTTTGAAATCTTATTTCGCACAAGGCAGTTTAAATAAAAATTCAGTACCTATTTTTTTATCTGCACTTTCCACCCAAATTTTACTGCCGTGGGCTTCCACAAGATGCCGGGCTATGGTCAAACCGATGCCAGATCCGCCACGTGCCAGTGAACGGGATTTATCCACCCGGTAAAAACAATCAAAAATATGTCTGAGATGTTCAGAGTGGATCCCAAAACCGGTATCACGTACTGAAATACATGCCTCATGTTTATCATGCTGATTTGAAACCGTTATTGTTCCGTTTGACGGGGTATATTGCAAAGCGTTCCCGATCAAATTTGTGAGGACCCGGATAATTCAGTCTTCATCAGCGAGGACCAGTATCGGTTCGCGCGGCATGGACAAGGTCAGGGTAAATTGGTTTTCATCAAATTGATATTGAATCCGTTTGGATACCGTCTGAATTAAAGCAGTTGAATCCACTGGGTGAATTTTTAGCTGCACCGCACTGAATTCAACACTACTCAATTCCTGCAAATCATCCACGAGATGACTTAACCTTTCAGCCTCGGCATGGAACTGTAAATAAATCTCAGCAGACGCGGGAAGCACACCAACCATCAATGCCGCGGCGGATCCTTTGATGGCTGGGCGCGGGGTGCGGAGTTCAATGCGCCACATCCCCAATCAGGCGGCGCATGGTTTCGACCTGTTCCAATTAATCCACTATTTACAGGTATCCACCGGGTTTGAAAAAATCGCCTTACAAAGTTCTTATCAACTTCCGTTATCACAAAACCTGTCAGGGCTTTAAGAAGTGTATAATATCTTTATGGCAGACGAACAACTCAAACCCCTTGCACGCAACAAGATCGCCATGCTGATTGATGGTGATAACGCTCAAGCGAATCTGCTTTCCCAAATGCTGGTGGAAGCGGGGCGCTACGGTCAAGTAACTGTCCGCCGCATTTATGGGGATTGGACAACTACAAGCATGAACTCATGGAAGGATACACTAAATTTTCATGCCTTCCAACCCATTCAACAATTCCGCTATACCATTGGCAAAAATGCAACTGACAGCGCCATGATCATTGATGCAATGGACATCCTTCACTCAGGCGTGGTGGACGGTTTCTGCCTGATTTCGAGCGACAGCGATTACACCAGACTTGCTACGCGCATTCGAGAAACAGGCATCTTTGTTATGGGCATTGGTGAGAAAAAAACGCCTAAACCCTTTGTGAATGCCTGCGACGTTTTTGTTTACACAGAAAATCTGGTGGTCATGAAGAAGCCGGTCACACAGCCGCGCATGCCCAAGGGTGGAGCTAAAAAAGCAACCGATGATAAAGAAGAAACTGACCCCATTCCACTGCTGACTCAGGCATTTGAAATGGCGGTTCAGCAGGATGGCTGGGCATCCCTCGCAAGTATGGGCAATGCGCTTTACCAACTCGACCCAGGGTTTGATCCCCGCACATATGGGCACAAACAGCTTTCAAAGATGATGATGAATTTCAAACACCGCTTTGATATTCAGGAAAAGGACACAGGCGGATTTTTTGTAAAGATCAAAGAGTAACCGGGCGCTTCGTGTGAAAGTTGTCAAACAAATCAATAAAATAAGATTGTAAAACCCCGTTACAGATAACGGATGAAATCGAGTAGGGAGCGGCGATTAACCGCCCCCTCTCACACCACCGGACATGCGG
>CAYLOW010000472.1:0-2714 GCA_964385315.1 uncultured Anaerolinea sp.
GAAATGTCTTAAATTCGAAAGTGGAGTAAAACAATACTTTCGCGCTGAACTTGGTTTTTGAAACAAAAAAGAAACAAACCTATATCAAAAACAAAATGAGCAGGTATAAAATTCACTCAGGAGTATGATGATGATCATCCACCAGCCTGAAATCATCTCAAAAGACGTACATGCCATCGTTTCTGCGCGAATTAAGATGGCGAACAAACAGATCAATTTCCCTGAATATATTTGATACCGTGTCCCGGATCGCTATGCATCTGCTTTGGACACACAAAGCGATGCGGTTTTAGTGGGAAGCCTGCCTGAAGGCATGTATTATTCGGAAGACATCCAGGTGCGGGGTACTGTATCACCGCGCCTGGTGTATCACCTGGATGATTATCAATTTATCCTCAATTTACGCATGCCGAAGGTGGTGCATCGTGTTTCGATCCAATATGAACACTTGAAACCGCTTGCGTCACACCCAGCGGGTGTCGGATCAACTTTTTCGGGCGGCGTCGACTCACTTTTTACAATCTGGAAGCATCTTCCCCAAAATCAACCCGACCCAAATTTTCAAGTCACCCACGGCATCTTTATCCGGGGCTTGATATTCTGCATCGTAAAAGGGATGACTACCAAAAATTGTTCGATCAATTCACAATTCAGGCGGCAAAATTAGGGTTCGAGGTGATCGAATTGGAGACCAATATGGTCAGTATCACCCACCAGCAGATGGACTTTTCTTATTCCTACGGGCCATTGATCGTCAGCACGGGCCTGGCCTTACCCGACTTATTCCACCGATTTTATGTGCCCAGTTCCGGCGATTATTACATGCTAAAAATCACGCCTATACTTCCGACCCGATGGTCGACGGTTTTTTAGCCACTGACACAATGGATATCATTCATCATGGCTCGACCCATCTCATGGTCTAGAAAGTGGAGGCGATCTCAAACTGGGAAACAGCCCAAAAATTGCTCTGGGTTTGCCTGGATACGAAATTTGAAGAACATTCATTGTTCGCGTTGTGAAAAATGTGTTCGCACCATGATCCCGATGTATGCCCTGGGGGTATTGGAAAAATTTAGTTCTTTTGAAAAGCCCATCAAAAAAATTGGGAAGTTCTTTTTTATGCCCGAAAATTTTCCCTCAAACATAATTATATGAGGGAAATGATCACATACCTGAGAGACAGGATGCCCGAGCTGCTGCCGTGGATGTTCCTGGCAACCGTGCTGGGTATACCGCGATATTGGATTGTTCAGTACATGCCCGTTTTCTTAAAACGCCTGCTTAGTATTACAACGCAAGGTTACGGGTAAAAGTGCCTAATCGAGCCGGTCCAGTCCTGCGGTGAGAGCGATAGCGACAAAACACCAGTAGGCTGACAACAGCAAAAACGGGGCTCGAATCAGAGGTATTCGCACCAATTTTAGGCTAAAAATCGCCTGGATGCGTGCAAATCTGTGTTCAAAATGCCGTTTGGTTGAGACGATAGATCAGTTTTTGGAGTTTTCTACTCTCAACCTTGCGTTGTAATATTAGACGTTATGGATATTATGTTCTCAGAAACGAATCTCCTGATGCCTATAAATTGCCGGAGGTCACCCAATTACTCCGGGATCACCAAATTCATTTAAACGAATGAAATTACGGACAAGTTGGCTGCCATCCCGGAGCAATTACTGAGGTTTATTATGGCAGCGTGCCGGTGAGCTTGTTACGAAAGTCCGCCGGACAATTCAGGACATTTCACACGCAAAATAAGTGACATGTTGGAACCTGTTGTCTATTTTTGTGTCTTATAATTAGCAGGCTTTGCACTCTTTTTCACAAATAAAATCAACTCTATACTCCACAGAGCGATATCTCAAAAAGGAATAATATGACCCCAACTTCCACCCCCAAAACAGAAGGCTGGTCGAATCTCGACCCCGCCCAGGATATCTATCAATACACCGAAAACCCGCTGACCAGCATTTTTGCCCCCAAAAATGTGGCTGTGATCGGCGCAACCGAGAAGGAAGGCAGCGTCGGCCGCACCATCCTCTGGAACCTGATCAGCAGCCCGTTTGGCGGTGCAGTGTTCCCGATCAACCCCAAGCGCCCGAGCCTGCTGGGCATCAAAGCCTACCCGAGCATCAAGGATGTCCCCGATCAGGTTGACCTGGCGGTCATCGTCACTCCCTCCACCAGCATTCCCGATCTGGTCTCCGAATGTGTGGATTCCGGCGTGAAGGGCGCCATCGTCATTTCGGCTGGCTTCAAGGAAACCGGTCCCGAAGGCGTAGAGCTAGAACGACGCATGCTCGAAAATGCCCGCAAGGGCGGCCTGCGCATTGTCGGCCCGAACTGCCTGGGCGTCATGAGCCCTGTCAGCGGCCTGAACGCCACCTTCGCGGCGGGCATGGCTCACAAAGGCAACGTGGCATTCATCAGCCAGTCCGGCGCACTCTGCACCGCCGTGCTGGATTGGTCCTTCAAGGAAGACGTCGGCTTTTCCCATTTCGTATCCGTCGGCTCGATGCTGGATGTGGACTGGGGCGACCTGATCTATTATTTGGGCGATGATCCGCATACCAAGAGCATCGTCATTTACATGGAAACCATCGGTGATGCGCGCTCCTTCATCTCTTCGGCGCGCGAAGTGGCCTCGAGCAAACCAATTATCGTCATCAAGCCGGGACGCACCGAAGGCGCCGCCCGCGCTGCCGCCTCTCACA
>CAYLOW010000473.1:0-2713 GCA_964385315.1 uncultured Anaerolinea sp.
CCCATTTAACCCGAAACTTAAAGTTCTTGTATGGGTCGAAGCGATGTGTATTTACACTAAACTGTGCCATGGTTATTATTTTTTATTGAGTGATTTGTCCAGCCATTTGTTGAATATGAAGTATTACGAACTCTGCGGGTTTCAGCGGGGCGAAACCTACCCAAATGTTCACGATCCCAAGGCTGATGTCATTTTGTGTAGTTGTCTCTTTATCGCATTTGACGAAATAGGCATCCCGGGGTGTCATTCCCTGAAAGGCCCCTTGTCGAAAGAGATTATTCATGAATGATCCCACATTGAGGCGTATCTGTGACCACAACGGTTCATCGTTGGGTTCAAAGACCACCCATTTAAGACCGCGGTAGAGGCTTTCTTCCAAGTAGAGGGCGAGGCGGCGGACGGGGATGTATTTGTACTCCGAAGTCATCTGGTCATTTCCACGCAGTGTTCTGGCTCCCCAAGCAATGGCACCGAAGGCAGGAAATATTCGGATACAATTTACTCCAAGAGGATTCAGAGTACCGTTTTCAGGGTCAGTTAAAAGGTAATCTACTCCCTGCACTCCTGTCAGTGTAGCTTCGGTTCCAGCTGGAGCTTTCCAGACGCCTCGGTTACTGTCTGTGCGGGCATACAAACCTGCAATGGTCCCACATGGTGCGCTGGAGCGAGGTTTTCCGCCATTTAGCGGATCTGCTATCCTGATCCATGGGTAATAGACAGCACCATATTCGGTTTTTGGGAAAGTAGTACCTGAAATGGACGTTATCATATCGGATGGCGCGCTCAAGTTTTGAGGTGGATCTGCTATCATGAAAGCTCTACGCTCTTTACAATAGGCATCGGCATCCATAAGGATACCGCTATCTGAAATACCCGGTAAGCAAAGCAAATTAAAGAGATCAACCTCTTCAAGGGCATAGATGCCTTTTCTCAGTGAGCGGTTGCCTATATAGATATTGTAAGCATCGGATGCTGTAAATGGAGATTCAGCGCCATTAGCTAAATAAATATTATTTGGAAGAAACTGTATGCCTGTCGACAGTTTTAAATCAGAGGCAAGGGTTTTTGATCCGTCAGCAAAAACTTTAATAGAAGAACCAGCACCCTGGCTACCTGATGTTAACACTAGTGCATATGTAGTTGAAATGGGAGATATAACCTTGCATGTAAACTTGTTGTACGCAGGATTTCCGGGCTTCAAATTCTTGACTAGAGTTTGGATTTTAGCCGCAAATTCATCAAGAGTAGTTGGGAAAATACTTGTAAAATCAATTGGATCAGGACCTAAACCGTCAAGACTAATCAGGATTTTCTGACCGACTGCTACACTATATGAAGGCGGTGTTGTAGAAGTAAAACTTCCGCTCGTCAATGTTCCATGATTTTCAGCTGGGCATATGGATGCAACAGCATCTGCTTCTATTCCCCCATATAATGTTCCTAATTTTAATCTGGCGGCTGCATCATTGATCAAGCCCGGCAATACACGTACAGTTGACTCTTCACCAGCATTGCCTGATGTCATAAGGATGGAATCTGGTACAACTGTAAAGGAAGGAGTCGAATTAGGCACACAATCAAAAGAATTAAATGCAGGATTGCTGGTATCTGCAGCTTGAACTGCTGCCTTTATTGCGTCACAAATTGTGACATATTGATCACTTAATTTATAAGTTGTGCCACTAACGGGATCAAGCGGATCAAATTTAATATTTACATAGTCAGACCCATTAACCGAAATGTTCAATTGATTATGAGTATCATCAATAAGTGTTGTTAAATCTGTCGCTGTTATATTACCACTTTGACTTGTACCATACACACTACCAATCCCTGGTGTCGCAGTTCCAGTAAGTCCAGTAACTCTTTTCACCATTACCAAGCGGGATGCACCATTAATCATGTTTTCTACATAACGGGCATCCTTGCTATTCATTGAAAGATCAAGATACTTCTCAGCATTACTGTCCATCGGATTGTCCGGTGAAGTATAGATAAATGTTAAATTAAATTTACAAGCTGGATTACTAGTATTATAATCTATTTGAACCTCAATGTTGTTGCCAGCTTTACCTTCCTCAAGTGCCGTTATAGTTAATACTCCAAAAGCATCATTATTTTTTAAGATCGTTGATGCCGATATTGGATTTTTTGCAAGACGAACAATCCAGGCATTTGTCCCTCCATTCATGAAAAACTGCCTCACTGAATAACTCATTTCGGAATTAGCATCCAAACCGCCGAATCGTCGTTCAAAGTCTGAGTAACTTAAAATATTCACTGCTTTATTGATGGGGCCACGTTTAGCGGTTCCAACAAAAGCACATACCGAAGTACTCACGCCGGTTATCGTCTTGACACCGCTGGAGACTTCCTGAACATAAACACCAGGATATGTTGGTTGTACTGGCATAATTAACCTCCGTTTTTATTTAAATTTAATTTTTGAAATTATTGTTGAATTTTAAAATTTCAGGGGAGGATCATTTCCATTAAATACAGCTTCGCCACGTCAGTCACAGCAGGAGCCTGATAAATAATGAATCTCAAAATCCTTCAGCATAGTTATTTTATAGCTCCCTGAATGCCTCCCGGAAATTCCCTTCATCAATAATATCTTTAACGACCGGTTCAATGAATCTAAGGGAACAGTCTTCTACCAACACCATGTTTTTATCCCAGAAATAGGAACCATTTAAAAAGTTACCATTTA
>CAYLOW010000474.1:0-2710 GCA_964385315.1 uncultured Anaerolinea sp.
TCCGTGGCCTGGTGGCGAACGGCGCGGCACGGCACTGGGATGCCAACGGGCAAGAGGTTGGCGTGTACATGTTTGTTAATGGCAGTCTAAACCAAACTTCTCAGCAGCCAGCCACGCGCTTGTATCCGGAACCTATTGACGCACAATGAAATACGACAGCCGTCGGCGGCAATTTACGTTCCATTGTTTTGGCAATGCGCGGGCACAACCGCTGATCCGGACGAGGACGGACTGAACAACGAACAGGAGTATTTGGCTGGCACAAACCCGACTCCATTCGATTCTGGTTTGGGAGGGAGGTTCGGGACAAAGTTCGGGACAAGGTTCGGGAGGGCAGAGAGTGACAACTACGAGAAGGAGACATATGACTGATCAACACACGACCGATAGACAGAACCAACCCGGAACTCCGGCGGAGCCCTTGCGCTACACTGGCAACGAGACTTACCGTACACATCCGGCGCCCCTCGGTTCTCCGGGCAGGCTCATCCAAGCCCGCCCCGCTACCCGGCTATCACTTTCCGAGCGGATACGGCTTCAGGGTACGGATTTCGGGGTTGAAAAGTAACGCCACCATCAAAAAAAGGTCCGCCGACCCCCGCCTACCTGGTTTCGGCCACTCTCGCCCCGCCAGAATACTTCTACATAACCGCCGTTATCCGACCATGAGGTGTTCCCGCCCATCGCTCGGAAAGGCAGCTTGTACGTCCTATCCGTCGGGATGTATAAACCAGGCGCTCGCATAAACGACAATTGTATTTTTGACGGCTGGACCCACCCTTGTCCCGAGATCGCTAATTTCGATTCTCGATAAATATCGCTCGACAGACCAACCATAACCACCTTACCCGTTTCCCCCACACCTAATCTAGCAGGACAAGATACTATTCGTAAGCATCCGCATGCCGACGTTACGTCTATATTATCGAGATACTTACTGCAGACATTCACTATTCTAGAAGTAATAGAAAAACTGCAATCCAATGGCAGATCATGATACTTCGTATCTAGAACCAGAACGTTATTGCTGTCGGCGGCATACAAGCGGATTATCAGCCCGAACATAGCAACCAGTTGAAGCAGATAGATCTTCATTGGTATATATTTAACGAGAATAAGACTTCCGAGATTTAGTAGCGCCATAAACAAAATACAGAACTAAGCCTGCAAGACCAAAGCCCAAAACACAGAGAACACTAACAACCTTCCAATTACTGCCTTTTTGCTGCAAGACGAAATCACTCTTTGCATCCGATACTCCTGCCTTCTCTATATGACCAAACTGATTGGTCGCGGATAGATTTTTAGGAGAACTGGCAGCCTCACCCCTAAGCGTGCCCACCTCCGGCGCCACCAACGAGATATGGTCGTTCTGCAGGGTTTTCAACTCGTCAAGTGACACCAATGAGTCATCCTGCAGCAAATTATCAAGCAATGTCTCATAATAAAAATTTGTCATGCGATACTGATTATCTTCTTCAATTATATACTCAAATTTCAAACCTGCATCAGACTTAATTCGCTCAAAAAAAACTAGATGCAAAGGATTTGCGTCGATAACAAACCTTACCCGACGATGATTTGCAAGATATGTAGCACGATAAGATGCGTACGTTTCCGCATCCATCTTCGAAATCCATCTCGTATACTTATTTCGACTTTCAAGCGTAAACAAATCTGCGTACTTATTTGATGGTTCATCTTGAAAAACGCGATAACAATGCGCCAAGTATTGGGAAAGGCGATCGTTCAATGAAGCGGAATTTAACAAATCATCAGAAATCTGCGTGACTCGACAGCGGAGGTGCACAGGAAATTGTTGATCGCGTGTAACCCGTAACACATAGGATGGTAGCTCTATTTTGTTTGTCTTATCATAACAGCCAAACTCTTGAATGCTTTGTTGAAGCAGGCAAGTAACTGTTCCGATCCCACGACCGGATTGATCATGCATAACCCATTGGATACTTCCATCCTTGCCGCAATTAAATTCTAAAAAAGCCACGATACGACGCCCATCAACATTAACTTCAAAAAACATGGTCGCGTAATCACCGTAATAATACAACCCACATATTTTTATATCGTCTAAGTATTTCCCAATCAAAGAACGATAATGATGCGCCCAGCCCTTCATTTCTTTTGCAAAAGCGCCACTAGCAATCAGATCATCTGCCAATTTTACGTCTTCTGTCTTGATTACCGCAAATATATTACTCGCAGCATTTGCAATACCTTTTGGCAGCAAATTCAACGCCTGCGGATACTTTTCACCACAATATACGCCTTTACACTCCAGATACAGGCTACTTGTAACAAATCTGCTGTCCAATCTTGCAGCAACTGGAAACCGTCTTATACAGTCTTCTGCATGTGAAATTAGCGACACTACACACGCCATCAGAACACTTAATAGTATTCTATTTTTTTCCGAAATAATCATGTGGGAGTCCAATCATCGTACAATTGCGTTTTAGCTATCATCGACAACGTGATTTCGCAATCTCGTTGAAACCCAAAGCTATTATGGGTAGATCTGATAGGAGTAGCTTGCTTGCTGGGTCCAACCAGGGCTTGTAGGCCCACCATAATTGATTGATGCAGTAAAAACAATCTTATTAAGGGTAAGAGATCCATGAAATCCATCGCAAGCGTTGGCGGATTTCAATCTGGAGTGGGTCAGTGACTGGCATGGCGCGTACCGGAATGT
>CAYLOW010000475.1:0-2691 GCA_964385315.1 uncultured Anaerolinea sp.
ATTTCCTGAATTTATACTGATATTGCAATGATTGCCGCCTTTGAATCTATTGGCGTTGGGGAATCAACCGTCGCGATCTGCCCGGCCAATCCGATGTTGAAACGGCATAAGGGGCAATTTCTCATTGCCTGTGACAGCAGGCAGCATTTGCATATCGCGATATAAAATTCAATTTTCTCTTCATCATTCATGGTCAAAATCCCTTTTATTTTGTATCCGCGATGTAGTAGCGTTGGCATTCGTGGAATGCATATTTTTCCGGGTTGGATATGTTCCTCAATTGACGAAGATGCAATAAATGTATAGACTTGGGTACCCTAATAAAAAATAAACCTGATCCTTCAGGCTGCCCAATCTACATTATTGTAAGGAAAATGGAAATTTCCCATAATAAAAAAGAAGGTAAGAACTCATTAATTATGGGTTAATTTAATTTGGTCCCCCAGGCGTGTTTTAAGCCTCTTCCCTGCCGATTTTATCGGGTATAAGCAAATAAACCGAAGTAATGAAATTTGGAGGTCAGGTAAATACCCAACAAGGTGGATTGAGGCAAGGTGGATTGAGGGGGGAGGATCACTCAGTGGGGCACGGGTGAAAATAAGACGAACGAATTTATGACCTTTTTATTACGGGCCGGGGGGGGAGTATATTAAAATATCCTTCAAAATGATAGATGAAAGCGGGAATTTGTATGTCCCCTATGGGGTTTTTAATTTCCCACCTCTGGCGTGCGCTATAAATTTATTTTGTGACTGAGCAGGCGGTTAATTGCGGTGAAAACAACAATGAACAGGTATTTGTAAACATGAAACCTGCCCCTATTCCGAGCTCCAGATAGAGTGGATTGGATTCATATCTGTAGATACAAGCAATTATATGCAGGAGATAAATAATGTCTGAATTATTTATTGGCAGGCAGCCTATCATAAACCGGTATAAGGAAACCATCGGTTATGAATTGCTGTATCGAGCTGTGTTAACTGATACAAAAGCAACGTTTAAGGATGGCAATGCTGCAACATCCCTGGTCTTTTTGAATACACTTTTTGAAATGGGTTTGAATGCAATTGTCGGTCCGCAGCTCGCGTTTCTAAATTTCACAAGGGATTTCCTTTTAAAAGATGATTTGATCCAATTGCTTACCGCCATTCGCCCGGGGGATTTTGACCCCGGAAAAGTTGTTTTGGAGATCATGGAAGACATAACACTTGACAGTGAACTCTTAC
Source organism: uncultured Anaerolinea sp. (assembly GCA_964385315.1). Lineage (GTDB taxonomy): Bacteria > Chloroflexota > Anaerolineae > Anaerolineales > Villigracilaceae > Villigracilis. Next base: position 1,227 of record CAYLOW010000475.1, read on the forward strand.
AGGCGCTACGTAGATTTAAAGACAAGGGTTTCCTGATCGCATTGGATGATGTGATTACGATTGAACAGGTCAATCCGATCCTCGGCAGCGGCCTGGTCGATATGATTAAGATCGACTTAATGGCTATGGATAGAAAAATTCTTCCAGGCCTTGTTGCGGCCATTAAACAATACGATGTCCGGCTTGTGGCGGAAAAAGTTGAAACATCGGGCGACTTTTTAACCTGTTTGGGTCTGGGTTTTGATCTGTTTCAAGGTTACTTTTTTTACAGGCCGGAGACAATAAAAGATAATAAGAAAAAAATGGATGTTTCACGATTGAACCTGATGCGTTCATTGGCGGCCATCATGGATCCCCGTACCAATTTCGGCGTTTTGGATCCCATCATTTCCCAGGATGTCGGTCTAAGTTATAAACTGCTGCGATTGGTGAACTCAGGGTACTATTCTCTTATGGATCAGGTCAAATCGATTCAACAAGCCATTTCCCTGATCGGTTTACAACAGCTTCGGGGTTGGATGATGCTGCTTATGATGACTACCGTGGATGATAAGCCGCATGAATTGACATCCATTGCCCTTCAGCGGGCAAAAATCTGTGAATTGCTTGGTAAAAAATTAGGCGAGAGGCAGCCCGAGTCATATTTCCTGATCGGACTTCTTTCTGTTTTGGACGCCATTATGGACATACCTATGACGCAGGTAGTCGAGAGTCTATCCCTTTCCGTAGAGCTTACGGATGCGCTTGTGTACAAGGAAGGTAAATTAGGGCGGGTTTTAGCCAGTGTAATTGCCGCGGAGGGCGGCAATTGGGATAGCGTCGAAGGATTAGGGCTCGGCCCTGATGTTTGGCAAAAAATATATTTTGATTCTCTTAAATGGGCTAGCGGAATTGTAAATGAAGTACATGCCGCATAGACAGGTTCCGATCCTGCAGCAGAGAGGGTTTACCGCCCACTGGCATCGACAGGATATTAAAGCCGCCCATCGGCCCATTCGGAATTCACCTCTTTTTTATGGGAATTATCTAGGTCGCGGCTATACTTGGAAAAAATCATAATCCAGAATTCTTTCTTCATGGAGTGAATATGGCATTCATAGAATGGAACGATGGTTATTCGGTTAAAAATGCAACCATGGATAAACAACACCAGGGCCTTATTGAACTAATTAATAAACTGCACGCTGCCATGGGGCAGGGGCAAGGAAAAGAGACCTTGCCGGTGATCTTCGACAGCCTGGTAAGATACACACAAACCCATTTTGCTGCCGAGGAGTCCCTCCTGCAAAAATATAACTACCCGGACCTGCCAACCCAGAAACGCCAGCACGCAGATCTGATCAAGCAAATATCCGATTTACAAAAACTATTTCAAGCCGGAGATTTCAGTTCCAGCATGAAAACGAGTGAATTTTTGAAAAAGTGGCTCATTGAACATATTCAAGGAACCGACCAAAAATATGGA
>CAYLOW010000476.1:0-2688 GCA_964385315.1 uncultured Anaerolinea sp.
ACCCCGCCCAGGTTTTCGCCGGGCAGGCCCATAAACCAGGGCAGACCTGCGCCTGTTCCCAACAAAATAGCGTCGTATTTTTCAAGTAATTCATCCAATGTAGCAACACTGCCGACAATGAAATCCAAATGGACTTCGGCTCCCAGGCTTTTTACATAATCAACTTCACGTTTAACTATTGTCTTTGGGAGACGGAACTCCGGAATGCCGTAAACCAGAACGCCACCCGGTTCGTGTAGTGCCTCAAAAATATCCACTTGATGACCCATGCGAGCCAGGTCGGCGGCCGCGGTCAAGCCTGCAGGGCCTGAACCGACGATAGCAACTTTTCTGCCGGTTTGTGGCGGGGCCTGTGGGATAGCGATCTTGCCTTGTTTTGCCTCCCAGTCTGCCACGAAACTTTCCAGACGACCAATGCCGACAGGTTCAAATTTTTTATGAAGCACGCAAACGCCTTCGCATTGGACTTCCTGCGGACAAACACGCCCGGTGATAGCGGGTAGGGCGTTGGTATGTTTGATCATATCCACCGCGCTCTGAAAATCCCCATCTGCGACATGCGCCAGAAAACCGGGGATGTTCACGTTGACGGGGCAGCCGTCCATACAAGTTGGCTTGGCACATTGCAGGCAGCGCAAGGCTTCCTGTATGGCCTCTTCAGGGGTGTAACCAAGGGGAACTTCCTGATAATTGTGAATGCGTTCTTTTGCAGGCTGCTCCGGCATTTTTGTTTTGAGGGGGACGATCGTTTTCTTAGCCATTTTGTCCCGCCTTTAGGCCAGCTTCAAACATGGTATCTGTGTGGCAAGTGTGATCTTTTTCCTGCCATTCTTTTACTGCCTGTTGTTCTTCAGATCTGAAAAACGATAATCTTGACAGAAGTAAATCCCAATCTACGTGATGACCGTCGAATTCGGGTCCATCAACACAAACGAATTTTGCACCCGAGTCCATCACTACGCGGCAGCCGCCGCACATACCGGTTCCGTCAACCATGACCGTATTCAAACTGACAAGGGTCGGGACATTGAAGGGTTTTGTGGTAAGGGAGGCGAACTTCATCATGATCGAGGGGCCGATTGCCCAGACTTGCGCAATGTCTTTATTCTGTTCAAGTATTTCCTTGAGGGGTTCAGTGACGAGAGCTTTTCGTCCGTATGAACCATCGTCCGTACAGACGATGACTTCGTCAGTTTCAGCTCGCATTCGATCCTCCCAAAATAGCAGGGATTTGGAGCGTGCACCTAGGATAGCAGTAACATGGTTACCGGCTTTTTTGAGGGCACGGGCGATGGGGAAAATGGGTGCGATGCCCACACCACCAGCAACGACGATTACTTTTCCGTAGTTTTTAATTTCCGTGGCGCGTCCAAGCGGGCCGACCACGTTTTCAAAGTAGTCGCCTTCTTCCATCAATCCCATCTGCATCGTGGATTTTCCGACTTCCTGGAAGATGATGGTAATTGTCCCTTTTTCAGCGTCAAAATCGGCAATTGTCAGGGGGATGCGCTCACCTGTTTCGTCCATGCGGACAATTACGAATTGGCCGGCTTTTGCCTTGTGCGCCACAAGCGGCGCTTCGAGAACCATCAGTTTTACAGTTTCACTAAATATTTCTTTTTGTAGGATTTTATACATGGGATTCTGCTTTCCTTGTACTTAAAAGATGAAACTAAATGACCATAGAGACTGGTTAGTTTTACCATAAAACCTTTGGAATAGCGGTACCAGGGCCAATATTTTGGCCTTTTTATTAAAAGTCGGGAATTTCATAATGCCAATTAAGTGAATAAATTCCTCCAGTTCACGCTTGTCCATTATTTGAGCACCAAAATACACCAGGCGTTTGCTATTTAATTTTCTAAATGAAAGGGGCTTTTAGAAATTCCTTTTCCATTTCTGGAGGAAGCCATTTGGGTATAGCGGCGGGGAACGAAGCGTTTGATTCGATAAACCGTTCTGCCTGTTCCTGCCAATCAAATAATATCCTCTTTATTGATCAGAAATACTTGGTTAATAAATGATCCTTTTGGGCGTGAAGGGGCATATTTATTAATGGATAGGCTCCAAATAGGGTGGTGACAATTAACATTATTTTTATTATCCTTTCCACATGGTGAGTTTATAATTCCCTGAAATTTCTGCGATCGGAGGATGCAGAATACAAAACACCCCCAGGGAATCCATCTTGTCTATTCTCATCACTTAAGGTGAAAGAGAGTATAGCCAGAATGGTATGTCATTGAGCGGCAGAGTATTAATTGGTAAGATGTTAGAGGAAATCTGTCAAGTGAATAAATACGGTGTCCGGACGAGAATGAAATCGAATGGTTTGAATTACGGCGGCCGGACTGAGGCGGTCTTTTAGGTATTCTGATAACCAATGATGTAGTAAATAGAGACTCAAGCACCATCCAGGGTAATGTTGCAGGAGTATGGAAGGCTGATGGCACCAATTGTGGTTCCAGGTGAGCTGAGTAAAAAAATGAATCGCATAATATTCTTTATAAGGTCAAATTTCACCCTTGCCCTGTTATCTGGCATTTTGATCATCGGAGCGATCGGCTCTGGATGGATCCTTTTTAGTGCGGAACGCGGTATTCGCGCGGGTCTGCTTAAACAGGCAGGTCTGTTATCAAAGACAATAGACATCAAGCAGGTTCAGTCCCTTTCTCACACCAGTGAGGA
>CAYLOW010000477.1:0-2675 GCA_964385315.1 uncultured Anaerolinea sp.
CAAGTGGAATGATTCCAGTGAAAGGTATAAGGTGAATCAGGAATGGAAGAAGCCACATCAGTCCTAGCGTGATGATCATGGCAGGGATTTGTAGGTTTACGCAATGGAGAAATATCAAACATACTAAATACATTCTGAATAGCTTTCATAAGGACACTTCTTTTCTAAAAGACATGGATTAATACCCCGTAATTGGCTCTAGCCGATCTGCATCATTAAAGGATAGGTCAAAACTATCTTTTACAACTTGCAGACCTAAACCTTCTAATTCACCAGAGAGCACTGTATCTGAGATATCGAGCAATTCCAGTTCAAGCGTGTTTTTTATCCTTACAATACGCGCATTTTGCAAATCGGGACGACCACACGCACGTAACGCAGAATAAATGGCAAGTCGATCATTTGGTGCAACAATAGGGATAAATGCGCGTTGAATTCCAGTAATGCCTGAGGTAAGGCTATTAATATACATTGATTCAAAGTCAATTCGTTCAAATACCGATTGCGTAGTCACATCGGCAAGGCCAATTCCTACTGCATTGCCATGGCTTTCTTTCGTGATATCTAAAACTACAATCGTCCGTATTTTTGGACTTTCGGGCTCCTGGGAACCAAAAACCTTTACTCTGCCAATTGTCTTTGCATCCATACCTGTACCGCTTATGTTTTTTCCAAGTTCATCCACAATAAGCAGATCGATATCATCTAACGGGATTTTTGGAAACAGACTATAAGCCATTTCAAGCAATTTCGCCTCTTCATCTCCAGCAATGCCTGCAGGCGTGACTTCCTTTATGGTCGCGATTTCGTGATATGCGTTTTCTAATATTGCTATTCCGCCAACAATAGGCGACTTTTCAACAATCAAGCGCGCAGCCTGAGGAATCAACTCAATAAGCCCATATGCACCGTAACGGTGAATTGTATCGGCGCCAGCTTGTTTCCCTAAACCAATGGCCGTCATTTTTGCCAATCCACTTTGATAACGGCTTGTGAAATCGGGATGAGGCTTGATGCGGTTTACAACGATAATCGCATCAGATTGAAAGGCTATCTTATCCATATAGACAGGCATACCGTTCCGAAGCGATCCAATTTCTACAACATCCATTGAAGAAACAATTGGGGCACCAACGGTTTCTTCAAAAATCCCCAATTCAGCCAACAAGGATGTTTGACCATCAGAAGTCGCGCCCCCATGACTCCCCATCGCAGGTACAATAATTGGCTTTCCTCCATAATACTTAATACGATTCACGATCAGTCTAAGTATTTCCGGAATTTGAGAAATACCTCTACTACCAGCCGTTACTGCAACCGTTTGACCACTATTGCAAAACTCGGAAATTTTCAATGAATCCATCGCGTTAAAAACTGCACTAGCAGCGTCTTTTATCCTAGGGCGTGGGAAAGATTGACAGTACCTCCTAAATGCAGGAAGGTCAGTTCTCCAATCAAATACCTTTGATAATTTTGTTGAAAAGCCCGAATTTAGATTCATTTTTCTGTCCAATACGACAATTTTAATGGTTCCTATTCATTATCAACAGATCGAGTTAAACCTCGGGAGTCAAAATGAATTTGATACCTTGTCTACTGCCAAAACGCTCAAAAGCGGATTCCCATTGTCGAATCGGCAGGACATCACTGACCAGCGGAGTAGTCTGGACCTTTCCACTTTCGAGCAGTTTCAAAGCATGATCCCATGAAATCCAGGTTGAAGCGAATGAGTTACGAATATCCACCTCCTTTAATATTGCCTGGTCCCAATTGATCTCAACCGGCTTGCCAAACAGTCCAAGCTGGATGAACTGCCCGCCGCGTTTGGCAACCTGAATCCCCAAACGCGCGGCAGGGGCTGCCCCTGAACACTCAAAAACCAGGTCGACCCCTTTTCCGTGAGTCAAATCCTGGACCAGATCTGTGATGGATTGTGTGTCTACTTGAAAGGTGTGCTGAGCCCCCAATTGTCGTGCCAGTTTCAGTCGATCTGCATCAGACTGAGTGCCCGCTAGAATTACATTTACCCCAGCAGAAATTAATATTTGGGCTGTCAGAAGTCCAATGGCGCCCGGACCGGATACAAAGGCAAAATCACCCGGGCGGGTAGTCGCTTTTTCCATCACCCCATGCGTACAACATGCCAGGGGTTCAGTGACTGCCCCGGAGATAAAATCCACATTCTCAGGCAATGTTCGGATGTTTTTGGCTGGAACCAGCACATAGCGCGCAAAAGCCCCATTGACGCCGCTTCCAACCGACTTGCGTTGCGTACATAAATTCCATTGACCGGTTTGGCAGAACTGACAGGACCCACAAGTGGTGAAATAAACCAGGCTCGTGACGCGCTGACCTATACGGGCTGAGTTGACATCCGGGGCAATTTCAACAACTGTCCCGCTAAATTCATGTCCCAATATTACGGGGGGGGTGACCGGATATTCACCCGCCTGGATGTGCAAATCGGTCCCGCAAATACCACAAGCTTCCACGGCAACAATAACGTGCCCTGGAATAAGAACGGGCTCGGGAATATCTTGAATTTCCATTCCACCGGGACCTGTTGCAAATTTGACCAAAGCTTTCATAAGAGGCTCCAAATTCTTGTTTGTGGTATGATGACTATACCATATTATGATTTATTCTATCATTATCAAAGTTCAATGTCAATAGAA
>CAYLOW010000478.1:0-2649 GCA_964385315.1 uncultured Anaerolinea sp.
TCTGCCGATTACATTGTCAACGGCGCATGGAGCAAGATCGCGTTGAAGGAAGCCAAGAAACTTGGCACAGCCCGCGCCGCCGCCAACACCGAAGCGGAAGGGTTCAACAGCGTCCCGACCAAACTTGACCTCGACCCCAAGGCTGCCTACCTGCATTTCACAGCCAACGAAACCATTCACGGCCTTGAATTCTTTACTGAGCCGACCCCGCCGGCCGGTGTACCGCTCGTCTGCGACACCTCATCGAATTTTATCAGCCGCCCGATCGACATTTCGAAATACGCCTTCCTGTATGCAGGGGCACAAAAGAACGCCGGACCTTCCGGCGTGACCGTGGTTATCGCCCGCGATGATATGTTGGAGCGCACCCCCGACAACCTGCCTGTCATGCTGGATTACAAAACCCTGGCCGCCAGCGGTTCGCTGCACAACACGCCGCCCAGCTTCGCCATTTATATGGTGGGGTTGGTGTTCCAATGGGCAAAGAAACAGGGCGGGCTCGCCGCAATTGAAAAGACCAACCGCATCAAGGCTGGATTGGTGTACGACGCCATTGACCAAAGCGGCGGCTTCTATCGCGGACATGCCAAGCCTGATGCCCGCTCATTGATGAACATCCCCTTCCGGCTGCCCAGCGAAGAATTGGAAGAGACCTTCGCCAAGGAAGCCAAGAAGAATAACCTGATCGGCCTCAAGGGGCACCGCTCAGTCGGCGGCATGCGCGCTTCTGTTTACAACGCGGTGACCATCGAAGGCGCGCAGGCACTGGTTGGCTTCATGAAGGAATTTCAAAAGAAGAACGGTTAAGGTTCTGTAACCTGTAAAACAAAGACACCCGGGTTCCTTTTGGGAACCCGGGTGTCTTTGTTTTACGAGAGGGGAAATCAGCCCCAATTTATTGACTCTGAAAAATACACAGGTGATTGGCAACGGCGCGTTCTTTTCCGGGAATACCCTCGTCGATTGGGACGTTGACAATGCGGTCATTGATCCACATTGCAGAGGACCCGCCGCCATCAAGATTGATGGCGGTGACTGCATCAAACTCGAGCAACATCGTTGAAGCTTCACGAAAAGAGAGGCCGTCGCTTTGGGAGGTTCTGCCGTCAGCGACGATCAGGATCAGTTTATTTTGACGGGAAAGGCCGATCACGGTACGCGGATCCTTGGTGACATTGGTGATCGCCTCGTTATATTTTCCATTCTCGATCAAATACCTGTCCCCCGAAACTGCGTTATATAAATTTTCAGGTTTTCGCCAGGCAAAGGTAATTTTGTTGTCCTTTGAAATATTGATCCATGGGTTATAGTCCATCTGACCGCGCATATAAAAATTTCCATCTGAGGCCGCGATGGAATTTGGAAACTGCTGGCGGGTACCCCACCCGTCTCCGTTGACCACAATGGACGCTCCCAGTTCACGCGCGGCCTGGCTCACAGGCTTTAAACCCGTGAAGGGGGTAACATGAAATTTCCTGCCGATCGGGTCAATGAGCAATATATGGCAATTTGCATTAAACCGCCTCGCCTTTTGATATGTAATTCCATCAAAGATCTCAACCGGGTCTTCGATCACCGGTTGTATGTCTTGCGGCTCTGGAGGCAGGGCAGTTACCACTTTCAAATACGCTGCACTGCACCATTCTTCGCCATAGGACTGTAATTTACCCCAGCCATCTTTGATTTCAGTGAGGCGGACAACAGCATTCTTATTCAAGGTATAAAGCTTTGGATAATTGATGCCCGGCCCGGAGCGGACATTCAATGTCGGGAATGCGGTTACCACGGCTTCATATTGATAATCGGGTACCGGCTTGGGTTCCGGAACAGCGCCAAGCTCCTTCAGGAATTCATCGCTGAAAAGACTGACATCCGCTGCTGAATAAATTGTGTGCGCCTTATCCTCATACAACCCCGGCAGGAAAAGCTCATCCCCGGTGAACTGGTGACCGATAACCTGCTTTTGGCTGATCCCGGGAGGTAAATTTGGGGGGAAATCAACTGTCGGTAAAATGCGGGTCTGAAGATCATCCCAGGTCAATGTCTGCCTGCCGTACGTAAGGTGATGAGACAGCCACCAACGGTAGGTGGACATCCATTCTGCGGCCTGGGGGGCGTACTGCCTGACAAAAGAAGCCTTTGTATAGCCGAATATTCTCCACTCGGAGGCTTCAAGACCTTCAAAGACCTGTTTCGCATGGTTTGATAACTTATCCCCGGCAAAACGACTCACAAGATTCCAGGTAAGTTTTCCTGTCACCGCAAAATACCATTCGTTCCACCGTGACCAGTATTGCTCAAACACCGGAAATATTGCCAAAACTGGCAACCCGCTCCTGCGAATAATATTCAGGGTGGCGGCAACCTGTTCCTCTGCGTCCAACGTCGGGTCCACCCAGTGATACGCCGCGATCGGCATTCCGGAATTTGCAAATATTTCCGCATTGCGGACGAACAGGGAATCCACTTTTAAAATTGCCATTTGCACGCCCGCTTCATGCAGCGGCAGCGGATCTACACAATCAGTGTAGCCCGCAAGATCGACCACCAATTTATTTAACACCGAATCCTCCTTAACTGCGTGGAACAAAGCAACAGTGACTAATCCCCACGCATGAATGCGGGGGCTTCTAAGGCAGAGCCTAGGCT
>CAYLOW010000479.1:0-2638 GCA_964385315.1 uncultured Anaerolinea sp.
CCAATATCGGTCCATCTCGGTGCCTGGGGAGCACCGGCTGTGCGCCAATCAGCGAATTCTGGAATTGAGTTATTGGTCAACCAGTAAAGGAAATGGGTCGCCATCCATTCTTCCATGACACTGTTCTGCGCCAGCGTGGCGGTAATCGTGCCATCTTCCACATAACCAAGCATGTCCTGGTCGCGATCCATGGCAACACACTTGATCTTGCCAGCCATACCAGTTTCTTTAAGGGCACGCGCGATCGCTGAACCGGCAGTCGCATCGGTGCCGATGATCAAGTCGAGGTCAGGATAGGCGGTGATTAACTGGTTGGCAACTGTTACGCCATAGGACGGATCGGATTTATCATCCACCACATCAAGGACCTTGATATCCGGATTCTTTTCGAAGATGTCAAGGTAACCACCCTTGCGGCTTTCATGGACTTCGATCCCCGGGACGGTCATAATTGCGACATTTCCCTTGCCTTTAAGGATGTCGACCACCATCTGTCCGCCGGCTCGTCCTACGCCCCGGTTGTCAGGTCCCACAAAACCATAACGTGCAGATTGATCTGTCACATCGGAGTTCACACAAATCACAGGGATGTTCTCTTTCATGGCACGCTTCATGGTATCTGACAACGAAGCTGGATCAGCCGGGAAAATCATGATACCGGCGGGTTTCTTGCCGATCAAAGTGTCCAGGATTTTCAATTGCTGGGAAGCATCGTATTCCTGCGGTCCGAGAAACTCGGTTTTTACACCCAGGGATTTTCCTGCAGATTCCAAACCTTTGCGCCCATCAATCCAAAATGAAACACCGGTAACCGCACACAACCAAACATATGTTTGATCCAGTTGCGCAACCCCAGAATCTGCCGGAGCTGGTGCTGCAGCGGCTTGGGTCTCGGGGGCAGTCTGGCAGCCTGCCAGGGCGAGGGCACCTGCTGCTGCTGCAGATAACTGTAAAAAATTCCGTCGAGTCATCTTGGAACCGGGATTATTATTTAATTCTGACATTGTCTTCTCCTTTTGCATTTGAAAAGTTTTGAATATTTCAATTTCAGGTAAAGATACGAAATTATCAATATGTTTGTTCGATCTCAAATTTCACTGCATGGTCACCTCCTGAAAGGATTCATAAACGAAATAAGATTTTACAATCGCCGCCGGGAAAGCATATCCATTGCAACAGCAAAGATCAAGATCGCCCCGGTCACGACACCTTCCCAATAAACAGATACGCCCAGCATGGTCATTGCGTTTGACACCAATGCCATAAAAACCAATCCCAACATCGCACCGATAATCGTACCCTCACCACCAGAAAGGCTGGCTCCGCCGATGACACAGGCCGCGATCACGCGCATTTCCACTCCGGCATAGGCCGTGGGAATACCACTGGTAAGGCGGGCCATGGTAATAATGCCGCCCAGGGCAGCCGCCAGCCCGGATCCGATGAAAGTAAACATGATGATCCGATCGACGGGAATTCCGGATAAACGTGCGGCTTTTTGGTTACCACCAATATAATAGAGCTGCCGTAAAGCGCGGCCCTTTCTCAACAGAATATCCGCCACAATTACCATGGCGCACAAAATTATGAAAGGAACTGGAATGCCACCGACATTGCCTTGTCCCAACCATGCAAAATCCAGCGGAACGTTTACCACAGGGCTGCCTTCAGTAACTCCGAGCGCGATCCCGCGCGTAATTGTCATCATGCCAAGCGTGGCGATCAACGGATTGACTTTGATCCTTGTGACCAGGAAACCGTTGATGAAACCGACAGCAAAACCTACCCCCAAACCACCCAGAAAAGCGATACCATAGGGCAATCGTAAAGACACGATAAGAATGGCTGTGACAATGCCGCTTAATGCCATGACTGGTCCGATCGATAGATCAAACGCCCCGGTAATAAGTAAGAGTGTCATTCCAATCGTGACCATCCCTTCCATTGAAAAACCACGGGCGATGGAAAGAAAATTGGTCATACTGAAAAAGTACGGGGATAGGATCGACATGATCACACAAATTACCAGGATCAAGACAAGCATCGCCATTTCACGCACGCGCAGCAGACTGAGAAACAGGGTGGCAATACCGGAAGTTTTTGTTTGCTTTGTCATTACATTACCTCGTGTTGTGTTTTAATTGGTCAACGCGCCGGCTGCATATGCAACAAGCTGCTCTTCAGTAGTTTCAGCACTATCGAAGACGCCGACGATTTTTCCTGCCCGCATGACTGCGATACGGTCACTCAATCCCATCACTTCAGGCAGTTCGGAGCTAATCACCACCACCGCGGCCCCATTTCTGGCGCGTTCATGTAAAAGTGCATGGACATCTGCTTTAGCGCCTACATCCACGCCACGGGTTGGTTCGTCGGCGATCAGTAACCTGGGGTTCCGAGCCAGCCATTTGGCAAACAGTACCTTTTGCTGGTTCCCGCCGCTCAAATAACTAACAAGCTGTTCAACATTCCTGGATTTGATCTGAAGATTCTGTATCCAATCCTTCGCCAGCGAAGCCAACAGGCGGTTGCTGATCATGATGCCCTGGCTAATAACATCCAAATTTGTCGAAGCCACGTTATTTTTCAGGGACATTTCCAGGAATAATCCATCGATCTTGCGGTCTTCAGTCACATA
>CAYLOW010000480.1:0-2621 GCA_964385315.1 uncultured Anaerolinea sp.
ATTAAATAATATACGAACCAAATTTTATTCTTTTTGATCTCGGGCACACTGATCTTATAAGCAAAAAAAGCCTGACCAGGTCCAACGCTCAGGGTGAATAACGATGTCAATATAAAAATGGGGATGACCCAATTCAGTTTTTCCAAACCTCCATATTTCACGACCCAATATGTAATAAGCGGGACCATTTGGATCGATATCCACGGATAGATCTCCCTCCATCCAAGCAGCCAGAAAACTCCGAATTTTTGACGTGCAGATAAATGTTTCGAACGCAGACCGCCTATCAGATGTTTTATGGAAACCTGGTACCACCCTTGCGCCCAGCGCATTCGCTGATTCCAAAGCGCGGGGATGGTGGTTGGGGCCAGTTCACGCGAAAGTAATTGGGGGTCTGAGATAATTTTTGATCCTGATTCAAGGATGCGTATAGATGAATCTATGTCTTCTGTCAACATAAATCCATGCATCCGTGTTTGGCGCAGCAGGGCTGTCCTCCAAAAACCATTGGATCCGCCAAATATCCCAAAATTATGCAGGCGCATCCGCCCGGGATGGCTGTTCCCATATATCGACTCGAACTCGACAGCCACCGTACGAGATACCCAGGATACATCTCCATTACGTACCACGCAATGACCTTGAACGACATCATAGCCTTCCGCGAGCCAGCGCCAGGCACGGATAAAGGAATTTACAGCCGGTTGATGGTCAGCATCGAAAATGCCTACAAATTCACCACTTACTTCAGCCAGCGCCGTATTTACATTCTGTGCTTTGGATGTGCTGTTTGGGATCCGAAGTGGTAGGAAGCGGGCATCCTTCCGCGCGATCTCACGCAGGATATTTTCCACCGGAAGATCATAGGGTGTGTTGTAAGCCAGGATGATCTGCAGCGGGGCAGGGTATTCAATACGCAGGAATGCTTCCACTGTCTCGACAATGGTCACAGCTTCGTTGGGCAGGTAGGCGGCAATGATCGCACTGGCAGGAGGGTAGGCCGTTTTCAGATCGGCGGGTGGGTCGATTAATTTCAGGGAAAGAAATCCTTCGACCCATATGAAAAATGCCGTAATTGTCAGGGCAAAGACCATGATGATATAGATCGCATAGGTAATATCGTAACCAATGGAGTCGAAAAATTTGTATATAAAAAATGGAACGACCCAGCCCGCAATAAACGTGAACACGATCTGCCAGGGGAGGTTGAGGCGCTCCATTAATTGTTGGAATCGGGCTTTGGTGCTTGTTTGGACGATTTCTTTTCTTATAGAGAAAGAGCCCATCTCCGGTTCATATCTTCGGGATAAAAGGTCGCGATGAGTGACAGCGACATCAAGTGCCGTACGGGCCTGATCCCAAAGACTCTCAAATGAAGAATCGTTTGTGAAAGTTGTAAAACCGAATGCGGGTGTTAAGTGGAGATGTTCTCCAGCAGCTATAAATGTGTGCTGAACTGTATTCTGTGAGAGCAGGTCGAGATGGCGCTTGGCAGTTTCAGGAGTAGTTTCGGGCAGCAGCAATCCGAAGGTCCCTGGAGTGGCTCCCAACCCGATCAGGTCGAGAGGTCGTTGGTTAACCGTTAATACATTAGAAAGTTGTTTGGAAATTTCTGATTCAGCCCGGGTCCCGAGTCTCTGTTGCAGGTTTTCCCATTCTGCCAGGGAAAGCAATGCCAGGCAGCCAGTTGCACCGCCACGTTTTGAGCGTATTACTTCGCGTTCTACCTCTTCGCGGAAAATCCGTGCATTCAACAACCCGGTTTGCCGATCCCGGATCAACAACTCACTTGGTATTGGAGGCCGTTCGATTTTGGATCGGACGCGGGCCAGTAATTCGCTTATTACGAAAGGTTTGACCAGGTAATCATCAGCCCCCAGATTCAATCCCGCCACCACGCTGTCAGTGGAGCCCAGTGCCGTGACCATGATCACAGGAATCCCACGCGTAGCCTTGTCTGTACGCAACTTATTAAGGAGAGCCATGCCATCCATGTCCGGCATTGTTATATCAGAGATAATCAGGTCGGGAATTGCTTCTGTAATTCTTTCAAGTGCAGCATTGCCGCTTTCGGCTGTAACTACTTCATAGCCTGCCTTTTCGAGTCCTTTTGAGATGATCTTTCGAATGGTGTCATCGTCATCGATTACAAGGATTGTAGATTTTCGATTCATACCAAAACACCTCTTTCCCGTTTCCGGATATTATTTATCTTTCCTTGGATTGTAACAGGATGTGGTTAAAGTTTAATCAAAAATGCCGATTGTCAATAACATAGTTAACCCTAGCGCGAATGGATGCGCAGCGTGGCCTATGCATCAAGACCTGCCCGACTTGAGTGATCTTGCACTTGATAGTGTAGAACGCCCTGTTCCATTGGCTGTCCGGCAGAACTAAGAACTGGAAACAGGGGAACTTCCTGAAGTGATAATTTCCGGTGACGGGCAGCCGCTAACCCAAATGTTTCCCAATGTGGTGGAAAATGCGATCAGGTACACCGCTCAAAATGCGACTGACCAATTAAGGCATATCCTTGTTTCAATAGGGATGGATTCTTTGCTATATATTTGACGATATTGCCAAAAACGCGGCAGTCTTCCAAGACACTCTGTGTCATGAAA
>CAYLOW010000481.1:0-2611 GCA_964385315.1 uncultured Anaerolinea sp.
ACACAAATGACAATTCATCTCTTAGCGCGCCCCAAAGACGGCTTAAGCAAATGGGGATGGCGTCCATGCAAGGCAATGTTGATACCGCCCAGGAAGAGAGCAGCGTAGTGGACACCAGCGACACAACAGACACCACACAAGAAGCAGCAAGCGTAGTGGATACGAGCAGTACAACAGACACCACCCAACCTTCCGAGTAATCCCTTTGAGGCAGTATGAAAGATATAACCGAGAATCCTCCGGAAGAAGTTGAATCCACCTCCGAGCAGCCCGCGCAGGGACTTTCACCTACAGGGATGTCTGCCATGCAGGGAATGGACTCCCCCTCTCCCGCTACGCCTGCATTAGTCACCGATGAAATTTCTTCCACTGAAGAACAAGTTGTTCTCGCTTTACAACAACAGGAAGCACTTCAACCTGAAATATGGGATCAATTAAACGATGCTCAACGCTTACAAGCCCTCCAAACCGTTGAGCAGACTGCATCCGCAATTCAAAAACGCCCCGCTGCCGATGTAACATCATACACGGCAAACCCTGGCGAGTTTGGTTATTATGACCCAAGCGAAAACCAAATTAAAATAGGCTCATATTCTTTGCAAAATGAAGGCGTTCAAGAAAATGTGGACACCATAATTCATGAAGGCAGGCACGCTTATCAGCACTATTCCATAAACCATCCCGGTTTCCACCCAAACCCAGAAGAAGTGGAAGCATGGAAAGAAAATATGAAACCAGGAAATTATTTATCTGCTCAGGAATATGGTCAGGAAATTTATCAGTCCCAGCCTGTGGAGGCTGACGCATGGCAATATGGAAATACTATCGCCAGCAGTATTTACAGAGGTGTTTATGAATAAAATCCTATTTACCACGTCAGAGTTATTGCCTCGCCTGATATCTGAATTCGGGTATCCGCAAGCAGGCGCAAAGTTAATAGCCGAAAAACTAACTTCATGCAACATTGCAATCCAAACTGCATTCTGGGAATGGTGGCAAACAGGAAAATTGTCGTTGGATATAGAGGTTGAAGGTTTTACTTTAGAGCTCCTAATCCACAAACACCAAATGAAACCAGTTGCGGCCTTCTTGACAATGGATTGGCTTATGCGTGAACCAATCAAGGCCAGGCAATCGCTCCAAAAAGGACACGACTTTGTTGTGCCAAACAATACGAATGGGACGCCAGCGCGTTCAAAAAATGAGTGAATATCTGCCATGCTTTGTCCATCCTGTCAGCAATCCATCCCATCCGAATCTCAATTTTGCCCCCTCTGCGGATATTCGTTTTCCGAAAAACAAGAAACCTCTGAAACAGGAGAATGTTCTAGTTGCGGTGTATCATACAATCTCCCTGCTCCCCTTTTCTGCAGCTCGTGCGGATATGCGTTGTCAGAACCGTCCACCTATCCCTATCTTGTTTATTCACCCGATCCCAATTTAGAAAATCAGCCTGATGGCATGGCAGAAAATCTTGATGCAGATAAAAGAGAGCAAGGTGAAGATGCCTCTTTTGAAAAAAATGGATATCACAAAGCCGCAACGATACTTGGAGTCCTAATAGTAGTTGGCATTATTTTTATCGGTGCAGCATCCCTTTTACAAAAAAACAGAACAACACCCCCAAATCCCACGCCCAATATGGAAACAATTTACACTGCAGCGTGGGAAACTGCCATTGCAGGGGAAAATATCAGTGCTGTATTTTTTACATCCACACCTAATACACAACAACCTCCCGAAGTAACCTCACCACCCGAACCAACAAGCACAACTTCGTCAACGGCGCCAGTTATTGAAAAAATTGAGTTTCCACACACAATCGTCTGCGATGGAAGAAGATATGATGCGCTTATTTATTTCCATGACACAGATGGAAATGCATATCGAATTTCTTACGAACTGGTTTATTCAAAGAAGGGAGCTCACTTTACCTCAGAACCTGTTCAACTCGCTTTTAGTAGTCAAGACCAAGCACAAGAAACGGTTTTGTCTGATTATGTCGAATGGCATACTGCAGGAGACGAAGTAATAATCAAAGTTATTATTGAAGACACAACAGGACAAAGCAACGCAAAAGAATACGAATTTAGATGTTCGTCCTAGCTGGCTCACACTACCCCTCGCTCAGCAATTGGCTTCGTGACCATTAACTGTTATTTGCCTTCAGTCAATATATATGAATTTTAGAATTTACAAACACAAGTGATTATAAAAATATAAAAGAGAGATCAAAAAGCTGCACTACACGAGTCTTAAAATGCCCAACACCTGTCCCACATGCAAACAATCCATCCCTGAAGAGGCACAATTTTGCCCCCTCTGTGGACACTCATTTTCCGAAGAACAGAATAACCTCGAAACAGGAGAATGCTCCAATTGTGGGCAGCCATACGACTTTCCGGAACCCACCTTCTGCGGCTCCTGTGGATACCAGTTATCTCAACCTGAGTCCGCGCCGCTTTTCATACCCCAAACATACCCGGATATCAAAAACACTACCGACGATGTTTCCGAAGAACCTGTCACAAACGACGATGAAGAAGTCCATGTCAAAAAGAACACCTACCTTACCGCCGCAGCAGTGACTGGCATCCTGGCTGTAATTGGT
>CAYLOW010000482.1:0-2608 GCA_964385315.1 uncultured Anaerolinea sp.
TCCTTCCATTTCTTTTTGACAGAACCCGCTTCAAGGTCAAATAAGGAGCGGGAAGGGCGCACCAGCGCCACGGCGGTAATTAATCCCGTTACCTCGTCACAGGCGGCGATGGCTTTTCTGCGAAGCGTGTCACGCGGAATACCCAGGTGATCTGCATGACTGAGGACATCCTGGATGATATCTTCGCTCACGCCGCGCTCACGCAGGATCGGCACCCCTGCTTGCGGATGCTCCTCAAGGGTGGGGTGTATCTCCCAGTCAAAGTCATGCAGTAATCCAAGCAGGCCCCATGCTTCCCAATCTTCACCGTATTTCTCGGCGTAGAAACGCATGGCAGCTTCCACCGATAACATGTGGCGGACAAGTCCTTCATTTTTCACAAATTCACGCACAAGATCAAGTGCTTCATCCCGGGTCATAATTACTCCTTTGAAATAAATTCCCTAACTTCCAAACTGTGCGATCACCCCCGCGATCAGTGTGATCTGACCGAGGTGATACGCGCCAATGTTATAAATGCGCCCGGATTTTATCGGGGAGACAAATTTACTCCACGCAAGAATAATATCCGAAATATAGAACAGGAACGCGCCTATGCAGACCAGTGCCGCGGCATTTACATTCCAGCTTAGATCGGTCATCTTCATCAAGGCAGAAAGCAGCATCAATGTAATGACCGTGCCATAAATAATGATCGGAATCCGCATACGTCCCTGTCCGCTGCCAGCCAGCGGGGTAATGAGACGGCGAATGACCCGCATGCCACCCAGCCCGACGATTAATGCAAGGAAAAAGCCCCAGGCCGAAACCTCCGGAACCGGGATATTGAACCCAACCAGATACGCAGCGTGTGCCAGCAGAAACACTACCAATCCAGCCAAAAAAAACCGGTCAAGCGAGATCATCAACAGCACATCCCCCATGAGTGACAAAAGGATTCCCAGCCCAAACCACAGCGTGGCCCCACCCAGCCCGGTTGACGTCCACAGCCAAAGGAGAAGGACAACCATCACGGCAGGCTTGGTGAGGTATTCCAAACGCGGCCATTTTTTCCACAAAGCCAGGGACTCCAGCGCGGCAAATGCAAGTGCAGCGATCAAAAACATGTTTATCGAATGCTCCTGCCGCAAATCGTACCATAAAAATTTTGAGATCATGATGTCCCCCGGCCATCCCAAATACTCCGATGATGAAGATTCATCTGACCCGCTTGAAATATATTAT
Organism: uncultured Anaerolinea sp.; assembly: GCA_964385315.1. Taxonomy (GTDB): domain Bacteria; phylum Chloroflexota; class Anaerolineae; order Anaerolineales; family Villigracilaceae; genus Villigracilis. Next base: position 1,225 of record CAYLOW010000482.1, read on the forward strand.
CAGCGGCAATTTTTTTAATGCTATACTGCGGGGATGGCAACAAAAACCGTACGTCTCAACTGGAACCGCGAAGCGGAGTTCACCCTGCAGGACAACAGCGGGTATGAAGTCATCATGAAACCGAAGGGCGTCAGCGCCTCTGACCTGCTGCCCATGGCATTGACTGGATGTTCCTCCCATGATGTTGTCAGTATTCTTGGGAAGCAAAAATTGGACCTGCGCGAATTAAAGGTTTCTGCCACATCCATACAGGATGATGACCCGCCCTGGCGTTTCCGTAAGATCCATATTCACTACACCGCTGTGGGCAGGGGCATTGCCCCTGAAAAACTCAACAAGGCAATTTTGCTGAGTCAGGAAAAGTATTGCTCAGTCTATGTCACCCTGCGGGATGCGGTTGAGATCACATACGACTATGAGGTGGTGGAAGTATAAAACATCAGGCACGGGCTATTCTGACCCGTGCCTGATGTTTTGTCGGTCGTGTTTGACACTGGTCTCCTGACCGGTGTTATTTTTTTACATCAGCCTGCCCAAAATTTCCACCAATGCCTGCGCCAGCAAAATCTTGAAGATCAACGCCACAGGATAGGTACTGGCATATGCGATGGCTGGCAGATCGGTATCAGTCTGGTTGTTGGCAGATGCCAGCGCAGGCGGGTTGGTCATGGCAGCGGTCAGCGAGCCCATCGCGGAGAGCAGATTCAGCTTATAGATCTTTATCATCACCACCAGGCCCGCCAGCGCAGAGAGCAGGGTAATGCTTGCTCCCGCCAAAAGCAGGATCCAGCCCTGGTCCTGTAAAACACCTACCAGATTCGCGCCCGCGCTCGTACCTGCGCCTGCCAGAAAAAGCATCAAGCCAAGCTCACGCGTCAGGTTTTTTGCCGCGGGCGGAACGTAAAGCCGAAAGGGGCCGATCTGCCCAAAGTGGCCGATCAACAAACTGGTCAGAAAAACCCCACCCGCCATGCCCAACTTCACCGTCACACCCTGACCGAGCGGCACAGGGATCAATCCCACCAACACACCTATCAACAAACCAACAAGATATGCCGTCATACTGGTTTCACTTGCGCGGCGCGGCGTGCCATGCGCCCGTTTCACAAACGCCTCAACCGCAGACCTCTCACCCACCACGCGAATGCCGTCGCCCATTTCAAGCGTTACGTTGCCGTGCGGTGCGATCTCCAATCCCTGGCGGCGGATGCGTGTGATCACAACCGTAAACTGCTCCCAGACACGCATGGCTGCCAGCGTTTTGCCGGTCAGCGATTCATCCATCAATTCCACGTCCACGCTCAAGACCTCGGCGTTGACATCCATGCGCTCATCGGTTTGCTCACCAAGCAGCAGGGTCATCTTGTCTAGTTCATCAGCCTGA
>CAYLOW010000483.1:0-2589 GCA_964385315.1 uncultured Anaerolinea sp.
TTCGTTAATATGAGCATGATGTGTTAGGCGATCCAGCAGCGCGGCGGTCAAACGCGGTTAACGAATTCGGCCGATTACAAAAGGGACCCGGAAAGGTCGCCGGATGGAAAGTATTTTGCCTATACCAGCGGAACGAAGGAAGACAGCGATATTTTTGTGATGGGTTTTGACAACTCTGAGCCTGTGCTGTTATTTGAACATGAAAAAGTCTATGACAGATAAGCTGCATGGTCGGGAACAACCGTTATCAGTGATAATCCAATGTTTGGTCCTTTGACGTGTATGCGCGATACCAACAGCGATATGAAGCCAGATGCCGTTACCAATACATTTCCGACCACAGACCAGTTTGTATATATCAAGTTCCCATATAGAAATGTCAGTCCGAATGTAATTGAATTATGAAAAAAGCGATCTGGATATGATGAATATTTTTACGAAATGGGAGAATGGGAAGAACGGGTTGTATGTATCCAGTCCATCGGGAGTGCCTCTTTCAGCGTTGGGCGGGGCGCAAAATTTGAAAATTAAGGTCTCGTTGAACGGAGCGCTGGTTCAGGAGCTCGAGCGCCCGATCGTTTCGTAAACACTCAACGGAACGGATATGCCTGTGCCGACTCCTGCCGCAACAAGGAACCCAACCCCCTTGCCGACTTCCACTCCAATTCGTCATCCACTGCAAGGCTTCCATGATGGGGTCGCGGGGATTGCAGACGCGGTCGATTGCAACGCATTCGGCTGGACTGTTGACCCCGATAATCGGAAGCGGAACCTTCAAGTGTAGGTGCTGTTTGATGATATCGTTGTCGCAACAACTACTGCCGTACTTCTTCGGTCGGATGTGGGTGCCTGTACGGCCGGAACCTGCGGTTTCAGTGTCGCCCTTTGGGGGCTGATTTCCGCAGGAGACCAGCATCGTATCGCTGTCCAGGCATAAGCTGAAGAAACCGGCAGATGGGCAGATCTCTCAAGCACCCCCAAACTGCTGACCTGCCAGGCATACCCGGAAGAAAATCACGATGGGAGCGCAGGGGTTGTTCCCCGATCTGGTTTCGCAGCTTCAGGTTGGGCGGTTGACCCCGATGATCGCAGCGCTGATGTGACTGTGAGGGTCCTTTCAGATGGCGACGTGGTGGCAGAAGCAGTTGCCAGTTGCTTTCGGCCTGACCTCAATAAGCCGAATGGATGCTTCAGCGAATCCTGTAGATTCGGGGTTGATCTGTGGAACTTGATCTCTCATGACGTTAAGCACACGATAAAGGTGCAAGCCCTGGATAAGCAAACTGGTATGTGGAGAGACCTGGTTGCTACATCTAAAATGCCGACCTGCGGAAAATAGAGGTATGCAAAAAAATAAAATGCAAAGCTGGTACATGGATATAAATGAACAGGACGCTGCACGGACCGTATCAGGAAAGCAGTTGGTATGGATTGGGTCCATCCGATGCCAGTATGGACGGGAAGCAAAAAATGAATATCCAATTATCCAACAATGTCAAAGTGCCGCAGGGGTGCGAATGTCCAATTGTTGCATCGTGAAGTGAAAGTTTAGTGTAAAAAAGGGACCGGTGTGAGTCCGGTCTCTTTTTTCGTGAATATCAAAAGGGTGCAGCCACATTTGTCCACCCGGATTTTGGAAGTAAAAGAGGTTTGTCTTGCCATATTTTTCCCCCACCCAATTTTATCTGGATACAGGATGATGTTCAAATTTTTTTCCTGATGTTAAAGGCGCATTTTACATTGGAGCAAATCTGCTTGCCCAGCCATTTGTTTGGATATTTTCAGAGAATATCCGCGTAACGCGGATCATTTTGTGGGAACTGCATAAATGCGCCGGCCCGGTTCCTGGCATATTCGCCGGGGTAGAAAACAAGGGGTGCCTGGCATATTTGGCTGACAACATCCAGGAACAACAGGATATTTTCATGAACAATCTGGGAGATCGGTGGATTGGCTTGGTTTGTTCTTCGTCCGCCAACCGGGAAATCGCATAATCAAATTACCGATCAAAGTCAACTTTTACCAGTAGATTCGCCAAAATAATGGAACGAGCATTCGAAAATCTGGCGGGGTAAGTTTGCGGCAACAAAATCCAAAGACCAGAGCTCCCATTGTTCCCCGTGATTGGACAACATTCTGAAGCATTAGCGACATATATTTTTTGCTCTCCAACTCGCACTTTACCAACACCAGATCCGACACTTACTTCAAATTGTGGATGCCTTGATCGTCTGTAACCAGAGAAAGACACGGAGTGATCCATCAGGCCTGGTTCATGTTTTGCTCGATCCCAAAGTCTCATGAGATGCTGCAAACCCGCCCACTTGAATTGTTCTGAAAAGGAACTGGGTAAACCGAGCAGGATGCTGCCTTCTGAATCCATCTCAAGGAAAAGCAGGCAGGTAAGTTGGTCAACTTAATCGCCATGGGACGGGCCCCTCGTCGCCCAGAACATTGCAGTGGTTCCAGAGGGAACAATGGCGGAGGATTGGGTACTCATGCGGCAGGTTGCAAGTGCGGTTTGAGAAGTTTTCTTTACCGAATGTTCTGCAAAGCTCCCGGCTTTAGGCGTGGAGATGTAAGGAACGG
>CAYLOW010000484.1:0-2588 GCA_964385315.1 uncultured Anaerolinea sp.
AGGTAGATCAAAATAACCAGCAGGCTCATGATGTATATATTGAAAATCCAATACATGGGACCTATGGTTTTCCCGATCATGGGAATCGGTCCGCTGGTGTCCAGCCAGATCCGGTCGTACATCAGGCGGGTCAGCGGATAAGTGGCCTGAAAAAACAAGGCGGCACCGGGTAACAGGCATAAACCAAGGAAAGGCCATGATTTTAAGGGAATTGGAAAGTGGGTAAAATAAAAGACGAACAAGGCGTTCGATAAAGTAAAAACGGTTAATGCCGCATAACGCACGACCACCCATGTGAATTTTTCATGAAGCCCCGGGCTGAGAATTTCCATGCCATAGGCAAAACTGGCCGCGGACGAGCTTAATAAGATTACGCCCAGATCGCGTCCCTGAACAGTCCTATAATCATTCAGAGTATAGGCGGCAATGATCACACCCAGAAGGGCGAACAGGAACAGAATGGAGGAAACAAGCCAAATCATGGGTCGGTTTTTTTATGCTTCACGCATGAACTTTCAAGGAATTGCAAGGATCCTTACAGGAATCGGTCAAACTTCATGAATTGTAGCATAATGGGTTCCCATCGATAATGAAACCCCTCAGCCAAAACTTGCAATGAGAACGGAGCCTTAACCGGCCGGCAGACAACCCCTCCCCTTAACGAGGAGGTGATGTTTGAAAGTTCACACCCAAACAGACCTGCCGCATTCGGGGCTATTTTCTTTGCTATAATCAGCCCATGAGTCACACCACCCCTTTGGTCATTGGCATTGCCGGCGGTTCGGGCTCGGGCAAGACAACCGTCGCCCGCAAGATCCTTGATCGTGTCGGCGAGGATAAGATCGCCTACCTTCAGCATGACTCTTACTACAAGGACCTGAGCGGGCTCCCGACTTCCCTGCGCACAACGGTCAATTTCGATCATCCGCACTCCCTCGATACCGGGTTATTGATCAAACATGTCAAAGCGCTGCTGCGCCATAAAGGTGTCGAGGTTCCCGTCTATGATTTCGCCACCGACAGCCGAACCAAACAAACATTCAGGATTGCGCCGCGCGGTGTCATTTTGGTCGAGGGGGTCCTGATCTTCGTTGAACCCGAGTTGCGAAAACTGTTCGATGTGAAGATCTTTGTTGACACAGATTCAGATGTGCGCTTCATCCGCAGATTACAACGTGATATTACCGAACGCGGCCGCACCGCTGAATCAGTCATCGCGCGCTACCAGGCGACGGTACGACCGATGCACCTCGAATTTGTTGAACCTTCCAAACGCTATGCAGATGTGATCATCCCCGAAGGCGGACACAATGTCGCCGCTCTGGATATGGTTGTGGCTAGAATTGAAACATTATTAAAGTAAAAAGGAGATTTTGATGGCAAAACAATGGACGACCCAGCCCGAAATGAAGATCGACCCGAAAAAGAAATACAAGGCTCACATGGAAACCAGCAATGGCACGATGGTGATCGAATTATTCGCAGATAAAACCCCGATCACTGTCAATAATTTCGTTTTTCTTTCACGCGAAGGATATTATGAGGATGTGATCTTTCATCGCGTGATCAGCGACTTCATGGTGCAGGGCGGCGACCCGACCGGCACCGGCATGGGCGGACCCGGCTACAAGTTCACAGATGAATTTCACCCCAGCCTGAAGCATGACAAGCAGGGTATTCTCTCCATGGCAAACGCCGGCCCCGGCACGAACGGGTCGCAGTTCTTCATCACCCACGGCCCAACCCCCCATTTGAACAACAAGCATACGGTCTTTGGGCAGGTGGTCGAAGGGTTGGATGTGCTCATGTCCATTCCAGAACGTGACCCGCGCAATGTAAACGCCCCGGCGGTGAAGATCATCCGTGTCACCATCGAAGAACTCTAATCCGCAGCTGGAAAAATCCGTAAAAAAACAAGCAACGCCAATTCAGGATCATAAAAAGTCCGGGGTTGGCGTTGCCCTTTTACGTGTTCTCGCGCTCGCTGCCGTGATCGGGATCACGGTCTTCATATACAGCATTCGGGAACAGGTGGATCAATTTGCGGCTTACGGCTACCCGGGTATTTTTCTGGTGATGCTGCTGGCGAACGCCACCGTGATCATCCCCGCGCCGGGTGTGGCAGTGGTCTTTGCGATGGGCAACATCTTCAATCCATTTCTGGTCGCGCTCTTTGCGGGCACAGGCGGCGCCATTGGTGAGCTTTCCGGTTACCTGGCAGGCTTCAGCGGACAAGCCATCGTGGAAAATTCCCAAACATATGACCGCATCTCTCCCTGGGTGCAGAAATATGGAGTGTGGGCAATTTTTGTGCTATCAGCGATCCCAAATCCATTTTTTGACCTGGCGGGCATCGCCGCGGGTATCGCCAAAATTCCAATCTGGAAATTTCTTCTATTTTGTTGGGCGGGACAGATCATAAAGATGTCATTATTCGCCTTCGCCGGCGCCTATTCAATAGACTGGCTGGCGGGATTCTACAAATGACCAGTTGACAGATTGGAACCCGGGTCAAGCCATGCCTTTTTAACGGCAGTGGTTAGACGGGTTTCTTGGTGGCTTTAGACGCTTGGAGGTCGTGACTAGTA
>CAYLOW010000485.1:0-2524 GCA_964385315.1 uncultured Anaerolinea sp.
AAACGTACGCGGCAATCGGTGCTACCATAATGATGATCCGCAGATGACGCAGATTCACACAGATAATATTTGCGAACATGCCCCATATCTGTGCCAGCAGCATCTGTGGATAGTTGTGAATAGAAGAACGCGTGGAAATAATTGGAGATCAAGGCCGTGATTTATTGGTCCAGTCCTTTGATGCTCGGGCGGTGAATTCCCACAACCTGCCTAATGCTGTCTTTCCACTTTATCAGCGGATCATACTGGTGGCGTTTGTAAAGAGCGCGGATGGCGATATCAGATTGCATTGCCATGAGTTTTTCGACTTAACAATCAGATTGCCTTGGCGAAGGAAGTTATGCTTTCTGTGGAGTCATCCGGTGCAACGATAGCGCCAGTTTCTTGAAGTTTACGGCAGATTTCTGTCGCCGCCAGGTTTCTTCGTCCGTCTTCCTTTGGCAAGTGGACCGCGAAAAGGACTCGTCGGACGTCGTAATTCATTTCCTTCAAGTGGTTTATTCGAGCGATCCAGTCATCGCCATGCACGGTTATAGCCGTTGTTTTATCCTTGTCCAAATCTAAAGGTTTTATGGCCCGGAAAACTTGAGTGTTGCCTTTTTGACTGCGGAGAAGAGGGATCGGCACTTCATACATGTCGTTGCCGATGCGGCCTGCCCGATATCCCCTGATATGGCAATCAAGCAGGGTTTTTCGTAACCTTCGAGCCATTTCCACTTCCTGATACTCCGGTTGTTTGGCGAACATCCGTTCCACATAATAGGCATATAAGTGGTCCAAGGCTTCCGCCGGGCTATTGGCTAAACGTGTTCCAAGGGAGCTGAATCGGAATAGGGATTCGCGGGGTTTGACGACTTCGCGAAATATACGGATGAACTCTTCGGTGCTGAACTGGAACTCGGGCTGTTTGCCTGTTTTGGCGTTCAGGTGTTCTCGAATGTTTTCTAGTTCCTTGAGAAAGACCTGACGGCCTTTGATCAGCACATCTGGATTTAGTTCTGGAAAGAAACCCGTCACTCGGTCCCGTTTCTGCATTTCAAGGCGGAATCCGAAATAGCGCTGGGAGGAACAGGCTACGACCACGCCCAGATTGACGAATTCGGACGATTCAGGATAGGGCAGGAAACGCACAATGGCGTAATTGCAAACAACATTATTTGACTTCATTGCAAGTCCCTCCAAAAATCTGCGTTATCTTCGACCACGCCGCTCAGTATAGACAACATTCGTTCGCCCGTCATCTGGGTAGTAATTGTTCTTTCGTTATTCAGGAATAACCACTCCTCAGGCAGTTCCTGAAAGAATATGGGTGTTGACTCTATGAGTCCAGCCATACGAGCGGATAATTTCGACCGGATTGATGCATTCATGGTGCGTCGCGCCTCGTAAAACACATGACTCTGGAAACCACTGGCTTGTAGTAAGTCGTCGGGCAGGAAAGCGTTGTTATGGTCGATGACCCATAGTTGTGCGTTCATCGGTTCCCAGAGAAGGTTCGGGTTGCCGGAACTGCCGAAAGGGCGGGAAAATGTGCGATCAGTGTTTCGAATCCAGAGATCAAATGCCAAGACATCGATTTTGAGATTGTCTGGAGTCACGGCGAGAAGGGTGGCGTCATATTCCTGGCATCCCTCGACGTGTTTGGACCCGAACTTGATTCCGGCACCCAAGTCCTCGATTTCCGGGAAGGCGCTTTGCTGGATGAATTCAATGCTGACTTCAACTTGTGCCAATTCCGGGATGGGCAAGCCGAATTCCCTGCCAAGACGTCCGGCTATCCATTCTGCGCACAAACCCATTTGCCCCGCTCCTGACCCCTTGACCCAATAATGATTGCCGTCATCGGCCATACATAGGAATGGTCGCGTTGCGCCTTGACTGCATCTCCTTACTACTTCAACAATTGACGCACGATTGATCATGTCTTCACTAGGTGCTTGTTTGCTACGACACTACTTCAGGGAGTTTAACACGAGATAATTCGTCTTGCATTGATTCTTTGGAGACCTCTTGAAGACAGCGCCAGCCGTGGTTGTGGTAATCGGCGCATCTTTAGCGCCTTGGCCTGCTCGAAGAGCCTCGTTCAAGGCAACTACATCTGCTGACATTCGGGTGATATTGGGTAACGTTGCGCGAACTCGGCGCACGTTCTTGAGAGATTCCTTTGTGCGGGATATGAGTGATATGTAAGTTATCGTCAAGTGTGATGTTTGCGCGGCATACTCGGCTTTGGCTAATTCATTGGGGGACAAGGTGTTGAGTTCGTCTTTGGTGGCAAAAGATGTGCCGTTAAGAATATACCCGATTTCGGTGCCACCAGAGGAAAGAACGACGGCACCATATTGGTAGCCCATTCCATATTCAGGTTGTTCCCGCAATGTCAGTTGAATCGGCAGAGATAGTTTGATCATGGGTTTAGATGAAGTTTTCTATTTTTGGTTGTCCTTTGGTCTCGAACAATTTCCATATGCCGTTTGCTTTTATCCCGCCAAATAGGTTCCGTTACCATCTTGTCTGGCCTGCC
>CAYLOW010000486.1:0-2499 GCA_964385315.1 uncultured Anaerolinea sp.
TAAAGGATGCCATAGATATATTTTTCTATTTTTCTACCGTGACAGCGACTATGTTACTTTTAAAGGTTTTTCCACTTTCTGTAACCCCCACAGCCCAAAAGAGATGCCTGCCCAGGGACAGCTTCCACCAGGACTGATACGGCGGCTCGTAGAAGATATTAATTACAGCTCCATCTACAAAGAATGTGACATATGAGAAGTCGGTGCCAGCCAAAGTGGATATCGATATTTGTTGGGAACCTAATGAAACCTCGGGCGTTATTTTGAAGGTTGTTTTATCCATGGGAGATGTAAGTATTAATCCGCCTGCCTCATTTGCATCATCGAGCAAGGGGAAACCTTGGGACTTTGCCCATGCTCGTGCTTCGACTGGTAAATTTAAAACAATTTCACCAGTGTCAGACAACTGATAAAAAGAATCCGGCGTAGAGGGTTGCGTTCCATCAATAAACCATTCAGTTTTGGTGTGCAAACATGCTGCGGTGGGGATTAATCCAGAAAGGTCACAAACCTTCATTTTGATCATGCCGTCGGGTCGGGGGAATCCTTTATCCGGCTGTCCCCGCAAAATTGAACGTATCGCTTCATGCCAAATTGGAGCAGCCCCCGTTAACCCGGTGACATTGTGCATAGCCTCATAATTACTGTTGCCAACCCACACACCAACAAGCAAATCGGGTGTATAGCCGATAGTCCAGTTATCGTGAAAGTTGGTGGTCGTCCCTGTTTTCACTGCTGCGATTCGGTCAATTTTTAAAAGGGAGTTAATCCCAAATCCAGTCTGACGAGGCTGATCATCACTGAGAATATCGGAAATAAGCCACGCAACCCGCGGGTCGATAATTTGAATTGCAGGTGATATTTCCGGGTCATACAAAAGGTGTCCGTCTGTATCTCTGATTTCCAGAATAGTCGAAGTGTTTACATATTTGCCATTGTTTGCAAATGCCGAATATGCGCGCGACAGTTCTAAAAGACTCATCTGTCCCCCGCCCAATGCTAGCGACAAGTCATAATTTCGGGGTCCGCCAAGCGAGTGAATTCCAAGCCGGTTGGCAAGCGTAAGGGTTTTATCAATACCAACCGTTTGTAACGTCAACACAGCTGGAATATTTAATGATGAAGCTAGCGCCTCACGAACCGAGACAAATCCGTGCTCCCTGCTATCATAGTTGACCGGCCTGTAGGGCTGGTTGTCTTTTGTAATGAAAGTCTGCGAAACATCCATTAAAGTTGATGCTGCTGTCATTGGGTACAATTGATCCGGGTCGAGAGCGGCAGCATAGATAATTGGTTTGAAAGCGGAACCTGATTGCCGGCGCGCAAAAGCCATATTAAATGCGCCGGAAATGGAAGTGTCAAAGTAGTCAGCACTTCCAATTAATGTGAGTATCTCCCCTGTTTGAGGGTCGATGATAACCATCGCGGCGTTATTCACATTGCGGTTTATCTCACCTACTTGGGGTTTGAAAGAATCGATTCGCCTTCGGATAATTTCTTCTGCAAGATGTTGCATATTTAAATCAATTGTTGTTCGTATGACCAAACTCCCCGAAGACTTCAATTTCCCAGAAGTAAAAAGGTCGTCCACCTGATCCTTGATCATCCAGATAAAGTGGGGGGCTTCGATCGGATATGGCTCGGGGTTATAACTTAATGGGGCATTTTCCGCATCTAATCTTTCTTTGGAGTTAATAAATCCATTCTTTTCCATCAAACCCAGCACCACCCGCTGTCGTTCATGCGCCAGATCCGGATTTGTAAAAGGGTTATAGATTCCTGGCGTTTGAGGCAGACCAGCCAGCAGGGCGCATTCAGTCAAAAGCAAATCAGACGCATGTTTGCCAAAATAAGTCTGTGCGGCAGCCTCTATTCCGTACGCCATGCCGCCATAATAAACTTGGTTAAGATACAACGCCAGGATCTCATCTTTTGAATAGACTCGAGTCAACTGCCATGCCAAAATTGTCTCCCTCAATTTCCGACGTAAAGTTCGTTCTGTTTTTTCCTCGCCAAGAAGCAAGGACCTTGCTACCTGTTGGGTGATTGTACTTCCCCCAGAAAGGGTCTCTCCGCCTTTCATATTGATCCATATCGCCCGAATAATACCGAAAATATCTACGCCTGGGTTTTTATAAAAACTCTTATCCTCAACTGCAACCGTGGCATCCTTGATACATTTCGGGAGATTTTCAACCGCCAAGGGAGAATTCCGTCCACCCTCAGGCGGGAGGATATCATACAACAAACGTCCGGCACGATCTGTAATCTTGATACTTGGCTGATTTATGTTATCGGGAAGATCGTTAATAGAAGGCAGGTCGTAAAGGAGATATATCGACAGGACCGCGAAAAGGAATATCACGAAGAGGGAAAATCGAGCCGGCGTGGATTTAAACAAAATACGCATAATCAGATTAAGTTTCTCTATGAAGTGATTAAAGTGCTATCTATTACCCACAAGTTGGGTACGTTCATTAACAATCAATTCCCAAGTAG
>CAYLOW010000487.1:0-2463 GCA_964385315.1 uncultured Anaerolinea sp.
ATATCGGTCCACTCGTGATTGAGACTCGTCAAATACTGGATATAGTCGCACAATGCCTATTACATTCATATATTGAGCGGACTCAAAGCGCACGAATCTTATCATCAGTAACTCAAAAGTAGATGCAATCAGAATTGCGTTAGAGTAATCTGAATTACAGGAAATCCAACATGAATAAAATTCAAAACCATATTGATCCACATAAAGCCATTTCGACTTGTGCCAGGTGTGGAAAGAAGATTTCAAAAGGCTGGAGATTTTTAGCCTTGGCACCAAAGTACGGTCTAACATTGACCTCCATGACCAAGGCGGTCATGCGATTCAGATACTTCTGGCAAAAAGTGAGAAAACAGTCAATGCCAAAGCTCCGACCGATATTTCGCAGGCAAAAATAAAGCGGGCAATGATCTTATATTTGTATTTTGTGGTCAACAATGTAGAGGCGCGCTAAAGCATGCTCTTCTGAAAGAATTGATCAGTATTTCCGATCAGATCCAATAATCTATGGAATTAGTTATCGCCCCCCACATGTGGCTGCACGTTTAAAATGATATCCCAGTCTGTCTTCGTCCAACTCGAGAGCCTCTAAATGAAAAAATAAAAAAAGCCCTCCTGCGTTATGAGAGATAAATTCAACATATTTCTTTCAGCGTTTCCTCCAGCATGTTCTCCCTTATGCTTTTGTGAAGGTCCGCTATTACGGTTTCTTTGGCGCTGCTATGCGCTGCAAACTGGCTGACTTGCAGACACTGCTTGGCAAGCTTGCGCCTGATATGGTTGAACCATTACCTGATCCATCCCGCGGCTTATTGGGACATAATAATCCTGGACATTGAAACAGTAATCACCAAACCGGACTACCTTGGCCCATCAGGCATTATACGAGCAAGGAATCCAAACGCAGTAATAATGACGTACTATTCCGCAGCAGACATCATACCGGATGACCTCAATTATATTCGTGCAAAATTTACATCACTGGTAAAACCAGAATGGTATGTTAGGGACATACACGGGAAAGTCTATCATCTCTTTCCAGTCGAAGGTGATGTATGGACGCCGATGTTCAACCTATCCACTGAAATCAGTACTTTTATGCCTAATTACCTAGTATTACAGCGCAAGGTTGAGAGCAAAAAAAGCAGGATAACTTGATATAAAGAAGGCATGGTATCTTTCTCCAATCACTGGCGAGTGAAAAGGAGAGGAAGAACACCATGCCGAGCGAAATTGTAACCGAATGCCGTCAAGATAAACTGTCGAGTCAAGCCAAGCTGTTGATTAGGAAAACTGAGAGGCACCCGAATGGAATTCAAGTTGAAACGTGCCCGGCACCCGAATGCAACCTGTCGATGAAAGAAGTCAAGCTTTTTTCGAATGAATTGAAGAAATATATGAAGCTGTTCAAGCCTGCCTATACACAAGTGGAGCAAATACAGAAAAGCCTGACCTATCTGCAAGGCTTGCTGGGGAATAGCATACGCAAGAACGTAGAACAGATGGTTTTGGGTCAGAAAGAGAAAGTACGCAGTCTGCAATACTTTGTTGGGCAAAGCCGATGGGAAACAGAGCCAGTAATTGCGATCCATCAAGGACTGATCAGCAAAAGTTTGGGAGAAGAGGATGGGGTGATGTTGATTGATGAATCGAGTTCGGTCAAACAAGGGGTTGCCTCGGTAGGGGTGGCTGCTCACTATTGTGGGTCGGTGGGAAAGATCGCGAACGGGCAAGTAGGAGTGTATTTGGGATACGCCAGTCGCAAAGGATATAGCTTGATCGAAGGCAGATTGTTCATACCAGGTCCTGTCAATGGCTTGAAGAAGAACACGCCGAGCAGCGGCAAGCCTGCGGTGTACCGCAAGAACTTGTTTTCAAAACGAAGCCGGAAATCGGGCTGGAATTGTTGAAAATCGCCATCCAACGAGGCGAATTGCCATTTTTCTGGGTGGCGGCAGATGCCTTGTATGGAGACAGCCCTGCGTTTCGGGATGGCGTGGCGGCGACCAAAAAGTCTTACTTCACCGCCATCAAGGGAACACCCTGATCTGGTGTAGCCCGCCCAAAGTCCATGTTCCACCCTGGAGCGGTCACGGACGTCATCCCACTCGTTTGCATCTGAGTGATAAAAGAAAGTATCCCATTCCAGTCAAGGAGCTGGTGCAGAAGATTCAAAAGCAGGATTGGACTCAAGCAGTGATCAAGGAAGGTAGCAAGGGCCCCATCATTTGCGATTTTGCATTTCTGCGTGTGACCGAATCGCGCGGTGGTTTGCCTGCTGCTGAACTCTGGTTGATCATCCCCTCGCCGTAATCTGGATGATCCTTCGGAGATCAAATACTTTTTCTCCAATGCCCCGATCAGCACTCCGCTGAATGAGTTTGTTAGGATTAGCGGAATGAGATGGTCGATCGAAACCTTTTATCAGGATGGAAAAGAACTTCTCGGATTCGACATACAACTATC
>CAYLOW010000488.1:0-2440 GCA_964385315.1 uncultured Anaerolinea sp.
GAGATCTCCTTAAGTTTGAGCGCCCCTTCGTACGCGATCGGCATATTAATTCCGCGTCCGAGGTACAGGCATCCTGGAATATCCTTAAGGATGTGCGCGATCTTTTCGACTTCGGGTTCGCTTTGTAGTGTTCGGCCTGCCAGGGCGGGGACAAGGCGCAGGTCAGATACCAATGCTTTGCGGGTTTTATCATCCAAAGTGCCGCGCAGGTCGGCAAGCAAAATGGCAAGCATGTATTGATCAACCAGTGGCGCGGTAAACGCTTTGGTCGATGCCACGCCCACCTCGGGTCCGGTTTGCATGGAAATATAACCGTTTGCCACACGCATGGCCTGTGATCCGATCGCGTTGACAATGCTCCAAATGATCGCACCCTTGCGTCTGCCCTCTTCCATCGCGGCAAGGGTATCTGCGGTTTCGCCCGACTGCGAGATCGCCAGGACCACCGTGTTGCTGTCCACGATCGGGTCACTGTAGCGAAATTCCGAGGCGATCACAACCTCGACAGGAATACGGGCGATCTTTTCGATCAGGTATTTTCCCACCATGCCCGCGTATGCGGCTGTACCGCAGGCTGTGATGTATATCCTCTCGATCCGTTTTGCGATCTCAGGGGTCAGGTTCAATTCCGGCAGGCGGATCCGTCCATCTGTGAAATTTACGCGGCCTGCCAGGGTGTCTGTCAACGCGCGCACCTGCTCGTGGATCTCTTTTTGCATGAAATGGCGGTATTCGCCTTTTTCCGCCGAGACCGCGTCCCAAGCGATGGTATGGATCTCGGGTTTTACTTCCCTGCCGTCCACCGTTTGTACGCGCACCTTGTCCTGGGTTACGACAGCCATTTGGTGCGACTCAAGGAAGATCACCTTGCGCGTATGTTCAAGAATGGCGGGGATATCCGATGCGATGAAATTTTCATTCTCGCCCAATCCGATCACCACCCCGCCGGCGTTCCCGATCCGCGCCGTGACGATCTTATCCGGTTCGTCATTCGACATCAAAACAATAACATTGGCTCCCTGGACCTGGCTGAATACTTTTTTCGCCGCGTCCTCAAGGGTGAGTCCGCTGGCCATCAGATGTTCGGCGAGGTGTACGATCGTTTCTGTATCTGTTTCCGAGTTAAAGACCACCCCTTCGCTTGCCAGCTCTTCTTTTAATTCAAGGAAATTTTCCACAATTCCATTATGAACCACCACAACTTTGCCGGAATTGCCGACATGCGGGTGAGCGTTCCGCGCCGATGGGGCGCCATGGGTCGCCCAGCGGGTATGGCCAATGCCCGGCGCACCTTTTACAGGATCCTTTTGTACAAGATCGATCAATTGGGATAACTTCCCCGCTTCCCTGCGCACTTCAATGCGTCCACCGCTAATGACGGCGATTCCGGCTGAGTCATAGCCGCGGTATTCAAGCCGCTTTAAGCCATTAAGTATGATCGGCGTCGCGTCTCGCGAACCGATATATCCTACAATCCCACACATAACGAAGTTCCTCCAGAGTTTTAATTGGTGATGTCGTTGCGGGAGCGGTATTTTCGCGCTCGAAGCGATCTCCCTATTTACTGGAAACCATTTTTCCAAATAAATACATTCGGGATTGTCCCGCACAGACATTAAAATTTGCCATTCTCTATATTTTTATCCGCATGGTTTGCCGTGCGGTGTTGGGTATAAAGTTGAACCTGGAGGGAAAGATGAACGGGCGATGGCACGCCCGGAGGGCTTCCGCTGAACTTTCGATTTTTCCCCGTCCCCGTGCTGGACAGGTTCCAGGAACCTGCCTAGCACGGAGACGGGATTAGCTTCACTATGAAATGAAGAACCCTTATCCTCGTCATCCTTTTTGCAAAGGATCATGCGCTGTCTTTCCCGGAAAAAAATTATTGACTGGCAGCCTCCTTAAAAGCTGTATTAATGGGATTATAACTTATAAAAAGGAACGACCGCCGTTTGCTGTTGGCGGTCGTTCCAGGGTTGTCTGAACAAAAAGATCCAGGTCAGCTTTTGGTACTATGGTGAGGTGCACGAAGGCTGGAGGATGGTGTTTGTGGCGCTGGCGGTGAGCCTGATCGTATTTGAGCCTATCATCGGTCCCACGAGCGGGAATGCAATGTTATGCATATATACGACTGTTACTTTGATGTAGTTTGGTGTGGCCACACCGCCAACACTGGTTAATCCTTCACAATTGTCCAGTGGGATTTCCGATGTAATATCAGCGCTATTGAGAACCAGCACATCATCTGCGGCTTTGATCGCATTTAATTTTATGCCGGCCGTATCATCCGGGTTGATCGAGCCGTACAACGCGCCTTCCTGCGCAGCATCGCGGATGGTGACATATTGGAACAGCGCCAGGCTGATCTCTATCGCCCCCAACAGCAGCATGAGCATCATCATCAGGCTGATCGCCAGTTCGACCAGGCTTTGACCGCGGG
>CAYLOW010000489.1:0-2438 GCA_964385315.1 uncultured Anaerolinea sp.
CGCGAGACCGTCGTTTTGGATACTCCGGCGGCCTTTGCAACCTCCATAATTGAAATGGCGCTACTCATGAACAACCTGTATAGTATTGGTTGTTCATTTACGCAACATTCATCATGATGATGTTGTGGCCACCAATCACCCAGTGCACGTTCATACAGCCAGGCGATCCAACGTTGCCGGTCGGGCTCCTTCCAGCTTCCATACCTGACATTGACGCCCCCATCGCACCCATACCCCGCTATGCTCGCTTATGCGGCAGGACTGACCCCCTATTTATTAACATGCGTCCGAGTGTTGCATCATGCCTTGGCAACCTTGGCTGGCAATCGCGATCTGTTGCGCGGTGCAGCATGTGCGGCATCACGCATTTGTTTGGTGTCAGGGGTGTAAAAGGAGAGAGTTGGGAGTAAAAGCGGACAGAAAGGTCCTTGCGCCATGGCATTGCGCAGTACCTCGCGGGCTGTGGAATAGAGAACGGAACTTGCATTCGTCCTCACCAACCATTCAACCTGCTTCTCAGGGTAGTTGGCAGCAACAGAAAACATGCCCACCAGTTCAATCGTAAAGAAATATGGCGAATTTGTGGACGGACCACCCTGTTGCTGAATACGCAGGGTGACCTGCCATCGCTGCGGATCATCTTTCTGTGCCATAAAATCTGGCTTTACCGTCAGATTTTCAGCAGAGAGAGTGATCGGCGCCTTGGGGGCATGCTGCCGATTGGCCGTCACATTCAGTTCGGCCACAAAATAGCAGTTAAGCTGCAACGGCGACGTTTTCATGTGATGTCTCTACCTCCATCTCGGCGTTCGCCGCAATCGACGTGGACCGATGCTCGCTACCACACGGACATTCACCTCTCACCAGGTCGAACCAAGGGAACGCAGGTTGGCGCATCGAACGCAGGCTTTCCACGGTGATATGCCCCTCCCATAATGCCACCAAGATCTTATTCGATGATTGCGTTGGACGTCCTCGTCCCGCTTCCCATCTTGTGTAGGTCTTTTCGCCTATCCCAAGAAGATTACTCATCTCTTTCTGAGTGACCCCAATCCGTTGGCGTAGATCCTTAATTTCATCAGGCAACAATACCCCCATATGCCGGGCCTTTGCCTTATCCAGCATGTGCAAAGCCTCGCCCGTTAGGAAGATCTCCTTCGTCTCTGGATCTTGCAAAGCCGGCACCTTAACCATAATGGTCTCAGCGATCTTTTTACCATCCGGTGTTGGAATACAGACCGGCATTTCTGTTTCGATCCGAATCGTCCGATCCATGAACGAATTCATAATGTGTCACCTTTGTTCTTGTCTGGTTTGTGCGCTGAATAAACGATCACGATCTTTCCGTCGGGGTATAGGCCAACTTTGGCGTACATTTTGTTTTTCCTGAAAGTAACAAAGAAAGCGTATGTTTCAGTTGGCTCATCCATTCTTTTCAGGGCACCTTCAATCGAAGGGGCCGCAAGGGCATCCGAAATCGCCCTGAGCATTTGAAAATTGAAGGTATCCGGAAAAGTAGCTTGCCAAGTAAGTTCTGCGGTTGTGAACCGGACATTACAACGGGACTTATCACTTGAGTTAAGCGCGTCCCGAACTTTGCGTTTCCATTCATCTGGTATAAGTGAAGCCATAGTTAACTGGCTTTCACTCACAAGAAGGTATCAATTGGTACCACTTCTCGTCAATCGACATTTTCACCAGCATCACTTCTCTCAACCAGCACCTCCATACCTGAGATCGACCGCCTGAATACATCTATACCCTGCTATACTATAACTGTATTAGGTATGTGTACAATGAATTAATAAGTGGTATATTTCGCGGAATTATACTGATCAGCAATCGAAGCCCTGTCTCAATCTGGAACGGTCATTTGAAGACTATGGAGACGAGACTGGCATAATGGCCAGCCACAATGCCTAGTATCTTTTGCTCATATCCCTGATACCAGAAATGACTTCCATAGCGGCATGGTGCTAAAATGAAGCCGATAGCTCAAGCGGGATGATGCATCCGATGGTCGTTACTGCCGCCTGGACCCACCTTCACCTTCAGGCATCACATTTTCGTCAGCGCGACTGAACGAAAACTCGGTAAATCGTGTGAGGACGTCCATTGTAGATGCGTTTGCCATCCGCCTCAGTGCCAGGGACGTGCCTGCGATGGTCGAGGATCCCGCTTCGTCCCGGAATACGGGACTACGCAGGACAAGCTGCCCACCCTCCAGAAAACAGGCCTTATTCATTCGAAACCGTTCTTGCCATCTTAGTGGTAATTGGTAATCTATTCCCATGAATGCAACCATTTCCATGGACGAAGTCGGACGGGTGGTGCTACCCAAGGCCATCCGCGAAGCGATCGGTATCGTCGGGCGCATGGTGGTCAACGTCGAGGTCGTGGATAATGCCGCCTTGATCACGGTTCCGGCGCCAACCCGC
>CAYLOW010000490.1:0-2393 GCA_964385315.1 uncultured Anaerolinea sp.
AGCCTAGGCTCTGCCTTAGAAGCCCCCGCATTCATGCGTGGGGATTAGTCACATTCGTAAAACAGCCTTGAAGTCTTCTGACCGATCCACGAAGTATGAAACCAGATTAGGGTCAAATAAAGAACCTGCTGAGTCTTTGATCAGATCAAAAGCAGCCTCCGCCGGTTCCATTTGCGTTTTATAGGGGCGTTGGGTGGTCAGCGCGTCGAATACATCCACCAAAGCCATAATTCTTCCGCTCAAAGGGATCGATTCTCCCTTCAGACCTTCCGGGTAACCTGATCCATCCCATCTTTCATGGTGGGTCCGCGCGATGATCTCACCCGTTTGCAGGATCGGAGACGCTGAATTACCCAGTAAAACGGCGCCTTCCACAGTATGCCTCTGTGTGATCTTATATTCTGCCGGTTTGAGGTTCGCGGTCTTTTGAAGGATCGATGCGGGAATGGTGATCTTCCCGACATCATGCAATATGGATGCGTAAGAAATGAGGTTTGCCTCGTTATGACCCATCTTGGTCCCGCTGGCCAATATGTACGTGTACCGGCGGACCCGTTCCAAATGCGCGCGATTGTCCCACTCGGCAAATTCTGCGATATAAGCGGTAAGCTTAAGATGATCCAACATATCCTGCTGATTTAATTCCAGAAAATTCTTAAACATGCGATCGCTCCTTTTAACCCAATATATCCTTATATCACAGTATTTCCCAATAATATAGCATGTGGATTGCAGAGTCAACCTTAAGTGAATAGCTTCACGGCTTTCCAAGGGCAGGCATTTTTTCGCAAATTTGCACAAGTCCCCGATCTTCAAGGACTCAGTCCACAGTGAAGTTATCTGCTGAACTCAATGAAAGGTTTTGGTTTCCACCATATTTCAGATATAATTTTTGAATGATCAGTGTTCAAGAAGCGCAGGAACGCATCCTTTCAAATTTTACACCACTTGATACCACCTTCGTCCCTTTAAATGATGCATTGGGCCGCGTATTAACCAGCCCCATCCATTCGGCGATCGATTTTCCCTTATTCGACAATTCCGGCGTGGACGGTTTTGCCCTGCGCGCGGAAGATGTACCTTCCCCCGGGATGGATAGTCCGGTAACAATGAGTGTAATCGCTGATATCCCTGCGGGAAGCACCGGGAATATTGTTGTTGCCGCCGGTCAGGCCGCGCGCATCATGACCGGCGCACCGATCCCGCCTGGCGCCGATGCCGTGGTGATGATCGAGGATACGGATGCCGACCAGAGATCAACGGACGTTCCTTCCAGGGTAAGGGTTTTCAAAGCCATGAAAAGCGGGGAAAACATCCGCCGGCATGGATCGGATATTGTTCGCGATCAGAAGGTCTATTCTGAGGGAATCATCTTGCGGCCTCAGGACCTTGGTATGCTGGCAATGCTGGGCGTCGCTTCAGTTCCTGTTCGTAAAAAGCCCAGGCTGGCGCTAATCTCAAGCGGGGACGAGATCCTTCCCGTGGAAGCGCCCCTTGTCCCAGGGAAAATTCATGACTCAAATACGTATATGCTGGCGGCACTCGCGGAGAAGGCGGGCTGCGAAGTTATATCGCTGGGCGTGGTCCCTGATCGTTTGGATGCGGTTCAGGAAATATTATCGCAGGCTGTTGCCATCAAACCTGATTTGATCGTGTCATCTGCCGGCGTGAGCATGGGCGCTTATGATTATATAAAGAGCGCTGTGGAAATATCCGGCAGCCTGGACTTTTGGAAAGTTGCCATGCGGCCGGGCAAGCCGCTGGCGTTTGGCAGATATTGTGATATTCCATTTTTTGGATTACCCGGCAATCCGGTTTCATCCTTTGTGAGCTTCCTCGTGTTTGTTTTACCGGCGTTGGGAATTTTGACCGGCCTTGATCTGGGAAAAAGGCGGCGTATTAAAGTGATCTTGAATGAAGCCATTGAGTCGGATGGCCGCGAAAGCTACCTGCGCGCAATGATCAATTTTGTTGATGGAAGAAGTGTGGCCTCCCTTTCCGGTCATCAGGGCTCAGGAAACCTGTACTCGATCGTACAGGCAAACGCGCTGCTGGTTATTCCCAATGGCGTAAAATATTGCCCGCCCGGTTCAGAGGTTGAAGCATGGCTGCTGGAGAATGAATGACGTTTACTCAATTGCATTAATTAACTCGAGAGTTGTATTTTGCAATTTCAAGCTGTAGTTTCGCCGAATTATAGGATAGAACCTTAAAAACTTGCACAATTGCGCCACAACCTGACAGCAATAATGCATGCAAAAGCAGGAAGGCCAGGGAAAGCCCTCCAAGGAACCTGGAGCGAAGGATTGCTGGCGTACTTTCCGCTCAGGTCGCAACACGTTCAAGAGGCAGGAAGGATTGCAGGATGGCTTCCACCTGTTGAGGCTGCTTTT
>CAYLOW010000491.1:0-2384 GCA_964385315.1 uncultured Anaerolinea sp.
CCGAGCCTACTTTGGACGGTTAAGAGAAATCGTCTGACGAAATTTCTGCCTAAAAGCCAAAAAAAACCTAACGGATGAAGCAGGAGTATAATTTGTCTATGAAATATCGCAACATTGTTTACAGCCAGCATGCTTTTACGCGAATGTTTGAGCGTGAAATATCGCCTGAAGTTGTGAATCGCGCGGTACAGACGGGAGAGGTGATCGAAGATTACATCGATGACCACCCTTACCCAAGCGTTTTATTGTTGTACTTTGAAGATGGACGCCCGCTGCATATAGTTGCAGGCGTGGATGAAACCGGATCAACCTGTTATATTGTTACTGCATATTGGCCGGATGCCAAGTTGTGGAACGCGGACTTTAGAACCCGGAGGAAGAAATGAAATGCCTGATCTGTAAAAACGGAGAAACCCAACCTGGTTATGCAGTAGTTACATTGCAGAGACAAGGGAATACACTGGTCATTAAAGATGTGCCAGCTGAAATTTGCGAAAACTGTGGAGAATATTATTTATCGGGTGAAGTGGCGGCACGGCTTTACAAGCAAGCTGAGAAATCTATACAGCATGGCGCGGAAGTGGAGATAGGCCATTATGCTTTGGCGTAATAATCCTTATGCCTTCTGAAGTCTAAATGCAAACCTAAGTTCCTGATGAAATGCGGACAGACAAATTGTCCAGCCACAGATAACCTCCCTATTGTCGCTGCAGGATTTGCGGCAATAGTTGCAACGGCGAGAGTTATCCTTGTGCTGGCTACTTGGTTCATCCGCCCGGAATTGAGCGGTAAAAGAGGGGTTATTATGCTATTTTACCCTCATCTCATAATTTTCCGGGAGCAGCAAAATGGGCAAAATCCTTCGTTGGCTACAAGAGCGCGTCAAACTCTGGACAAAACCGGCTACATCAGTCCTAATCATCGGTGCTCTTTCAGATCTGACACGCAGCCATGCTGATCTGGTTGTAGAAAACGCATTGCTTCGCCAGCAATTGATTGTGTTGAATCGACAGATCAAACGACCACAGCTGACCAACCTTGATCGTATTCGCCTGCTTGTACTTTCCCTTTTACGAAGTTCTGGAAACAAGCCCTACATATCGTTCAGCCCGATACACTTTTGCGCTGGCATCGGGAATTGTTTGGGATGTATTGGCGGAAGAAATCGCAGGGCAAGCCAAAGATTACTGCCGAAACGATTGCGCTGATTGAAAAGATGGCGAAAGAGAATCAGTTATGGGGAGCAGAGCGGATACGTGGTGAATTGTTGAAACTGGGGATAGAAGTAAGTAAACGAACCATCCAGAGATACATGCCGAAAGACAGACAGGAACATTCAACGAGCCACAACTGGGCGACATTCATGAAGAATCAAGCCGGAAACACCTGGGCATGCGACTTTACGGTAGTAACCGACTGGTTGTTTCGGCAATGGTATGTATTTGTTATGATGGAGTTGAAAACGCGGCGGATAGTGCATACGGGTGTGACAAAATACCCAACCGACGAGTGGACGGCACAGCAGCTACGGGAAGCGACGCCATGGGGAACAGGGCCGAAATATCTGATTCGCGATCGTGATGGTAAATATGGCGGGCACTTTTCAGCAGTAGCCGGAAGTATCAAAGAAGTGGAGACGCCGCATCGAACGCCCCAGGCGAATGGGGTCTGTGAAAGGTTCATGGGCAGTCTGCGACGAGAATGTCTGGATCATATCCTGATCCAGGAAGGCAGACATTTGGAACGGGTAACCAAGGAATACACGGCATACTTTAATCAGGAACGACCGCATCAAGGGATTGAACAGCGGATCCCCGGTCAGTATGAACTGCCAAGATCAAAACCAACCAGCGGACGCATCAGCTCTAAGGCACTACTTGGGGGATTGCATCACAGCTATTCGCGTACGACGTACCTGAACTGACCCATATCTTTTTATATCAAGAATAACGCGAACAAGGGTGAATAATATTTATCGATGTTCAGGATATGAAATCGAATTGTGTTTTACTGCTTGCGATCGGTGTGTTTTCCTGAAAACGATCATCCAAACGATCCCAGTGAGAATTCATAAAATAAACCGAGCCCGCCCTAGACAGAAAAAAGCGATCGCCTGACGAAATTTCTGCCTGAAAATCCAAAAAACCTGGCGGATGAACCAAGTAGCCAGCACAGGGGGAAGTGATTGGAGATTGGTAATTGGAAAGACCTCGGAGGTGAAGAATCTTCGGGTCTTTTTGATTCAATGAGTGTACCAATTGTGATACAATGACGTTATGTATAAAGACGAAGACAAGAAGCCGATTTTGAACGTAGCCTTTTACAAAACCGGCTCAACCGTTTCAACCGTGAAAACTAGCCAAAACTGACCAGAGCATGTAAAC
>CAYLOW010000492.1:0-2350 GCA_964385315.1 uncultured Anaerolinea sp.
TCTGTAAGGGTCTTTCACCCTCTAGTCAACGCCCGTGCTGGGCGCACAATAAAAACACCGCAGGTGCGGCCTGCGGCGTGTGAAAGTGAAACGGATGCTTTCAGCGTACAGGCGCGATTCAAGGAAGCCCTGTGAAGATAAAGCCGCGCACCCCGATCATGAGGGGGCTCTTGCCTGTGCTGAAATCGTAGATCATGTCTGAAATTATAACTGAAAATTCCGGGTTCCACCCGCGTGCACACTTCAAGTGAAGTGACAACTTTACCCGGTTTCGACCGCGATCAATTCCGCAATGTGGTTCAAGACTTTCGACGAGTGCAAATTACCATACAGCAGGCGGGCAAGCACTTCCAGGTCCAGCTTGTCGGGGGAACCCAGGTCCGTGATCAGGAACTGCAGGATTCTCCGATCGCACTTATCGAGCAGGTCGGATGCCCTTTGCACATCGGCCGCGAAATCCATCTTGCGATTCAAAATACGCTCATGGCTTTCGGGATCAAATTCAAAACAAAAGGTGTGGAACAGCAGGTGCGCCGCATCCAGCACGACCTGCGCATCCACGCTGGGCTGCGCTTTTGCAAAGAACGCCTGGGCTTCCTCCTTTAATTGATTGAAAGTCAGTTGTGCCGGTGTGTTCTTCACCATCTCAAACATTTTATAAATAATGAACGGACGCTGTTCCCCGGCCGGGATGCGGATCTTGTGCACACCCAACAGGTTGGTGTACTGCTCCAGTTTTCCCTCCGGCGAGGTGGCGACTGGCAAACCCGGCTTTGCTGCTGCCGGAACGGCAGGTTTGGGCGTGGGCGGGTTTTGATTGCCGCCGTTTTGCGACACCTTCTTCACCTTGTTGACGCCCTGCCATTTATCGTAATAGATGAATTTATCGCAGGCGTTGACCAGGTACTCGGCGCTAGTTCCGCTGATGCCCATGCCGATCACTGTTTTGCCGTGCGCGCGCAGACGGTGGACCAATTCGGTAAAATCACCGTCGCCCGAGACCAGCAGCACATGCGAGAAAGCGCTGATATCGGTGTAGTGCAGTTCCAGCGCGTCGATCACAATACGGATATCCGCCGCGTTCTTGCCGCGCTTGCTGTTGACGTGAATCAACTCCACGCCCAGCCCGAGCAGCTGGCGCTGCTTGGCAGCGGCCTCAGCCCAGTCGGCGTACGCGCGGCGCAGGACCACACGCCCCATTTGCGCGGCATGCTGTAAAATGCGCGGCCAATCCACATCTGCATTCTTGCCAAACGCTTCCTCGACACTGATCTCAATATTGTCATAATCAATGAAAACTGCTACTTGTGCATCCTGTCCCATGGTGATCTCCAAAATTTCCTAAAAGTATAGCATGGACAATTCATTCTGTGGCAAAATAGAGCCATGACCATACACCTGACCACCCTCAGCCAATCATCTCTGCAAGACTACCAAAGCTGCCCACGCCGCTTCGAACTGCGCTACCTGCAGCAACTGGCCTATCCCGCCATTGAAGCCGAGCCCGCGATTGAAAATGAGAAGCGCCAGAAAGAGGGCGAATATTTTCACCGCCTCGTTCAGCAGCATCTGGTTGGCATCCCGTCGGAGCAGGTCGGCAAACTGGCCAATACCGATAATTTGCAAAGATGGTGGGAGAATTACATCAACGCCAAAGACCTGGCATGCCTGCGAACCCTGTCCGGTTTGCACGCGGAGACCGCCCTCTCTGCACCGCTTGGGAACTACCGCCTGATCGCAAAGTATGACTTGATCGCGGTCGATCAGGACCGGGTCACCATTTACGATTGGAAGACTTATCACAAACGGCCTAAAAATGAACACCTGTACATCCGCTGGCAGACTCGTGTCTACCGCGCCCTGCTGGTGCAGGCCGGTGCGCACTTCAACCACGGCACCCCCATCACGCCGGAGCAGGTCGAGATGGTCTATTGGTTCGCGGAACACCCTGACGAGCCTGCGCGCTTCATTTACACAGCAGATCAATACCAACGCGATCGTTCTGCACTGACGATCATCGCAGACGAGATTTCCAGCGCTGTCGACTTCCCAAAAACAGACGACATCACCCTGTGTAAGTTCTGCCCCTACCGTTCCTACTGCAACCGCGGCATCACAGCCGGCGACGCCGCAGACATGGATACCGAATCCGAAGCCGAAGAACTATTTGATATCAATTTCGAACAGATCGGGGAGATCGCGTTCTAGTCCCGCCCCTCACCCCCTTCCACCATATTCAAAGGGCGGAAAAGTTGGAAGGGGGGATGAAGGTTGTTTAAGGTTTACCCTTTCAATACAGTGACTAATCCCCACGCATGAATGCGGGGGCTTCTAAGGCAGAGCCTAGGCT
>CAYLOW010000493.1:0-2347 GCA_964385315.1 uncultured Anaerolinea sp.
ATTCAAGGGACTCATAAGCCCTTGGTCGGGAGTCCAAATCTCCCCCTCGGCACTACGTTCTATAGTGCAGTTCTCTTCATTAAACATGGTGGTCTCCAGCGCTGGAGACCACCATGTTTAACTTAAAAGCTCACGACCAGGGGACTATCGTACTTGATCAACACGATTATCTGGCCTTGCTGATCGAGTCATTTCTAATTGATCGCAGGTCACAGGGGCTGTCACCTGAAACCATAAGTTCCTATACAAACAAGTTAAAATACTTTTTGAAGTACTGTGAAGCCCAGGCGCTGGCGCAGGTCTCGCAGCTGAACACAGGCGAAATACTACATCAATCATTTGCTTACCTGAAGGGTATCGAATAAACTTGGTCAAACCATTCAAGGAGAAAATCATGTCTCGAATTGATCCGATCAAGTATGAACAGACAACTGGCGATTTGCGCGCCATGTACGATCAGGGGCTTGCACAATTTGGGCGTATGACCAACATGAAACGCACGATGCTGCTTTCAATCCCCACCTATCATGCCCTTGTGGAATGGTACCCGTTGTTTGATACCATCAAGCCCTTTCTTGGTGAGCGCCTGGCCATTATTTTCGCTCATGCAATTTCAGTTGAAGGTGACTGCCTGCTTTGCACAACCTTTATGAGACGTGTGCTGATCGATTGGGGCGAGGATCCCAGCCAATTGGACCTGGATGAAAAAGGGGAATTGCTCGTGGAGTTGGGGCGCGCCGTCTCACGGCAGGGAAACCGCGTATCAAACGAACTCTACAGGAAGGTCGCGGGGCATTTCAACACGGAGCAGATTGTGGCGTTGACAGGCTTTGCCTGCCTGATGATCGCAACCAATATTTTCAATAACGTGCTGGAAGTGGAGTTGGATGAATATCTGTATGACTATCGTGAAGAACATTCATAGCAAAAATAGTGAATGGCGGCTGTTGGTCGTGTTGAATACACCATGGTGCCCCTTTCAGTGATGTGTTCCTGCCTGGCTCATAAATTTGATTCCCCTTAGCAGCCTTTGAAGTACCGAGAATCCTGTCCGCACATATTTTGTAATGAAGTTATCTTTCCCCTGCCAATTGCTGAGTGCCACGGCACCTTGAATTAACGAGATGAGGATCGCTGCGATAAGGAAGAGGGTCTGCATTACCGATCCACCTCTCAGGGCGAGCACAGACGCCACGACAATAATCCCAATTGCCAGCAGGAATACCGCCCAGATCGCTTTTCGGGGACCAACACGGGACATAAGACCTCTTGCCAATGGATTGGTTTCATCCCGCACATCCTTGATCGCATAAAGAGTGGACAGGACATCAAGAAGTTTTGTTAGCGCCAGGGCCAATGCAGCAAAAACAACAAATAACGTCATTTAATTTATCCTCAGATAAAGGGAGGCGCACCCATTCAAGCGTTCTTCCCTCCCCTTCTCCACGCGGACAGGAATTCCTGTTCTACATTATTTCGTCTGCGAAAATATCTTTTCAACAAATTCGCCAATACGTGAGATGGCGCGCTGCCCCTCGGGGAGAACCTTCGCGGCGAATTGCCATTCATGCTGCATCCCAGGCCATACATCCAGGGTCACGTCCACTCCAGCGGACTTTGCCTTTTCGGCGAACCGCTCCACATCAGACAGCAGAAGCTCGTACGAACCGATCTGGATCAGCAACGGAGGCAGCCCGTGCAGATCGGCAAAGGATGGAGACGCAAGCGGCGAAAGCGGATCGACCTCCCTTAGATAGATCTCGATCGATTTCCGCTCCTTGCTCTCGACCAGTAACAGATCCTTTTTTGCATTAAATACCCACGACTCACCCGAGAAGGTCAGGTCGGGGGCGGGAGACAGGCACACCCCGGCGGCAGGCAAAGCCTGTTTTTTGTCCCGCAGGTGGATGAGCAGATTGAGCACCAGGGTCCCGCCCGCGGAGTCGCCGGCAACCACGATCTGACCGGGCGCAAAGCTCCGGGTCAGGAGCCACTCATAGGCTGCGACCGTATCATTGATCCCTGCCGGGAATGGATGCTCGGGGGCGAGGCGGTAGTCGATCAAAAGTGCGCGCGCCCTCGAGGCAACCGCCACGTTGCCGGCCAGCGTTCGATGGCTGGAGATGGAGCCTGAGTTAAAGGATCCGCCGTGGATAAAGAGAATGGCGCGCCCGGGTCTTTCTTCCTTTGGGATGACCCACTCTGCGGGAATGCCGTTTGCCAGGATAGGTTCACATTTAATTTCACCGATGGGCTTGAACATCCCCGCCATGGATTCAACCTCGGCGCGTTCCTTTGGTACGTCAAGTTCGCCCGAATTGCCTGAGATGACTTTATTGATCCTTAG
>CAYLOW010000494.1:0-2341 GCA_964385315.1 uncultured Anaerolinea sp.
AAGGATTTTGTCCATCATGCTGCTCCCGGATAATTATGAGACGAGGGTAAAATTCTATGATAATCCTCTTTTACCTCCCAAATCCGGGCGGATGAACCTGTAGCCAGCACTGGCCTGTTTCGTCCTATGTTTGACGCGCTCTTGTAACCAGAGAAGGATTTTGCCCATCATACTGCTCCCAGATAATTATCAGGGTAAAATAGCATGATAATCCTCTTTTACCTCCCAGTTCCGGGCAGCTGAGCAAAGTAGCCAGCCAGCACAGGGTATTATTGAACAGAAGGATTGAAACATTTGACACATAATCTTCTCAGAAGTATGATAATTGCTAACGAAGGAGTTATCGGTATGACTGACAAAAAATTACTCGAACGCATTACCATCAACCCTAAAGTAATGACTGGTAAACCTGTCATCAAAGGAACGCGTTTAACAGTTGAGTTCATCCTAAATCTTATGGCTCACGGCGCGACGTTTCAAGAAATCATTGACGAGTACAAAGGCTTAACCAAGGCAGATATTCAAGCCTGTATTTTGTTTGCAAGCAAGGCGCTTGAGAACACAGTCTTTATGCCGCTCTCGGTGGAGTCTGCATAAATGCGTTTTCTTGTAGACGAATGTACGGGACCCGCTGTAGCAGAATGGTTACAAGCGCAGGGGTATGAAGTCTTCTCCGTGTATAACTCTGCAAGGGGGATGGAAGACAACGAGATAGCTCAAAAAGCTTTTGAGGAAAATTGGATATTGATCACGAATGACAAAGATTTTGGAGACCAGATTTACCGAGAGCATAAACCTCATCACGGCGTTATTCTGCTTCGTTTGGACAATGAGCGTTCAAAAAATAAAATTGACGTATTAAAGCAAATGCTAGCTTCCTATGCTGACCGCCTACCCGACCAATTCATTGTAGCTACCGAAGAAAAAGTCCGTTTCGCCAAACAATAAAATTTATCCTTGTACCGGCTACTTCCTCATCCACTAGTTTTTTGACAGAAATTTCTCCAGTCTCCAGCTATTATTTTTCGATAAGGCTTATGAAATTAGGTTGTATTCGCCTCACTTGTAATAAAATGTATCGGGCATTAGCAACAAGTCAAGCGTGAAATAAGCAACTCAAAAAACAGGGGCAAGCAACTCAAAAAAACAACAAAAAAGCGACACCTCTTTGCAGGTACATTGGGTATTGAACCATACCAAATCTGCAGGAGGTGTCGCTTTCGGCCCTTGGATGAGGTTTTTGCACGGTACGCACAGGTACAAACCACTTGATGAAATTATCATCAAGTGGTCTTTTTTATTTCCTGGTTTCAAATGTGAGCACGCAGATCGCTCCATTACTGAAAGGATGACAGAGCAGCCAGCACAACAGCATCAAGGTTTGGTAAAGTGAAACGATCATCCTAATCTTTTAGACCTGCCTCCCCCAACGAATCAACTGTTGGATAACCTTGTTCGTCGAAACCTCTTGCCTTGTAATATGCGGCAGTGACCAGTGGCCATTCCTCCACCCAGCGTTTATCCGATTTCACCAACTGCTTTACGATCCGTTCCGGTAGTTGGTTCTGCGAGGGGTCATATCCGGCACGCAGATTAAAGGCATAGCGCAGTATGTAACCGCGATTTGCACAGGCGCGCAGCTCTGGCACGCTAAATCGTTCACCCGTAGTACTTTCGAGCAGGTCACAGATGAACTCCATCGGCGCATCGCTGCCGGTGAAGGAACACATCACCAGGCTGTTCATCAGCGCCCCCTTTTGCATCGATCTGATCGACTCCTCGATCCAGGATTCCATGCTGTCCCTGCCGCGTTGATTGAAACCACCTTCCATGTGAGAAGCACCCTGGGGAAGGAAAGTGTACGCAAGCGCCAGACCCGCAAAAACACGCGGATGGTGCATGGCCAGCTCCAAACCCTTTACATTGATCGCATAATCACCGCTTTTCCCACCCACTGCCAGGGCGGCATTGCGGCTGCCCTGGCAGAGCAACTCACCAAGCTTCCCTTCGCGAAAAGCGATGGCTTTGATGGTCTGTAGGATAGCTTCCGTATTGCCCCAAGTCAGGGTAACTCCGTCCAATTGATCTGGCGTCAGATCGCCACGTTCATATGCCTCCATCGCCCAGGCGATAGTTGAACCGGTACTGATCGTGTCCAGTCCATAGCGATTACAAAGGCGATTGGCTTTGGTAACGCCAACCAGGTTGTCGTGCCGCAGCATCGTTCCGAATGTACCTATTGTCTCGTATTCAGGACCGGGACTGAGTTCAATAACCTCGTCTCCATCCTTGAATTCGACCTCCGCTTTACATTGTACAGTGCAGGCATGGCAGCTCGTCC
>CAYLOW010000495.1:0-2337 GCA_964385315.1 uncultured Anaerolinea sp.
ATAGAAATAGGGGCAACAGGTAAATCCGCACCAGCGGCTGGCGGCCCACCGTTATGTGTAAGCGTTTAAAAAGAAAGTACTATGATAAGAGTCATTATTATTTTTTCAATATTTTGGCTTGTTTTGAATTCATATGGTCAATCGCAGCTTGAATTAAATGAAGCACAACACAAACTCTATGAAAAAGCAGATAAAGAACTGAATAGTACATATCAAAAAATATTAAAAGAATATAAAGCTGATACTGCATTCATTATGAATTTGAAAATGGCTCAAAAATTATGGATCCAATTCCGGGATGCAGAAATGAAAATGAAATTTCCTGATAGAGAACCTGGCTATTATGGAAGCATTCAACCTTTGTGCAGGTCAATATATTTAACTGAACTAACTCAATTACGGACTAAAACATTGAAAATTTGGATTGATGGTGTTGAAGAAGGTGATGCCTGTTGTGGTTCTGTTCGGACGAAGGAATGAAATTGAAAACGCCTACACATAATAAATAGGGCTTCGTGTGGTCGCTTTTCGCGACCCAACATGAAGCCGGGGTTGCACGGAATCCCACCGTTTCTACCTTTGCCAAGCAGATTGTTTGCTATGCGTTTTAAATCAATGTGAGCGTTTGTGGCAGGATAAGATGAGGCACCTTAACCTGGGAGTTATTTCCTTGATTTTGCCAAAAGGGAGGTTGGAACCACCCGGAGTGGGTGATTGTTATTCAATTCAGGTATTCTAAGGCAATACGATAACGAATCCATTTTCTGGGTTTTTTAAATTCACAACTATTTTCTTCCCGTATTCTGTGACTTTTTAATGTGTACAGGAGGTCCTCTGGCTGGATCAAGCCGTTCGATGGTGACCATTTTTCCTTTCTTGCAATGCGGGCACAAATCCGGATCGTAACCCAGGTGTTCCCTTGATAGTTGTTTCCAATCTTTTTTCTCCATTACCAGGGGAACTGCCATCCCTTGATCGAGTTGTAATTCTCTCAAACGGGGACGGTTTTTTGCGGCCAGCAGTCCAAAGTGCCGGATGCGGACAAAACCCCGCGGCAGGATGTGCTGGCAGAATCTGCGCAGGAATTCGTTGCCTGAGAGTGTCATTTGCTTTGGTTTGTTATCCCGGTAGTTGCGGTAGTTGAAGCGCACCCCCGTATCATCAATTGACAAGATCCGGTGGTTGCTGATAGCAGTTTTATGGGTGTACCGTCCAAGGTATTCAACTACCTGGTCCGGACCACCGAAAGGTTCCTTGGCGTACACCACCCACTTGGTTTTATAAAGGTCGCGGATGAAAGGGTTCCCCTGGGGATGCAATTTTTGAAGTCCATGAATGAACTTGCCACGAAACACACCCGAGAGGTTTTCGACCCGGAAAAGGAACGCTTTCCCTGTTTTTGATATCCTGACCTGTTTCCATTGACCCATCACATCGATACCACCACCGGGAACGATGCAATGCAGGTGAGGGTGCAGCGAGAGGTTTTGACCCCAGGTATGCAGGATGGCGATCATTCCGCCCTGGCAATGGAGGTTTGTCCAGGAGAATTGCTCTATCGTCTGCCAGGCGGATTTAAAAAGCAGCTTGTACATTCCCGCAGGGTCGAACAGGAATAACCCGTTGAGTTTACCCGGGACGGTAAACACCACATGGAAATAGGGGACCGGGAGAAGATCCTGCTTGCGGCTCTCTATCCAGGCTTCACGGTGCGTATTCTGGCATTTGGGGCAATGGCGGTTGCGGCAACTGTTGTAAGAGATACGGGTATGCCCGCACTGATCACAACGATCCTTGTGTCCCCCCAGCACCGAGGTGCGGCAATACTGAACAGCCCTTAAAATCCGCTGCACGTAGGTGTTGGGGAGGTGTGTTTGAACGAAGCTGCTGCCGAAGCGATCGATTACCTGGGCCAGTTCATGTTCAGGCCTCAAACTTTCTTGTAAAGGTGGTCGAACGGGCTGAACAGGTTACTCCGGTTGGGTTTTGCCACGTGGAGGTAAACCATGGTGGTTTGAATGCGTTCATGCCCCAGCAATTCTTTGATGGACACTATATCCATTCCATCTTCCAGCAGGTGCGTGGCGTAGCTGTGGCGAAGCGTGTGAAGCGATATTCCTTTCTGGAGTTTGCTCTTCTTCACCGCCTCGCGCAAGGCCCATTGCATACCCTTTATGCTCAAAGGGGTTCCTGCGCTGTTCCCGTTGAAGAGGTACTCCACCGGCTGACAGGCGTAGTAGTACTTCCGTAATCCCTCAAGGATTAATGGTGACAGCGGCACGTACCGGTCCTTGTTGAATTTGCTCTGGCGGATGTGGATCATCATCCTTCCCGAAT
>CAYLOW010000496.1:0-2330 GCA_964385315.1 uncultured Anaerolinea sp.
TCCGGTTTGAAAGGCAAAGTCCGCCAGTGGTTTGGCTGGCTGCTTATCATCATGTCTGACATTGCGTTTGCCTCTGCAACCATCTTTTCGATGAAACGCCTGTTTGTGGATGAGATCAACCAACAGGGGATAGTGAATACTCTCATGTTGTTAATGGATCTGGGGTTGGGCGTCATTTTGATCGTACTTGCCATATTCCTGATCTGGAGACTTTACGATCTCTTCCAAGAAAGAGGTTACTGGTTCAAGGAATTTTCAACCGAAAAGAAACTCAGCGCTGAAGCAGAAATTATTGAGCAGAAGCTCAAGCTGGAAGAATTAAATGCCATCCTGAAAGAGGTGTCGAAATGAAACAGGCACTCTTCATCTTGAGCCTTATTACGCTTACAATTGGCGCTTGTGCACCCGCCCCAAACATTGGAGCCATCACGCCCCCGTATATCGACCCGGGTGTCGATCCTGAATCCTGGGCCGTTATCCCAGCTGGAGAATTCCCCTTTGGTCAACACGACCACATGACGACAGTGGATTATGACTACGAAATGATGGTCACAGACGTGACAAATGAACAATACGCCCGTTTCCTGAATGAAGCCATCACCGATGGAACCGTCCACGTCGGCGAGGTGGACGTGGAAGCAGGCGAACAAGCCTGGATGGTGGAAGGCGCATACGGAAGTTATCCTGGTGACCCATTCGATGGCTACAAACATGAGGAAGAGATCAAGGCTGGTGATAAACTCTACGTCCCCACGCAAGCCGAAGGCCTGCGCTTGACCGAAGCGGCCGGCGTGTTCTCATCCATCCCGGAATATGCAAATCATCCCATGACGATGGTCACATGGTTTGGTGCAAACAGTTATTGTAATTACTATGGCTGGAGGCTTCCATCTGAAATTGAATGGGAAAAAGCAGCGCGCGGCACAGAATTTGCCAGCGGCTATGGATACCCCTACCCATGGGGTGAGCACATCGAACGTAACAATGCCAACTACTATTCTTCGTCTGATCTGTTCGAGAAGATGTATGGCAAACTTGGCAACACCACTCCCGTTGGTTTCTTCAATGGCAAGACCTACGACGGTTACGAAACGCTCGACTCTGCCAGCCCATATGGTTTGTATGATATGGCAGGTAACGTCTGGCAATGGACAGGTGACGACTATCCCGACCAGCACTATCGCTACATGCGCGGCGGCAGTTTCTTCACTTATGAAGTTGATTTGCGCGTCTGGAAGAACAACTCTGCGGGACCACAATATTTCAGCCCGGCAGTCGGCTTCCGCTGCGCACGGTGATCTTGAGTGATTGCTATTTGGGGCAGGTTATAAGCCTGCCCCAAAATTAGTTCTGATGGAGCAACAACATGAAGACCCTCTTCGCTAAACTACATCTCTACCTGCCGCTTATCAAAGGCTTGCAAACTGGATTGCTGATCGCCACTGGCCTCGCTGGTTACATGAGTGCCCGCTGTCCGATCTTTAATATGGGAACCATTGCGGGACTGTTTATCAGCCTATTCCTGTCAATAAGTGGGAGCACAGTTCTTAACATGTGGTATGACCGCGATATCGATGCCAAAATGGGACGCACAAAACAACGTCCACTTTCGAGTGGCGCGGTAAGTGGAGGTGAAGTCTTGCGGCTCGGGGTAGCCCTTTCCCTGCTCGGTGTTGGTCTGGCAGTTGCAATGGATCCGCTTTACGGACTGATCATCTTTGCGGGTCTGTTTTTTGACGTGGTGGTTTACACCATCTGGCTCAAACGCAAAACCTGCTGGAGTATCGTCTGGGGCGGGATTTCAGGCGGGATGCCGATACTTGCCGGACGTGTGCTAGGGTTGGGAGGCTTCGACTGGATCGGAATTATTCTCTCCCTGGGCATACTCTTCTGGATCCCCACGCACATCCTGACCTTCAGCATGAGGTACCACAACGATTACAAGGCAGCGGGTGTGCCGACTTTTCCATCCACGTATAGTTTCGGCGTTACTCGCACGATCATTGCCTTGTCCAGTGTCCTTGCGGCTCTTGCCATGGGTATTGCAGGATGGGGGATTGGCATGACCGTCGGTTATCTGCGTATCCTGATCGTGTTGTCGGGCGGCTTGCTTACGCTGGCAATTGCCACCATGCTGCGCCCCTCGGAACAGGTGAACTTTGGATTGTTCAAATACGCCTCGCTTTATATGCTCAGTTCGATGGTTCTGATCATGGCGTAAAATAAATGAAAATGTCAATCCTCGATCGTGTTCTGCTTTTCATCACTGGCTTGCTCGCTGCCTATCAGATCGCCTTTGTGATAGACGGCTTCTCCACCCTGCCACTCAT
>CAYLOW010000497.1:0-2328 GCA_964385315.1 uncultured Anaerolinea sp.
CTTTTTCATTTCCACCCATTCTTCATCCGTCAGGGGACCCGGTTTAAGGAGGATCCCATCCGGCACGCCCATCTTGCCAATGTCGTGCAACAACGAGCCCCAGCGTACCTGCACAAGTTCCGCCTCGCTAAAACCGCTGGCGCGCGCCAGAGTGACCGCCATTTCTGTTACCCTCAGGGTATGCCCTTCGGTCTCCTTGTCACGCAAGTCAAGGGCGCGCGACCACCCTTCAATTGTGGCATCATAAGCGAGGGCGAGCTCGGAATTTGAGCGCTGTAAACTATCAAATAACGTGGCGCTCTCTATCGCGATCGCGGTTTGCCCTGCCAGGGAATTCAGAAACTCGAACCACTCAGGATCCGGTTCAAGCGCGGTCCGGTTGAAAACTTCCAGGACTCCTTTCACGCTGCCCTTGATAACTAATGGCACACCGCAGTAGTAGATGAACTTTTCCTCCTCCAAAATATTCATCAGGAATAATTTATTTGGTTCATCCACCAGGTTGTGGATCTCGACAAGCTGACGTTCCAGTGCAACACGGCCGGCAAAACCATCACCCAAACGCACCCGCCTTTTCATCAGGTCTTTGGTGCGGAAGCCATGCACCGCGGCACACTCGAGAATTTGCGAATTTGAATTCAACATAAAAATATCAGCCGCATCCAACCCAAGCTCCTTCGTCACATGATTTAGAATTTCCAAAAGGGAGAGTTCCAGATCAAAGTTGGCGGATGTGAAGCGTTCGATGGCGCTCAAGGCGGTAAGATGCTCAAGCTGTCGTTTTATCTTTTCCTCCGAGAGTTTCCGTTCGGTGATATCAAGCATGATCCCCTGCCAAAATTTTGGATGCCCCTCAAGATCATTCATCAGGGTCACCTGATCACGCACCCAAACCAAACGACCGTCCCGGGCGGTCATTTGATACTCCATATCGAATGACCTGCTGCCGGGCCCGCCGGCATTGGTTTCTGCCATTACGTGGTTTCGGTATTCGGGATGGATATTTATCGCCCATAAACCCGGATTATCCAGCCATTCCCCGGGGGTATACCCCAGCATATTCCTGATCTGCGGACTGACGTAAAGCATGGTGTTTGCGTCTTCCGCCATGCTTGAATAAATTACCGTGGGAAGATGTTCGACCAGCGTGCGGAACCTCGCCTCGGTTTCCTCCATATCCACATTCTGACTTTGCACCCGCAGTTCCAGTACACGGGTATATTTATGTAACTCCTTATACAGCAGGCGCACTTCCAGCATGTTGTGAACGCTGGCGAGCACATCAGCAAGCTCAAAAGGTTTGCTGATGAAATCCTTCGCCCCGGCCTGCAGCGCGCGCAGTTTATGACCCGGCTGCGCGGTGATGACCAACACCGGAAGATAGCCGTCCAGTTCCATTTCCTTAAGCCCCTCCATAACCTGAAACCCGTCCAAGACGGGCATCTGAAGATCGAGAAGGATCAAGTCGTAACGGTTTTTCAGGTGAAGCGCGCACACCGTGCCCGGATCCATGGTGGATGTTACCGACTCATAACCGGCACCACGCAGCATTCGGTCCAATAAAATGATATTGACCTGCTGGTCGTCAACGATCAATATACTGGCCTGCAAGATATCAGCCTGATTTATCATAAGACCGCCGCGTCTTTTTCAACCCCTGCTGACCGGATGCCTGAAAACTCCAGCGCGAGATCCAATGCTTCGACGAACTCATCGAGCTTGATGGGTTTGGTGATATAGCGAAAGAAACCCGCCTTCAAACCCTTCTCGATGTCGCGCGGCATCGCGTTGGCACTTAGTGCGATCACGGGGATATACGCCGTGGAAGGGTCAGAACTCAGGATCCGCAGGGCCTCAATGCCGTTAATATCGGGCAGGTTAATGTCCATCAGGATCAGATCCGGCAGGGTCGTGCGCGCGATCTCGACGCCGTCCATCCCATTTACCGCGGTTAAAAGACGCATATCCGTATGACGCGCGATGATCTGCTCGACCAGCCTTAAATTCGCCGGGTTGTCCTCCACATACAGCAGGGTGTACAGCCGTGCTTCGGGAGTCAAATGCGGGAGGATGGAAGAAGAAGTACTGCTCTGATCTATCACAAAATGCGGCTCTCCCACTGAGAGCAGTTCGAACCAGAATATGCTACCCTTGCCGACGATGCTTTCCACGCCGATCAAACCGCCCATCAGTTCTATTAGCCGCTTGGCCACCACCAACCCGATACCGGTACCTTCCACCGCGCCGGTCTCCTGTCCGAGACGATTGAATGATTGGAATAACTGTGCCACCTGCCCGGGAGTCAATCCCGCACCGGTATCCTGGAAG
>CAYLOW010000498.1:0-2326 GCA_964385315.1 uncultured Anaerolinea sp.
AGCAGGTCGCCCGGTTCAATCTGCAGGCCATCAATCGTTACCGGGACATTGATCTGCAACAGGCGCGGATTGCCGTGCGAAGCCACCACTCCGGCGGCGAAATACTGGAATCCGAGCTGCTCCACCTCAAGCATGTCACGCACACCGCCATTGGTCAGCAAACCCACCCCGCCCAGGCGTTTGGCCAGGTTGGCCATGATGTCACCCATGTGCGCCGATTTTTCCGGGTTTAAGCCTACATCCTGGAAGACCAGGAATATTGGTTTCGGCGCGGCAGCCATGGCCCGCGCCCAATCCTTCCAAGTCTGATCATCGCGTTTGACGTCGGGGGTGGTCGAATCGACCGTCACGGTCAGAGCGTAGCCGATGGTTACGCCGAACTGCGGGTACAGGCAGCGGATGTTCATGCCCGTAAAACCCGTCACATCATTGCGGACCTTGAATCGTTCAATGGCGTTGCAGATGGTGGGGGTATCAATGGCTTTCAGTGCGTCCAATTGGGTGATGGTCAGTGTATTCATTTTTTCTCCGTTGGATAAAGGATATGGTTGAGCGTTTCAGGGGTGCCGAAGCCCCCTGCTTTGGTGATCAAAAGGCGCTGGTCGAGCAACCCGCCCCACAGGCGGCCATACGGGATACCGGGAGCGGACTCGCCCAAAACCTGGACACTCTCCACCCCAGCCTGCTGGCAAAAATGAGTGACCGTTTCCCCGCCCACCACAAGGATGGTCTGCGGCTGGAATGTTTCCAGAAGACTGAGGGCGACTTCATTGACAGTTTGACCAAAGCGCAGCCATTCAGGGGTGCGGATGGTTTTGTCCTGGTCTGCACACAGAACGAGTATCCGCTTGTTTGGTGGGAGCCGGTCAAAAATTTTCTGGAGGGTTTCGGGCGTGGGAAACGGGTCCAAGCGCAGCACCAGGCTGTCGGGCCGGGCATCCAGCCTGGCGACCTGTTCCCGCGCGACCTGATTGGCGCTGCCGACCAACACCAGCACATCACCCTCGGGTTGAAAGGATGGATGCTGGACGGTTTCCACCTCCAACGCCTGGAGATAGGCTTTTGCCAGCCCAAATGCGCCGCAAGGCAGGGCTCGGGCAACCAGGATGGCGCGCGCCAGGGTCAGCAAATCATCGGGGGATTCGGCATCCGCCGTCAGCAACGGCAACGAGGAGGCGGTGATGGCAGCAGTCAAATCAGCCAGAGGGCCGCGCACACAGTCAAGAGACAGGTGCGAGACGGGTTTTCCAATCAGTTCAGCAATGCGGGAGGTTTTAGCCGGGTAAAGCGGGTCATCCTTGAAGGAGGTTTGTTCGAGCGGAACCCCTCTGATGGACAGCACCCCAACGCGCACAGTGCGACCCTGCAAAGGC
Source organism: uncultured Anaerolinea sp. (assembly GCA_964385315.1). Lineage (GTDB taxonomy): Bacteria > Chloroflexota > Anaerolineae > Anaerolineales > Villigracilaceae > Villigracilis. Next base: position 1,374 of record CAYLOW010000498.1, read on the forward strand.
GCGGCAGGGCAAATCACGGCTTTGCGATAGGGGCTGGCCGCCAAAACGGCCTCGATTTCTGGGCCGACGTGGCCGCGCAAGGTCGAATCAATTTTTTTGAACAGGTGGCGCCCGGCCAGCGACTGACAGGCAGCGCGGACGCGCTCCACGGCTTCGGGCACAGGGATTTCGCGGCTGGCGGTGTTGATGATTTCCACATCATCAGTGGGCGAACCTGAAAAACGAAAGTGAACGCCCAAGTTGGAGTACGAAAACTGCGCGCCGCTGTCCATCGCGCCGGTGAAATCGTCAGCAATCAGACCAATTTTCGGGGTGTTTATCATGGCATCTTTGGGAAAAGCCCCTGTAGACTGGGGAAAATCTACAGGGGCCAGTGGAAATTTTCGGCCAGGGTAATGTTTACAGCGCGTCTTGATAGATGGCTTGAATCTGGGCGCCGTCGAGGAGCACCGGGCAATTATCCAGCAGGCGGCGGATTTGCACGGCTTCCTGGGTAAAATCCTCCAGTTGTGAGGCGGTGACACCCATGGCGCTCATTTTGGCGGGGATACCGATTTGCTCCGACAGGAGGGTGATGCCCTCGACCAGACTAACGCCCGGAGCCAGGTTCATCCAGCCAGCCATTTCGGAAAATTTTTCGGGCAGCGCCGGGGCCAAGGCTTTGAAAACATACGGGAGCAGGACACTGTTAGCCTTGCCATGCACGATGCGGTTTTTACCCTGCAACGGGTAGGCCAGCGCGTGTACGGCATGGGTATTTGCATTGGCCAGGGCGATGGAGGCGTACAGGCAACCCAGCGCTATGCCTTCGCGCGCTTCGAGATGGCTGCCATCGGCGACCGCAACGGCCAGCCACTTACTGATCCACTTGATGCCGAGTTCGGCGAAAGGCATCGAGAGTGGATTGGCCGCGCGCCCGGTGTAGGACTCGAGCGCGTGACAGAGCGCATCCA
>CAYLOW010000499.1:0-2303 GCA_964385315.1 uncultured Anaerolinea sp.
GCCTTGATCGTCACAGATGTGTATATGCCGGGCATTGACGGCTGGCGCTTTTGCCGCCTGCTGCGTTCCCGCGAATATGCCAGATTCAATCAGGTGCCGATCCTGGTGGTATCAGCCACATTCTCCGGGGAAGAACCCTCCCGGATCACTTCTGACCTGGGGGCAAATGCCTTTCTCCCGATGCCGGTCGAAGGGTGGCAATTTACAGAACAGGTGCAGGCGCTGCTGCGTGGTGAAAGACCACAGACCGTGCTCAAGGTATTAATTGTTGAGGATAGCAAGCTGGTTTCCAAACGCCTTCAGGATGTTTTTAAGGCACACGGTTATCAAGCAGACTCGGGCAGCACGTATCAGGAAGGATTGGCAATGATCGCGCAGACCCCCTACAACCTGGCGGTGTTGGACTATCACCTGCCGGGAGGAGAGGGTGATGGGCTGCTGCAGGAACTGCAGCAGAAGTCTCCGGATTGTGTTTGCATGATGATCACTGCCGACCCGCAGCCGGAATTGGCCCTGACCTGGATGAAAATGGGTGCAGCAGGGTACCTGCATAAACCCTTTGAGCCCGAATATCTGATCGCACTGTGTGATCGTGCCCGCCGGGAGCGCGCCTTGTTACGCAGCCAGGACTTGCTGGAAGAACGCACCCGCCAACTGCAGGCAAATGAGGAGAACTATCGCGGCCTGATCCGCTATTCGAGCGATCCGATATTCGCCTTCAATCCGGATGAAACCTACCGGTTTGTCAACGAAGCTTTTGCCCGGGCTTTTGGAAAGAAGCCGGAAGAAGTCATTGGAAAGACGCCGCATGCCATTTTCCCGTTTGATGAGGCCGAAAAACGCCTGACGCTGGTTCGGCGGGTATTCATGACGGGTAAAAAGGGGGAGATCGACGTCAAGGTTATCACGAGCACGGACGAAACACGATATTACCTGACCCTTGTAGACCCGGTTAAAGATGAACAGGGAAAGGTGCTTTACGTAACATGTATTTCAAAAGACATTTCAGAGCGCAAGCAGGCGGAAATTGCCTTGCAGGAAAGCGCAAGACAGTACCGGGACTTGATCGATCTGTTACCCAATGGCGTGGTGATCCATAGTGCCGGACAGATCATCCTGGCGAATCACGCGAGCGCGAAACTCTTCGGAGCGGACGATCCAGCGCAGCTCATTGGCACCTTGTTAATGGACCGGGTACACCTTGATTATCGGGAGTTTGTGAAAGACCGGGTCCAGCAGGCGGCAGACACCGGGAGCGCGGCACCCCTGATCCACGAGAAACTGCTTCGTCTGGATGGCACAGCCTTCGACGCAGAAGTCACAGCGAGACCGATCACCTATCAGGGAAAACCCGCAACGCTTGCCGTATTCAATGACATCACCGATCGTATTCTGGCAGAGAAACATTTACGGGAGAGCGAGGAGAAATATCGCCTGCTGATCGAAAATGTGAATGCGGGGGTATTCCAAAGCACGCTCACGGACACATTTCTTCAAGTGAATAAAGCGGCGGCTGAAATGGCGGGGTATGAAAACATGGACGAATTAATGTCCAAATCCGCATCGGTGTTGTATGCCGATCCGGCAGATCGCGATCGGGTGAAAGAGATGCTCAGACTGCATGGCGAAATCAAAAATCTGGATCTGCTGTCTGTGAAAAAGGATGGAACCCAATATTGGATTTCCATGAATGCCGTGCTTCAAAAGGATAAGAATGGAATCCCGGAGAAGATCCTGGGGTTTGTCAATGACATCACCGAGCGCAGGTTGGCAGATGAAAAGATAAGGGAAAGCCAGGCCAGGTATCAATTGATTTTTGAAAATTCCGGCACGGCTAACGCAATCTTTGACACAGATTGCCGCCTCATTCTGCAAAACAGTTCTTCAATCCAAAGTCTTGGAACAAAGCCTGGTGAGGCGCTGGGCAAATCGGCGTTGGAGATATTTGGGCCGGAACGCGGTCTGGCAATAACCGAGCGAATGCGGCACGTTTTGGCCTCGGGGTTGACAGAAGTTTTTGAATCTGAATTCAACCTGCCTGCGGGGAAAAAATGGTTCCGTTCCGCTTACCAGCCGCTTTTTAACGAACAGCAAGTCCTCGTTGGGGTTCAAGTGATCTCACAAGACATCACTGAGCGAAAACAGGAGGCGGAAGCGCTGCGCGAAGAGGAAAAATTATTAAAACAATTGGTGGTTTTTACTGAAGAATTAATTAAAACAGGGTCTCAACAGGTAACCTACCAAAAGATCCTGGAAAACCTTTTGTATATTTCGAAAGCGAAATACGGCATATTGACCTTATT
>CAYLOW010000500.1:0-2281 GCA_964385315.1 uncultured Anaerolinea sp.
AAATGACGCTCGAGAAAAATACACTTATTCATAATCGCTATCGTGTGATAGAGATTCTTGGGCAGGGCGGAATGGGTTCTGTTTACCGCGCAATGGATGAAAATATCGGTGTGGCGGTTGCCTTAAAAGAAAACCTTTTTACGACCGAGGAATATATGCGTCAGTTTCGCCTTGAAGCGGTTATCCTGGCGAACCTGCGGCACCCAAATTTACCGCGTGTCTCTGATCATTTTGAATTAAAAGACCAGGGGCAATACCTGATCATGGATTTTATCGAAGGAGAAGATCTTCGCAATCGCATGGATCGGATCGGCGTAATTCCGGAAGTGGATGCGGTGCAAATAGGTGCCGCAATCTGTGATGCATTGGCTTATTTACATAGCCGCAAACCTCCCATTTTGCACCGTGATATCAAGCCGGGTAATGTGAAGATCACGCCGGATGGGCATATCTTTTTAGTGGATTTTGGGCTAGCCAAAGTGTATCAAGGGGGAAGTCAGGCCACAACAACGGGTGCGCGAGCCATGACACCCGGGTATTCTCCTCCAGAACAATATGGCACAGCTCGCACTGATCCGCGTACTGATTTTTATTCGCTTGGCGCAACTTTGTACGCAGCTTTATGCGGGGTGATCCCGGAAGATGGGCTTGCGCGCGCGATGGACAATGCCCAATTAACCCCGCTTCGTAAACGGAACACAAAGGTTTCACGCCGAGTTTCTTCTGCAATTGAGAAGGCAATGGCTGTAGATCCAAGCGATCGTTTTCAGAGTGCAGTGGATTTTAAAAAAGCTTTGCTTGGAACTGGATTTCCAACTCAGCATACCTCTGGCAGTCATATTGTTTCCCCGCCTCCTGCTGAGGCTTTCTTGGCGTCTGACCCAAACCATGCAGCAGATTCTGCGGTTACTTCAAAAGATAAAACGCCCTCCCGCCAGGCTGTGGGTTCTATTTCTGCCCCCAGGATACAGTTGGTAGCTGAGGAGCAGCCCTTTGTTTCTCCACTTAAGAAGCAAAAGGAACGGGAACGTAAACGTCTATCTTCATTCATGCGTTTGATTTTAATATTAATGTTTTTGGCGTTTTTAAGCCTGCCTTTTGTAGCTCCAGGGATTTTGCCTGATAATTTTCATAGTGCATTTTTTTTCCAAGCTCTGACTGGCACGATTATGCCTTCCGTTACCCCAGCTACTCCATCCCCTCTCCCCATTTCTACACTAACCTCTTCTCCAACTCCAACTTCTACCGCTACATCGACTCATGAGGCGCCCTCTCCAACAGTTACGGTTTCCAGCACGCCGTTACCAATTGTAATTAGCACTGAGGTTGAAATTCTACCTACAGTGGAAACTGCCATTCCTACTTTTGATGTATCAGCGCCACTAGTTGGTGAATCAGGAAAGATTGCATACGTATCAGACCGTACCGGCCTGCCTCAACTCTATCTTGTTGATCTCTTAACACAAATATCTGCTCAAATTACCAATATGCCAGAAGGGGCGTGCCAGCCTGAGTGGTCTCCAGACGGAGAAAAAATAATTTTTATTTCCCCGTGTAAGGGCATGGATGAAATCTATTATGGATCGAGCCTGTATCTAATGAATTCAGACGGCAGTGGCTTGGCGTTGATCAGCTCTGTTCCGGGTGGCGACTTTGACCCTTCGTGGTCACCTGATGGCAAGTTGATTGCCTTCACCTCACTCCGTACCGGTCAAATGGAGATTTTTATCATGAATGTGGATGATATGACCTCTATAACCCAGGTCACAAAAGGTGTGAAGGGTGTTGAGGCACGCCAACCCTCATGGTCGCCGGATGGATTACAAATTGCCTATGCCGTGAAGAGACTTGGTGTATATCAGCTCTGGATTATGGAAATAGATGGTACCGGGCAAAAACAAATAGTCCGCAGCGGCGTAGCTTTCTTTGATTATCTTCCCACTTGGTCTCCCGATGGCCAGTTGATCTTGTTTAATCAGCGCTGTTCTGTTAATTTCTGTTTTCCGTACCTCATGAGTACCTCTGCAGTTGATCGTTCTGTGGAACAGGGATCATTTTTGAAGTTTAATATCATATCGATAGAAGATGTTGAATATTCTCCCGATGGCTTTTATCTCCTTTATGAAGGTGAAGAAAGTGATGAGAACAAAGATGTTTATTACATGACTGTTACCGGAGCAAATATTACCCGTATTACAACAGATGAGGGACTTGAATTTGACCCGGCCTGGAAACCATCTGGAGATTGATTGATCATTGTGTGCTAAAGTATCCAATCTAG
>CAYLOW010000501.1:0-2257 GCA_964385315.1 uncultured Anaerolinea sp.
CAAAACCTGCCCAGCTGCACGGACTCTTTCAAAAAGAGACATTTGACGCTGTACAGGCATTTCAACAGGTATAGGCTGTTCATTTGCATCCATCGCAGTCAGATCAATTACGTCCCCATAAACAGGCAAGCCTAGGTTCCGCTTCACGTTGTTCATAAGGCGTGGGGCAATGATCCTGCCAAGCGCGCCGCGTTCCTTGAGCAGCTCTGTCTCCGCCTGCTTCATTGCCTCTTCAGTGATCTGGGCGGTTTCAATGCCCAGTGAAATATCCGCGCTAATTTCAGGCCCAACAAGTTTATGGGCATAGATCAAAATGACGTGTACAACCGCTGCAATGATGAAGCCATACACCAAAGCACTGTTAATCCATACGGGCGGTTTTATCAGCTCCTGCCCGCCTAGCATCACGTCAATTGCGACCATGGCAAGAGATCCCAACAAACCAAATACAAAGCCGATGAAGGCAAAGGTGTATTGCATGATTGATTTGCAAAGATAGATAAACGCGCCCAGCCAGGCGAGCGCGGCAATATCAAACAGGACCATTCCCATTATCTGGGCGGTGAAATTATTGGGGAAGATATACGCGAGAGCTTCGAAGGTGTAGGACATAAGCAGGATGATCACGCCTACTCCAAATAGGGAAAAGAAGACTCCCGCTACATGCGGCATTATTTTTTTCATGGTTTATTTTCCTTTGCAGTAATTTGAGTGTATCCAGCCTGTGACGTTATCAGCTGCACGGACCTGAATCCATTTGCCGCTTGTCTCATCCAGGACGGTGACAAGATCGCCCTGATAGAGCCAGGCAATCACAGAAGAATCCGGGTTCGAGCGCATATTCAATTTTTGCGCCGTGATAATGCAAGTGGGTTGTCGCGTATTGGTGGGTAATGGGATGTAAACGACCGGCGCCGGTTGGACCGCCTCTGTAGGCGTGATGGCTGTTTGGGTTGTGTTGGATATGTAACATGCGAGGGAGGGCAGGAGAAGCAAAATCAACAAAATATTTTTCATTATTTCCTCGTGTAGTAGAATCAAAAAAGGCATAAGTGATTTGAGTCACTCATGCCATTCTCGTGTAACGCCTTCATCCCTCTGCAGGGGGTGAAGGCACTTTTTATTTATCGGTGATTCTGCGGCTGTAAACTTCATCAATAAGTTGTTTGGCCGCTTTGAACTTTTTTGCGTTTCGTAGATCCTGCCAACGTCTAAGGTCGAGTGGTCTCAAGTGTTTGAGAAGTCGCACAAAATACGCATTTGGAGAGCTGTGGCAAGTTGGGCAAATTCGTGGTCCCAGTAAAAGTCTGGTGCGTGTCTTCGTATCTGCAATTTCGCGCCGCTTTGTTGCATAATCCCTCCAAGCCAGGTGGGGGAGGTCGACGCCAAAGATCAAATTCAATTTTTGTGCCGCTCCTCGCCAGGATTTGGTTTGCTCATGTATTTTTTTGACTAATTGAGGTGAGCATCGTTTGTTCATGTCTTGTCCGAAATCGGGGGTGTAGCATGGTGCTACATCCCCCGAGAAATGAGTTTTGCAACCTGCTCCGAAAAAATATCGAAAATAAGCCAGTAAATCTTGTTTTGCCAGGGTAGATTGCCCTTCGGCTACTGATAGTAATCTTTACAAATCCAGTTTCAACAACCAGGATCGGATCGTGGACCGTGTACACCTGGGTACTTACTGTAAGACTTACATGGTTTGGTTTTTTCGTCTTGGCACATTCTTTTATCACCTCCATTTTGTTTTGAATTTTTGCCGCGTCATCATTGACTATGCTCATCACAAAGTTATTCGATGATCGGTTATTTGGTTGGTAATGTACTAGTAATATGACATTATAAGTAATGTCTAAAAAATAAGCCCTTTCGGGCGTCTTATACTTATAAAGTGACGTTATCAGTATAAGGCTAATAAAAGCATTCGTCAAGTGACAAATGCTTTTATTTTAGATTTCGCCTGGGGTCGTTCTTACTCATTCCTTTTGTTTTTTCCAGGTATTCTGAAACTGCCTTTTTAGGTATGAGAATGGATCGCCCGAATCGTGTGCTTTCAAGTTTTTTCTTGAACACCATTTGACGGACAGACTCAACTGTAAAGCCTAATTTATTTGCGGCTTCTTCTGTTGTCATGAATTCTGCGAGATCAGGCATAGCGTCATTCTTTTTGTTTTTAGTAAAAACGGCAGGCAGCATGTTCACTCCTTCAAAGAGATCGTCAATGCTTTACCTGCCGTATGTGAGAGTGCCCCCACGG
>CAYLOW010000502.1:0-2242 GCA_964385315.1 uncultured Anaerolinea sp.
TGATCGAAGGCGCGGCGATCCTGATCGTCATGCTCTCGCTCGAATGGAGATTAACCCTCGGCAGTATCTTTGTCATGCCTTTCTTCTATGTTATCGCGCGCAGACTCGGCGAACGCTTGCGCACCATCGCCCGCGAAGCCATGGATGTAAATGCTCAGATGAATGCACACATGAACGAGACTCTCAATATCGGCGGAGCACTCCTCGTTAAATTATTCGGCCGCAGCAACGAAGAAGGCGACAGATTCCGTCAACGGGCCGGGGGGGTGCGCGACATGGGTATTCAACGCGCCGTCATCGGTTCATCGTTTTTTGTCATGATCGGCCTGGTCAGCGCGGTGGGCACGGCGCTTGTTTATGGCTTTGGCGGCTGGCTTGTCATCCAAGATAAATTCACTGTTGGCACCATCGTCGCATTTGGTTCGTATCTCGGCACCTTGTACGGCGCACTTCAGGGTCTCGCAGGCGCACCCGTCGAGTTCAGCACCAGCATGGTTTCCTTTGAACGCGTCTTCGAGATCATTGACCTGCCGCACGATATCGAAGAAAAAAAGAACGCCTTCGTTCTTAAGGATGCAAAAGGCGCGCTTGCGTTTGAAAACATCAGCTTCAAATACCTGATCAACGAAAACATCCTGCTCAGCGAAGTAAAGAGGTATGGGAAAATGGAGGACGTAAGCGCGGTTATTTCAGGAGGAAAGAAAACAGCCGAAAAGGCGGATGAGAAAGGGAAAACAGAGATCGGTCAAGCCGCGCCCGATCCCGTTCTAACATCCCAGGCCCGAGAGATCGCATTGGAGGGCATCTCCTTTACAGCCGCGCCAGGACAATTGATCGCCCTCGTCGGCCCATCCGGCGCCGGAAAAACAACACTGACGTACCTCATCCCGCGCCTGTATGATGCCACAAGCGGCGTCATCCGCATTGACGGGCACGACCTGCGCGATGTAACTCTCGATTCGCTGGCAGCCACGATCGGCATGGTAACCCAGGAGACACACCTCTTCCACGACACCATTCGTACGAATTTGACCTACGCAAAGATGGACGCCACACCGGCCGAGATCGAAGCCGCTGCGCGCGCAGCCAACATCCACGACTTTGTGATGGGGCTCCCCGATCAATACGACACTGTCGTCGGGGAACGCGGCTATCGCCTGAGCGGCGGCGAGAAACAACGCGTCGCCCTCGCACGCGTTATCCTTAAGAATCCGCGAATTCTGGTTCTGGATGAAGCCACCAGTTCACTTGACAGCGAATCCGAATCCCTGATCCAGGATGCGTTGAAACGGGTCATGGCGGGCAGAACCAGCATCGTCATTGCCCATAGATTGAGTACGATCCTGGCTGCCGATTTGATCCTGGTAATGGACCGGGGAATAATTGTCGAACGGGGTACACATGATCAGTTGATCACAACAGGCGGTTTATACAGTCAATTGTATGAAACGCAGTTTAGAGGAGAACGCGCCTAAGCTCCTTTCGTTTCGTTTAACGAACACCTCCCAAAAATCCATGTTGATTTTTGGGAGGATGGAAGTGTGATCTTTTAATAATTCCGCGATCATCTCTTATGGGAGGCAATTCCAAAAATAGATCGGGTGGCCGTCCCAGGGATTGTCGCTTAATGAGGATCCAAAACTTACCTGTGAACTTTCAGGGATAAAAACAAATTTTATATCCTCCAACACCAATTCGATCGGAATATCAAAACGCAGCCAAGCATTCACCTCCTGTCCCAGCACCAGGGATGGCGTCGAAGCCATATAATCCGCATGATCTTTGCGATGCCCGTAAGTTGCCTTGAATTCATTTGTTCCATTGAGCACTGAAAAATGCTCTGGTTCTGGTAAATTCTGCTCCTCCTGACTCATATTTTTTAGCAGGATATGAATCCAAATAATATTTTTACCCGCAGGGGGTTCGCGCTCGGTACCATACTCGGTTAAATAGCCGGATGTGATCTCAGCATCTTTCATCGTTACCTGGAAATCACCGTAAACGACCGTTTGGTCGGGAGGCATTGGCGTGGGCAGGCTCTTCTTCTCTGCGACAACCTGCGGAGTTGGTGTGGAGGCGGGCGCAGGATTAACAGATCCACCTGCAGGGGCACAGGCGGCAATGATGAACAACCCGAGTAAATACCTCAACAAAAACTTCAATATCTTTTTCATATCTAACCTTTACTGCCGGTTGAGGTGTACAGGTCTCCTCAGGCGGCAAAATAAGATTGGGGACAGCC
>CAYLOW010000503.1:0-2238 GCA_964385315.1 uncultured Anaerolinea sp.
CCTACTTTACCCGAAAAGCCCTACTTTTTTACTTCAGATTTGGCGAAGGTATTGTTCTAGAACTGTATTTTATTAAGATCAATTATCAGTTTCAATATACTTAGCGGTTAATCGGCAGCCCGCTCTTAAGGTTCAACATGAATTCCTCTTTATTTATGATCCGCATTGAATTATTCATAAACATTAGTCTTGACCACCACCACCAAGTGGAGAACAATCTAAGGCACAACCGCCACCATCATTATTACCACCTTCACTACTACCGCCAGTGCCGCTATTCTTTGGCTGTTGATAAACAGACTTATTAAAGGTCGCGGCATCACTAACACAAATTTCACTTTCATTTGCGCCTTGTACAACGACCTGCCACTGGTATTCACCCCCAGCAATAAAAGATTCCATGTAACGGTCACGAAAAGTCTTGTCAGTCTCAATTGACACGATTTCGCCTGATGGAAAAATAATGTTTAAGACATATTTTTCTGCCTCATCCAGCGCTGTCCATGAGAAAGTCACCTTGCCTGCGGGCGGAATTTCCACCCCGTTGATGGGGGTAAGCGGAGTCACACAAGCCAGCGGGGGGCAATAGGCGCTTTCGTTGGCGGTCCTTTTGCAGCAGGGTCCTCTGTGGCAATTTCATTTTCAACCTCAGTTTCCAGCGTGGCTGTTGCTGGTGTGCAGGAAGCAAGAAGAATACCAATGATGAGAATGATTACCATTTTTATTTTCATATGATTTCACTTCTGAACAGCGGCCTATTGGTTTTCGTCATTATCTCCGAGGGAGACCACATCCCGGGCAGGGTCGCGGACTTGCCCTGTGGATACTGGCGCCGAAACGGGCGTGGACTCTACATGGGAGCAGAAAATTCAATGTGCATCGCAACTTTCCTCATCCAAATCTATCCTCAGATCTCATAAAACTCATGCTGATCGTTCTCGCTGCAGCCGGTGAACACGAATTTGGGAAAGAACCAGGAGAGTCGGCCAAAGGCGTTTTGATATTCGGCATCGCTGCCAAAATCCTTGCGCGAGAAGTTGAACATGACCGTCCACGGCGGATCGTCCTGCGGGTTGAGCATCAGGTAGAACCTGGGGTCTGCAATTTTCAAAGCCGTCTGAATATAAGTCCGCAGGTGTTTTCGGACCGCCATCGGGAGGATATCCTCGCCGGGGGTGCCGACTTGCACTTCTGTGTCCTCCTCCAATTTAATGGACTGCATACCTGCGCTGCCGCGGTTGGAGATCAACACGCCGTTCCTGGCGAGGAAGATCAGGTCTCCAAGCGAGAACACCCAATCGGTCTTTTTGCCTGACTGGTTGATGGTCACGCCAAAGCCCTGCTCCAACGCCTGGGTAGCCATCCCCTTCAAGGTGGTTTGAGGTTCATTCTTCCCTCTCAGTTTCAAGTTAAGGTATGGAAACTGGTCAGGCCCGGGATCAGGTGTTAAGGATGAATAATAAAGGGGCACGGTCAGGAACAGCACGAACATCTCATCCACGATTTCCTGAGACGGTCTTTTTCGATGCCCGGCAAGCAATTGTTCAAGCCGGGAGGTGTCATCATCCTTTTTGAAGATCTTCATCGTCCATCCTTGGTGCGCCCGCGGTCCAATGGTCGCAAAATATCAGCGTCCACATTGGGGCCGGGCTGTTTTTTGTTTATCGATCAGGCTCAGGGATTGACCTGGACCAACTGATTGCCTTTTAATAAATAACCCAAGTTGCTACCTTGGGATGAAAATTGGCAAAAATCCATGAGATTCAAGTAAAGTTGGGGTATCCCGACCACCAACAGGAGAATCTCATGGAGACCCAAATTATAGTAGTGTTTTGCCTCTGTGCTGACATGCTCAAATCTTTGCTTCATCACGAAGACAGCCAAAGTCAAATGAGCGACGTGGAAGTGATGACTACCGCCATCGTAGCGATGTTGTACTTTCGAGGTAATTTTCCGTTGGCGAGCCGCTATCTGTTTGAACACCGCTACATTCCAAGAATGTTGAGTGCCTGTCGTTTCAATCGTAGGCTTCATCGGATTGCTGATTTGTTCCTGACCTTGTTTCTGCGTTTGGGAGAAACTTGGAAGAAGCTAAACGAAAAGTTGGTGTATATCATCGACAGTTATCCGATTGTAGTCACAGAGGGGTCTGTGATAACTATCGGATCAAACGCTCAAAAATATATCACGGAGAAGCCTTTCGAGGCTATATTGCCAGTAAAAAGCGCTATTTCTATG
>CAYLOW010000504.1:0-2207 GCA_964385315.1 uncultured Anaerolinea sp.
TGGCCTCGTCCCAATTTTCATAGGCAAGGGCTTGATCGGTGCGTGTGATGATCGCATTCAACCACGCTGTATGCTTTGCCTCGATCAGATCAGACAGGCGTTTTTGAATGAAAGCATCGTCAGGTTTCAGATTGAGATATTCATTCAGCGCGGCAATGGCAGTATCCCAGCGGCCTGCCTTTTCAGCCTGGTCTACTTTCGCTAGGACTGCATCCAATCGTTCATTCTGTTGTCTTTCCTTGACGAGTACAATTTTCTTGAGGATCGCCTCGTTGTTGGGTGATGTCTCCAACGCTTCATTTAAGGCGGCGATGGCTTTTTCCCAATTCCGGGCAGTCACTTCCTTCTCGGACCGTGCTATCTGCGCAGTCAGAACCTTGGCTTTTTTCTCCGCCCTGACTCGTTCGACGCGCTCGATCAAACTTGGGTCTTCGGGAGTATATTTCAAGGCTTCAGTGAAAGCGCTTAAGGCCTCCTCATCCCTGCCGTCAACCAACGCCTTTTCAGCATGCTGACGATTGATCTCAGCCATATGCTGGCGGGCTTCGCCGTGTTCCCCGTTGATCGCCAGTATTTTTTGATAGAGCAGAACAGCCTCGCGTGGACGCCCCCTGGCACGGAATTGACCGCCTTGAATGAGATATGCGTCACATAGGCCGGTCCGGGTGGCGATATCCTCCTCGTCGATCAGCAGCGCTTTTTCAAATTCCGCAATGGCTTTTTCGACATTCTTTTGATCAAGGTAAACCTGGGCCAGGCTAACCTGAGCCTGCAAATTGTCGCTGTCAATTGCAAGGGCTTCCTTGAAATTGGCGATGGCCTTTTCATGCAGTCCGCCATTTTTGTATTCCAGGCCGATCTCGATAAACCGATTCGCGATCGGGTTGACTTCGGTTAATTCCTCACGCGCCTGCTCGATGGGGCGGTTCTTTTTCAGCCAGATCTGCAGGAGCTGGTTGACAAAGCGATGATCATCTGTCAGCACATCCTTTTCACGCAGATGCAGCAGGGCGGAATCGAGTGCCTGCTGGTTGAATCTCACACGCTGGCGGGTGAGATAGTCTGTCACAGCGCGTGTATCGCGTTTTCCATCCGCCTGAGCCAGACATGCCAGGGACCATTTCTCGAGGTCGGCGGCTTCATCCCACACGAACTTGAGATTAACAGTTCCGCGTTCGACCACGTCATCCAGAATCTCGTCTACATCCACTCGGCTGATCGTGCGTTGGCCCGTCTTCTGGCATTGGGAGAATAGTTCGTGGCAAATCAGCTGCGTGAAGTAGGGATGGCCCGATACGGTTTCATAGATGTGCTGGATGGCATCCTTGTCATATTCAAGGATGCCTTGCACGGGCAGGGTGATAAGACGGTGGCCGTCGTCTTTGGTTAGAAAGCTGATCTTCTTGTAGAGCGCGGTCTTGAAAAACTCGGTGTAATTTGCCTGCATGTTCTCCAGCTTGCGTCCCGAAGAACCTATGGAGAAGATGAAATTTAAATTGGAATGTTCCATCAACCGCCGCAGGTGGTTGATCAGCGGACGGGCGAGTACATCTTTCACATCACTTTCTTCGAGGTTGTCAAATTCGTCGAAGGTCAGCAGCAGGACCTTGTCATCCCCTAAATGTTGTTGCAGATCCGGCAGGAAGTGATTCTCGAAATAATCAACGTCCTGCGAAAAAAGTTCCTTATCAGGAGGCGCAATGGTGATGTCCCGTTCCTGTTTAAGGACGCGCACGATCCCGCCTGCCAGCCACCACATGAAACGATCCAGTGTAGTGTTTGTGCGTCCCTGCAGATCAAAAAAAACGGGGATATAACGCCCAGGCAGACGATTGCCGAGTTGTTTGAGGACTGATGTTTTACCGACCCGCCTTTGTCCGTGAACGACAAGGATGTGGTCATTATATTGACCGCCCAGACTGCGTTCGATCCAATCGAACACATCCTCACGACCAAAGAACATACGCTTCTCGGTGACTGGCGCCCCTGCAATATAGGGATTGCTGATCTCTTCCATAAGCCCTCTGTCTGGAAAGAATACCTGGTAATTAAACTAGTGTATTCTGACACAATATGAGATTCATGACAAGTGGAATTAAGCCTTGTCCCCCACCCTTGTTTAACCCGGTATGCAATACGTTTTAGTTAATGCACAAAATGGAACTTCTAATGCGAAAGATCCTGCGGCTGGAAGCATGGCACGTAAT
>CAYLOW010000505.1:0-2197 GCA_964385315.1 uncultured Anaerolinea sp.
TTTAATTCCTTTGTTTGAAGGAATTAATGACGTCCCTCATGGAGTGTCTTTATTTCAGCCCAAGTTCTATTGATAGATTGTGCTGTGCTCTATGTTTTGCTCATATTCATTGAATTAACCCGTCCAATTTTCCGCATCCTCCAGATCGTTAATGGGTCTCAGATCGCCAACTTAAGAAAGCCGAACCACTCATGGTATGATAAAAAGAAAAAACAGGAAACACGCTGTGTGATTGGTTGTCTTTCAGATGATTGCGAGGCCCCTGTTCTCACCCGGTCAGGATGTTTGTTGAAAATTGTCTTTCCGGGATGCCGCCGGAAAATGGAAAAACGAAAGGTCGATTGGAGAAATTATGCCGAAAAAGAACAGAAATAACGGACGTCCAAGAGCTGGTTATGAAGACAGCGGCAAGGTGCAGGCAGATAATAATGTGCTTGGTGGTCATCATATGGTTACCGATCAAGGCGCTACGATTGTGCCGCTTTTCCAGACTTTAACCTATTACATTGACTCGCACCCAAAACTTCAACCAGGAAAAAAACAGGACGCAAAAGAACAACTTAAGAAAATTCAAACCGCGCTTGAAGAACCCAACCCGGATGAAAATATTATTATGAGGTATCTTCGCAATCTAAAACGCATGTCCCCGCATGTTGTTGATTTGTTTTTTGATACCTTTAAAAATATGGAAGTGATAAACCGCGTGGCAAAGAAGATGGTGGAATAGGCAGGCGGGCAAAGTGTAAATGAAGACTTATGAAATATCGGTAAATTAAAAGAAGAAGGTCGCCGGATGGCGACCTTCTTCTTTTAATTACTTCTTCTCTTCCGTACCGTCTGGCTTTTCGTCACCGTCTGGCTTTTCGTCTTCTTTGCTCCCGATCCCCTCCCGGAAGTTCTTGATACCCTTTCCAATCTCACCGGCAATCTTTCCGATGCGTCCCGGTCCAAACAGGAGGATAACTATAACAAGAATGACGATCCATTCTGCACCACGTGGTAATCCCATAAGATACTCCTTTTTAGAATTTCGACCTTTATCCTACCACAATTGAATAAATATGGCTAAACTTCCTTACGCGAGAGGAACCCTTCAATAAAGCGAATGGCACGGCGCACAAAGGATCGTAATCGTGCGAAGAGGCGGTATTGTTCCGGGTGGACGTGTTTCTTTGTGGGCAGCGGACCTGTCCATTCCACGATCATTGCTCCCCAGGTGAGGCCGCCCCCAAAGCCGACAAATGCTATCTTATCCTTGGGTTGGATCCGTCCTTTTTCTATCGCTTCAATGGTTGCAATTGGGATCGAGGCGGTGGATGTATTCCCGTAGCGTTCCACGTTGATCACAAATTTGTCCAACGGTATTTTTAAGTGCCTTGCGGCAGCTTCAATGATACGGTAATTAGCCTGGTGTGGAACGATCCATTGAATATCGTTGGTGGTCATATTTATTTTTTCAAGGGCTTCGGTTACGGCATGACCCATCACCCGTGTGGCAAAGCGGAAGACTTCCTTCCCGTCCATTTGTATAAAGTGGCTGGCTTCGCGCAGGGTTGCCTCGGTGGCCGGGTGGTGTGCCCCGCCGGCAGGGATGATCAACGAATCTGCGCCGGAGCCGTCAGAGTGCATTACCGTAGACATCACGCCGCCGGGTTGGTCGCTCGCCTGTAAAACAAAGGCTCCCGCGCCATCCCCAAACAGGATGCAGGTATTGCGATCCTTCCAATTGACAAAGCGGGAAAGGATTTCCGTGCCGACGATCAGCACATTTTTTACCGATCCACTTCGAATGGCCTGCGCCCCCATATTGGCTGCAATGATGAAGCCGGTACAGGCAGCTTGCAGGTCAAATGCGCCCGCTTTGGTAGCCCCAATTTGGTCCTGAATAATGCATGCGGTGGCAGGAAAGATATATTCAGGCGAAGATGCCGTGCAGATTATTAGATCCAATTCGGTTGGGGCAAGGTTCGCAACCTTCAAGGCTCTGATTGCGGCTTCCACCCCCATGGTGGAAGGAAAATCGGTCTCGCTGGCAATATGCCGCTCACGAATTCCTGTGCGTTCACGAATCCATGCATCATTGGTGTCTACAAGTTTGGATATATCATCGTTGGTAAGTATCGACTCTGGGACATACATACCCCAGCCCGTAATATGCGCGAATGGCATTGCTTCTCCTTTATTTGTTGAAGCGGCT
>CAYLOW010000506.1:0-2146 GCA_964385315.1 uncultured Anaerolinea sp.
GCTTTCCGTGGCACAGAACGCGCGTTGGAAATAGACGGACATCGGGTTCAGGCAAGTATTCCGCTTGGCGTCCGCACTGGAACTCGGGTTCGTCTGGCTGGACGCGGTGAAGCAGGAAGGAATGGCGGCACGGCCGGAGATTTATATTTAATCATTAATGTTTTACCCAATGCTATTTTTGAACGTGATGGTGATGACTTGCATTTCGATGCGCCGATTGATATTTTCACAGCTATTGCAGGCGGTGAAATCCGCATTCCGGCATTGGAACACCTGCTAACTCTGACAATTCCACCTCGAACCAACGCCAACCGCACGTTCCGCTTGCGCGGCAAAGGGATGCCCTATTTACGCGAACCCAGCAAACGCGGTGATATGTTTGCCCGGGTCAAACTGGTCCTGCCTGACGCGTTAACCGAAAAGGAAGTAGAAGGAATTACAGCCTTGGCCTCTGCCCGCAAAAACCACAGAGAGTCAAGCGAGGTTAAATTATGAACCCTGAAAATACACCTCCAATAAAATATTGGTATGGTACCTATGAAGGGTATGAATCGCGCAGCCAGCATCGTATCCAAAAAGATTTGGGCCTTGACGAAGCTGCCGCAGAAGCGATCCTGCATCTGCGTAGTCAGGTAGTTGAATTACAGTATCATATCCGCCAATTGGAAGCCGAATTAACCGCACAATATGACAGCCGTCAGTTGCGGTTGATACGTTACCGCGAAGTCTGTTATGAAGCAGTCTGGATTGAATAGGAATTTCAAAAAGGATAGTATGACAATGAGGATCATCCCAAAGATATTGAAAGGCGATTGGTTCCAAAGATAGGATGGAGGATTTATGAACGCGGAAAAATTCACACAAAAATCGCAGGAGGCTTTGCTCGTTGCTCAACACCTGGCACAGGATCATCAGCATCAGGAAATTGAGCCAATTCATTTGCTCCAGGCGCTTGTTCAACAGGAGGATGGCATCGTACGGGCGATCATCACGAGGGCATCGGGCGGGACACAAGCCATTGAGGACGAGCTGAGCATCGAACTTGATAAAAAGCCAAAAGTTCAAGGTGTCAATTTGGATGTCAGCATGTCACGTCAGGCTGCGGAAGTACTATCTGCCGCTGAACGCTACGCAAAAGGAATGCAGGATGAGTACGTTTCCACCGAGCATATTTTGCTGGGGTTATCCGATAGCCATGAAAGCAAACGACTCATCCAATTCGGTCTTACCAAGGATGCGATTCTGTCCGCGTTGAAACAAGTGCGCGGTTCTCAACGCGTCAACTCACAGAATCCCGAAGGTACTTTCCAATCGTTGGAAAAATATGGACGGGACCTGACTGCCATGGCACGTCAGGGCAAACTCGATCCGGTCATTGGGCGTGATGAAGTGATTCGCCGCACGGTTCAAATATTATCCCGCCGCACAAAGAACAATCCCGCGCTGATCGGTGAACCTGGCGTCGGCAAGACTGCCATTGTCGAGGGGCTGGCACAACGCATTATTAATGGGGATGTCCCGGAAGGGCTCAAACACAAACGCCTTGTCCAATTGGATATGGGAGCATTGGTGGCAGGCGCGAAATATCGGGGTGAGTTTGAAGAGCGTTTGAAAGCCGTGTTGAAAGAAATCACAGACTCTGAAGGGGAGATTATCCTATTTCTGGATGAGATGCACACAGTCGTCGGCGCTGGCGCGGCGGAAGGTGCGATGGATGCCAGTAACATGCTTAAACCAATGCTGGCGCGTGGTGAGTTACATCTGATCGGCGCGACCACGCTTGACGAGTATCACAAATATATCGAGAAAGACCCCGCTTTGGAACGCCGCTTCCAGCCAGTGGTTGTCGAAGAGCCGACGGTCGAAGACACGGTCAGCATCCTGCGCGGACTCAAGGAACGCTACGAAGTCCATCACGGCGTGCGGATCACGGACGCTGCGGTTCTTGCCGCCGCCACGCTTTCGCAGCGTTACATCAGCGACCGCTTCCTGCCCGACAAGGCCATCGACTTAATTGATGAGGCTGCCGCGCGTCTGCGGACCGAGATCGATTCAAAGCCACAAGCGCTGGATACGGTTGACCGCCAGGTAATGCAGTTGGAGATCGAACGTCAGGCGCTTAAGAAGGAAAAGGATAAGGCTTCAA
>CAYLOW010000507.1:0-2144 GCA_964385315.1 uncultured Anaerolinea sp.
AACTGGGGCCTGAAACAGGCATTGGGAGAAGAGCGCCGGTGAGGACACCGGCTAGGGCGCATCAGTGAGTAGGTGCACTTTTGAATCACGACTTATGACTTGTTTTGAAATTATGAAGAGTTGCGTATTGATGGGTAGGGACGGATCTCCGAGCCGTCCGCTGATGCCCCGGAGGTGCGTCTCTGCTATAATGGTGCCCAAACTGCCCCTAATCACAGATGCGCCCCACCGGCCCTCAAAATAATCTTCAAAAGACGGATTGACATTGATCCGGAAATTGTTATTTGTACTTGCAAAGAGAGTGGTTGCTGGTATCGTGCGCGGTTCTATTGGCGGGGAGGCAATCCATCGCAACGGTGGTTTGTAAGTTGAGAGGGCGATAAAATGAGCTTTTCAAGGGCATGGAAAGACGTAGTCGATACTCCGTTCAAAGGCCGGGGAATTACGGAGAACGCAAAGGAAATTAGTAAACGCATGGCCTTACGTATGCGCGGAAACGTGCGGGTGTCCATGGGTCGAATTTATACGACCGCTGACATGGATGGCCGACGTGCTGCTGCAAAATTGCCTTGAGGTCTGGCCGAATGATTTCTTCAGAACGGATTCGCTCGGTTTGTGAGCTTTTTTTCAAAACCAAAGCCCTTATGATTAGGGCCGAGGAAGTTGATAACAATAGCGGGACATTTCCACAACCCACCTTGGAACTCAAGGCTGCATTTGATCATGTGATGCGTGCTCTCGCCAGGGAATATGGAATTACCCAAAACGGCGCAGGGACAACCGATGCTTATGTAGATCACCAGTTAGATAAATCCATCGGCCATATTTACAGGGCGTATTTTGATACGGCTGACTGGGTTTCCATCAGTCTTCGTGAGCAATTGTCGGATATGCTGTCAGATTTTGACCATACCGATATTACGGCAATTTTCCCGATTTACTTTGCTGAGATAAAGCCAAGGTTCATTGATTACGAACAAGGAATCTCTGCATTAAGAAATCAGAAGGATATTGCAGGGGAGAGCGATGGTCTTTTTCTGCAATACGAGAGTCTTCTCGAGCGTATGTATGAAGACGTAAAGACTGTTTCGAGGATGGTGCCTTCTCTCTCTGAATATGCAGCCAAGCGTAACCGAAAAGAGAAAATCACCTTTAAAAAAGATATCGTTGGCCATTGGATCAAATTTATCTTAACCAATGGCGTTTTTGTGCTCATTGGATGGTGTCTGGCTAAGGCGTCGAAATAATCCGCCGTTCCTGTTGTTTTTCTTGATCAACTCCAACTGTTGGCTGTGCCGATGTAAACAATTTTGTGGCAGTATCAATCAATAACTTGTCACAACAAGTTCAGAAGTAAGGCGGCGATGGTCTGAACGACCCGACAAGATACTAACACGTTCAACTGTGTGCTGATTTCCAACGTTTCGGAAAAGTGTTCGTATGCTAGCGTGATCCGCATTGGTTATCATGACAAGTGCTCCTCTTGACACTGCCTTCTTTGCCGCAGTTGCCAGACGCACTTGGTCATTCCATGAGAACAATGATGCATTGTATTTGATGAAATTGTTGGTGTTATGCATCACTGTGTATGGTGGATCGAGAAATACAAAGTCCCCCTCGCCAGTTTTGTCTAGCACGGCCTCGAAGTCGCCAGCCTTGAATTTGGCAGAACGTAATGAAATCGCAATCGTTTCGAGATAGCCTGTCGGATATTCAACCTGTGTCTTGGCACCAATGGGAAGAGATCTCTCCTTTTGTTAAGAAGCCATCTCTTGCCGCCAGCCCATTTAAGAAATGGTTCAGGCATCTGGATTCTGCGGTGTTTCCGCACTCTCAAATTGTGGGTTTTCCCGTGCTTCTCTGAGACGTTTCATGAACTCGTCGTACGCAAAGTTGATGTAGTCGAAATCTTCAATCCGGTAACGACGTTCTCTGGCAGGATGCGCAGGTATTCGCCGTAGTTCAGTGGCACACCCCCGTCAAACAGGCAAATATTACATTCTGCAAACGAAGAGGGGCAACCGTCATCCTCTACCTGCACAATGACGCAGCAAAAATTCGGGAGTCCTGATATTAAATTCTCTGCCTGGCGGGAATTTTTTATGTACATCGTGACATCACTTGATATGGTGCGGCTTTATGGT
>CAYLOW010000508.1:0-2132 GCA_964385315.1 uncultured Anaerolinea sp.
AGCGGGATGTCACCCGCACCGATTCCGCGACCATGAACACGGAATAGAATCCCACACCAAACTGACCGATGACCTGGGCGAAGTCCACCTTTTGATCTTTGGTGGCATCCAAAAATTTACGTGCGCCTGATTGGGCAATGGTGCCAAGGTTCTCGATAATCTCATCCCGCGTCATGCCAATACCGGTATCCTGAATGGTGAGCGTGCGCGACTCCTTGTCCACAGTGATGTGAATCTTCAATTCGACGGCGCCATCCAGCACGTTTTGATTGGTCACCATCTCGAAGCGCAGACGGTTGAGCGCATCAGACGCATTCGAAAGCAGTTCCCGCAAAAACACTTCGCGATCCTTGTACAGCGAGTGGATCAAAATATTCAGCAGTTGCTTGGTTTCAGCCTTGAAGGTAAATTGTTGCGAATTTGTATCAGACATGGTTCGACTCCTGGACATATTTGAAATTCAGACCCTATTATCGCAGATTTTATATCGCCAGCATCAATGTGGCGGTAAGAGTTTTGTTAGAAAAACATCAGCGGGCTGATAAAATTGCTCCGTAATCGCGCTCAAACCATGCAACAGACTTGCGTTGAATACGTATATTTCCAAAGAAATCAAAAATCCGACAAACTTGTAAATCAAAATGGAGAATGATTATGGCAAAGATCGACACGCTTGTGCAGGGATTTCTGGCGCAGAAGAAGATCGCCGTCGTCGGCGTATCAGACAAGCGCGAGACAGGTTGTAATGCGAGTTACAAAAAATTCAAGGAGGCGGGCTATCAGGTGTATGCGGTCAACCCGCGAATTTCCACTTTTGAAGGCGACCCGTGCTATGCTGATTTGAAGTCCATCCCCGAAAAGCCGGACGCAGTTTTCATGCTGACCAATCCCAAAGTGACCGAGCAGATCATCCAGCAGTGTCTGGATCTGGGCGTCAAGCACGTGTGGATGCATTGTATGATGGGGACCAAACCCGGTCTCGCGGCGGGCATGACCAGCGTCTCACAGCCTGCGGTGGAAATGTGCAAGGCGAACGGCATCGAGGTCATTCCCGGCTCCTGTCCAAACCAATTCCTGAACCCCGATGGCGGTCACAAATTCATGCTCGGCATGTGGAAGTTGTTTGGGTTCATGCGTGTGAACTAAATCAAATATAAAAATATGCCCCACAGGTTTCCTGGGAACGGGAAGCCTGTTTTCCTTTTCATCAATTGACCTAGAGGTTTCTCATGGACATATTCGGCATAGTGGTTCTGCTTGGCTTTTTGTTATTTTTTGGCGGGATGGTCTATTTTGCAATTCAGTCCAGCCGCAAGGATGTGGAGAAAAAACAGCAGATATCACAGGCTTTGGGATTTTCGCCTGTCGAAGCAGACCCGGCTGTGACCGACAAAATTGCGGAGTTGTACCGCCGCCCAGAGTCGCACACAAATTACGAAATGCGGAATGTCTCCCGCAGGGTGATTCCTGATGGTGAGATGTATCTCTTCGACCTTGTAGACACATCTGGAGAGAATGACAGTTGGACAGAACATCAGGCAGTGGGGATTGTCTCTCCGTATTTGAAAATGCCGCCGTTTACCCTCTTTCCAAAAGCAGAACAAAAATATGCGTTGAGCGGACTGGCAAACAAGGTACTTGAATGGGGCATGTCGTTTGTTGGAAGCCCGGTGGATTTCCCCGAATATCCCGAATTTGAATCCCGCTATATTCTCACCTCAAACGAAAGTTCCGATTGGATACATGAATTTTTTGACCAAAGCCTGGCCGGGTATTTTTCGCGCACGCAAATGTTCATGCTCCACGCCTCGGGCGACGTATTTACTTTTTCAGAAATGGGGGCAAATTTCGACACCAGTGATCAAAACGTGATGTCACAAAGAGTCAACCACGCGCTGAATATTTTCCGCCTGATGCGAAAATAAAAACCTACGGAATGACCACAATCTCCATAAAGATGGGATCGCCAAAAGCGCTTCCATCTTTGCCATATGCCTGCCACGCGCTTTCATACGTCCCCTCGGCTGCGGGTGCTGTGAAGGCAATTTGGATGGTGACCCGCGCTCCTGCACGTGCGGGATAGAGGGCTTGCTCCTGCGCTGCGCCGAGCGGGTCGCCACCGATCCATTTCA
>CAYLOW010000509.1:0-2132 GCA_964385315.1 uncultured Anaerolinea sp.
TTACGGTAAAGGATGGTCCAGGGAATGACCTTTCCGAAATAGGCAGTATTCGTAGAAACATTTCCCAGGAAGATGCGGCGGTTCACTGCTTCTGAATTACGCATATCTGTCGCCCACTTATCAGAATAAATGAGGTCGCGGGTGTACATATTTGGAATCGCCTGGGCGATGCCGCGACCACCAACGTCTTCAAGTGTTCCCGTTGCGATTGCAGACATTGGATCCCGGAATACACCGGCAAAAACGCGGGAATAAGGAAGAAATGACTCTTTATCCTCCACTTTATAGGCAGCATAATTGACCTGGGTTGACCATATCGCCTCCTTGTTTCCGCTTTGATAATCCTGATTCCCTTCCTGGAAAAGATCCCAATAGACATTGGCTGTTATTGGATATCCTGCCTTTGAATAAAGACGGTCCGGAGTTTGTGTGGCAATTGTATTGGCGAAGTAATAGTCCGGATTTTGAGTAGCACGTGTTCCAAAACGGCTGGTCATCAAACTGTAGGTACCACCGTCAATAATGGCATTTCCGTATTCAACTGACTTTTGATAGGCTGCTTTAGAATCACCAGTGCCCTCTGCTTCGATGGCAAGTCCTTTGTCCAGATAGAGCTGACAGAGCAAATGCTGGGCAACACCCCTGGTAATTCGTCCCTTGATGGCAGTTGTTACCGGCAGATCATTTAAAATTGCCTCCAGTTCATCGATGGCAAACTGATAGGTCTGCACACGGGTGGCCCTTTCAAAATCATACCTTGGAACTATTACACTCTCCTTGACGAGTGGGACGCCACCGAACAATTCACCCAGGTTGCGGTAGGCAAAGGCACGAAAGAATCTTGCCTGTGCCAGCACGTAAGCTTTCTCGGTTTGTGAACCCCAGGTGATCTGGGGCAGATCAGCGGCATAAATTGCCAGGTTAGCCCTTTCGATCAATTGATAAAATGCAGTAAAGACCGTGCTGAACACAGCATGGGTCGGGGTGATAATTCCATAGTCATTGAAACGGCTGCCACGACGGATAGTTGGAACATCCATTAAATCTGTACCATTGGCACCCTTGAATGCAATCCAGGGATCATTTTGTCCCACCAGATTGTACATATACCTTACGTAGGAATAACAACCGACAACGGCCTGGTCAACCTGATCAGAGGAAGAGAAGGCATTGCTCGTAGTATAAAACGTCTTTGGTTTCTCTGTTAAAAAATCTTCATCATTACAACCAAATACGGCCAATAACGGAAGTATCAGCCACAAATATTTAAGATAGAAAAGCTTATTCATAATTCTTTAATTCTTTAATGGTTAGAAACTTAAATTAACACCAAGGCTGTATGAAGTCAACGCCGACAGCGTATTGGAACGAACGGTCACGCCAACTTCAGGATCTCCGCCCTGCCACTTGGTGAACGTGGCGAGGTTTGAGGCAGAGACAAACACCTTCATGTTCCTTATCCCTGCATTCTTCACCCATGGCTGGTTAAAGGTATAAGACAAATTGATGTCCTGAATACGGATAAAATCGCGGCTCATCAAACCAAGGAAGCGACCATCACCTGCAAAGGTAGGTGAAGGATATTTATTGGACGGATTTGCTGTGGTCCAGTATGGAATATAAATACTGTTTGAACCAAACAGTCCGGTACCTCCAGCCATAAAAGCCGTTGAGTTACCTGCCTGATAATAACCCGGACCTCCGCCAAATACCCCTGAAATCATCAAGTAAAATTCAAAATTCTTGTAGGTAACTGTGTTGCTCAGGTTAATTTTGAAGTTGGGGGAGCCATAGCCAAGAATTTCGCGGTCGGTAGAAGTTATCTTGCCATCACCGTCCAGGTCAACATATTTGGGGGTACCTGCCGCAACACCATTTGCAGTCATATATGGTGTATCGGAGGTCTGTACAATACCGTCCTGTCTGTAGCCATAAATTGCGCCAAGCGGTTTGCCGATAAAACGACTGTTACCAACATCATCATCCTCTTTACCATCCTTGTTCAGGTCATCACCATATAAGTGAACCAACTTATTTCGGTTCATCCAGGTGGTAAGTCCTGAATTACAGGTGAGGTATTTGGTTTTGAAGTTAATGGAACTGAAGGTCATCTCCACACCGGTATTGTTAGC
>CAYLOW010000510.1:0-2129 GCA_964385315.1 uncultured Anaerolinea sp.
TTGATCGCCATGCTGGAAACCGAACCGGGCATGCAAATTGTCGGCGAGGCCGCCAATGGCGTTGAAGCCTTGGAACAAACACGAAGCCTGCAGCCAGACGTCATTCTGATGGACCTGGTGATGCCGGTCATGGACGGCATTGAAGCCACGCGGCAGATAAAAAAGGAGATGCCCGCCGTCAATATTCTGGTGCTCACCAGCTTCAGCACTAATGACAAGGTCATCCCGTCGTTAAATGCCGGGGCGATCGGCTACCTGCTTAAAGATTCAACCCCCGCCGAACTGGTGCGCGCCATTCAGCAGGTCGCGCAGGGCGAAGGGGCGCTGCCCACCGAGGTCACCCGCCAGATCCTGGCCCAACTGCAGACGCCCGCCGCCCCCCCCGAAGAAGCGCCGGAGGAGGAGTTGACCGAGCGTGAGACCGAAGTGCTGAAACTGATGGCGCATGGCTACAGCAACGCTGAAATTGCCCGCCTGATGGTGGTCAGCAACGCCACAGTTCACACGCATGTCAGCCGCATCCTCTCCAAGCTGAACGTCTCCAGCCGCACCCAGGCCGCGCTCTACGCTTTAAAGAAGAAACTGGTTGCTTTAGACTGATTCTTCCAAAGCAGACCTTTTATATCCCTTATGCAAAAAGCCGCCCCGACGCGGCTTTTTTGATTCCAAAAAATCATCATTTTTATTGACTCGAATGACACCCTTCTAACGATGATTGTTCCTGCCTCCCGGCCTATACTCCACTCGGTTGCAGACCGTAAACCCGGCGCCAACCGCTCTGAAATCTGCCGACGCAAATTTTCAGAGAAATCAAAAAATCTTTTCTACGAGGGAACAGAAATATGTTAATTGCCAATCGAAAGATAGCCCCTCCCGACAGCGACAAACGCTGGAAAATTGTGGAAGCAACCATGCGCAAACAGGGTTATTCACCCACCGCGCTCATCGAAACCCTGCACACCATTCAGGAATCTTTTGGATACATCAGCGATGAAGCGCTCGAGTTTGCTTCAGACAGCCTGAATGTGCCGCCCAGCAGGGCCTACGGCGTCGCCACCTTTTACAACCTGTTCAATATGGTGCCGCTCGGCGAACACGTCTTTTCGCTCTGCACCGGAACCGCCTGTTATGTAAAAGGCGCCGGTGAAGTACTTGAATTTATGAAAACAGAATATGGGCTGGAGCCCGGTCAGACCACGCCAGACAACAAACTTTCCTTCGTGGAAGCGCGCTGTGTCGGCTGCTGCGGACTTGCCCCGGTCATGCTGCTGGATGGAACCGTGGTCGGCAAGTTGACCCCTGACCAGATGAAAGAACGAATTCAGGAGTGGATGAGCCATGACGAATGAAGAATTGCTCGAAATTGCCGATAAGGAAGCTGAAGACAACGCCAAATATCGCCACCGCCTGGGAGTCTGCAACGTAACCGGCTGCATCTCCTCACGCAGTAATGAACTCGTCGCCGAGCTGCAAGCCGAGGTGAAAAACCGCGGGCTCGAAGGCGAGATCCAGATCAAAAAAGTGGGCTGCATGGGGTTGTGCGCCGCCGGACCGATCATTTCCGTCCAGCCCGAGAACATCTTCTACCGTGAAATGGCCCCCGAAGACGCCGCGTCTGTCATCGACAGCCTGGGCAAGGAACCTCTGCGCGAGAAAATGATCAACACTTCCAGCGAACCATTTTTCACCCGCCAGGAAAAGCATGCGCTTGTCAACACAGGCGTGATCGACCCGGACCGCATCGAAGATTACATTGCCGCCGGCGGTTACGCCACTTTGATCCACGCCATCACCGAGATGACCTCCCAGGATGTCATTCAGGAAGTGTTAACCAGCGGCTTGCGCGGACGCGGCGGAGCGGGCTACCCGACCGGCCTCAAGTGGAGCACGGTTGCCAAGGTTGAAAGCGACATCAAGTATGTGGTTTGCAACGCGGACGAAGGCGACCCCGGTGCCTTCATGGATCGTTCGGCGCTGGAAAGTGACCCGCATCGTGTGCTGGAAGGTATGGCACTTGCCGCCTTCGCAGTCGGCGGCACCCAGGGCTATCTGTACATCCGCGCCGAGTATCCCACGGCGATCAAACGCATGAAAGCGGCCATCAAACAGGCTGAAAAATTCGGCCTGCT
>CAYLOW010000511.1:0-2109 GCA_964385315.1 uncultured Anaerolinea sp.
CCGCCGCCATTACCGGGGTCAGCGTTCCCGCCTCCTTTGTCTTCTCCGCCATTACCGCCCCCATTGCCGCCCGCGGCACCTTCCAGCCCGGTGGTCGGAGCACATGCCGAAAGTACAAGTGACAAAATTGCCATTAAAGCAATGAGCATAAAAAGGATTCGTTTTCGATCGAAGTTCTTATTTTTTGAAGCTTTCATGTTTATTTTCTCCTTATAAGATTTACCAAGTTAATCTTGAGTTTTGGGATATTGCAAAATTATTCATATTAACAGCTTCCATGCTGATATCTATGAATACGACATAACGCCGTGTGATGTTTACATTGTTATTTGCGCCGTTTTATCCAGATCCATAATAAGGCTAATATTACCCCCGTCAATACCACTATAATTGTTCCTTGTGTTGTGGTCATAGCCGTGGCATTGACGGATGAACCGGTGGGGGTCAACGAGGATGGGGAAATTACGAGCACGATGATCAATACCGTAATTAAGGATATCATTCCGAATTGCAGACGAACCTGGGGAGCGAACCATTTACTCCAAAAAGGCAGTTTGGTTTCCTGCTCTTCGCGCCGTATGCGGGCGTTGAGACGCACCTGCATTTGTTTTACAGTCGCTTCATCCAACGATACAAGCGGGAAGGATTGATTCAAATGGAGGATCGTTCTCTCAAGGCCAATTAATTCTTCATCCACATCTGATTCGACCTGCCGGATCTTTCCATCCACGACCCGGTCGGTGAAGTCAGCCAGCCGGTTATCTTGCATTGAATTGGGACGATCATTTGGTTGATTCATATCACTCTTCCAAAAGGTTTCGAAGCGCTGAGATCGCTCTGCGATATAGTGACTTGGTCGCTTCCAGGTTTAGATTTGTCAACTCTGCGATCTCATTGAATTGCAGGTCCTCTGCAAAGCGCAGAATAAGCACTTCCCTGTAGTTTTCAGGTAATTTTTGGAGTGCGCTTTGAATAAAAATTCGCTCCTCCAATATATTCGGGGTGGCGCCTTGTGTTCGGCCGGAAGCCTCAGAGAGCGGTGCCAGCAGAGGGTCCTGCTTGCGCGTGCGCTTTCTATAAAATTGGGCTATTGAATAATTTGTTAAGGTGCGAAGCCAGGTGCCAAATTGCGAATTGCCGCGGAATGAACCAAGCGATTTTGAAACTGCAATAAACACCTCCTGGGTTACATCTTCCACGTCGTTCTCAGGAATGACATAACGAACGCGCCTGAACACGTTTGGAAGATGGCGGCGATAAAGAATATCAAATGCTTCATGGTTCCCATCCGTAATTTGCCGGATTAAGGCATCATCACTCAGGTCTTGAAGGATTTGTCCGGATATGTTTTTCATATATTTAGTGGCGAAGAAGAGGGAAAAAGGGTTTTTATGTTTGAAGTCAGATTAAATGCATAGCGTTATCCTGCCTCGGGGGCAGGTTTGCCGAGTTCATCAAATTGCAAGCCGAACTATATGTTGTAAGCATTTTAGCCCACTTTCATGGAAATTTCAGCCTTAAAGTTATCAGCATTTCCAAGTTTCAATGCACATTCACCGCTTTTTGTTTTTTATTAAAGCGGTGAAATCCGGGTTTGGGTTGTTGGTATCCCCCTCCATTTTACAGTTGATGAACGATCCGGCCTGAAAAAGTTGATATGTTTATCAACTCCAATGATGATTTTCGTATAAATCTGAAAAACTTTAAGCAGGACAGGAACATAGGACGGGAGGTTTACGCTGTCCTTTGCAGGGAAATAAAGACCTCCACAAGCGCCGGGTCAAAATGCTTTCCTGATCCGTTTCTTATATATTCCAATACTTCGGATTCAGCCATGGCGGCGCGATAGGGTCGGTCAGAGCATAATGCGTCCCAGACATCCACGATGGCAAAAAGACGTGCGAAGATCGGTATTTCCTCTCCTTTTAAACCTCTCGGGTAGCCGCTGCCATCCCATTTTTCATGATGACAATGAGGAATATCTATGGCGGTCTTCAGAAAGTCAATGGGTGAGAGCCATTCGTGGGCATAAACGGGATGCAATTTCATGACCTTCCATTCCTCTTCAGTAAGCTGGCCTGGTTTGAGAAGAATGGAATCGGGTATGCC
>CAYLOW010000512.1:0-2102 GCA_964385315.1 uncultured Anaerolinea sp.
CCCTGCGGCGGGATGACCCTGACCCGCTCGCTTTCAAGTTCATGGGATAGACGCAAGACCAGTTCTCGGCGGCGGTTGTAGGCGGCGCGCATATCCGCAGTAACCGCCTGGATGGCGGGGTCGGTCAACGCGAAGGCGGCGGCTTTTTGAATGAACGGCGCCACACAGGTGATGGAGTTCTGTGAGGCCTTCAACGCATTTTGAATGACGCACGCGGGCGCAGCCAGGAACCCGACACGCCAACCTGTCATCGCGTATGACTTGGACAGGCTGTTCACCAGCAGGGTCCGTTCCTTTGCGCCATTAATCGCGGCAGCGGAGACCGGCTTGCCTTCGTAGTACAGACTGCCATAGACTTCATCACTGACGATCCACAGGTTATGTTCCCGGGCGAACCCCTGTAATTTTTGCAAATACTCACGGGAGGGAAAAGCGCCCGTCGGGTTGGAAGGGTAGTTCAGGACAATGACCCGGGTGCTGGGAGTCAAAGCCCGCAGCCAGGAGTCAAAATGGGGGATGAATCCGTTCGAGGCCGGGGCGGGAACGCGGATCACATTTCCCCTGAGCATGACCGCCATATTGGAATGAGTCGCCCAGGATGGATCGGGCACCAGCACATCATCACCGGGATTCAAAATGGACTGCAGTGCCGCGTAATAGGCATGGATGCCGCCATGTGTGACAAGGATCTCCGAAGCGGGGTCATACTGCACACCTTCATCACGCAGCAATTTGGCAGCGATCGCCTTGCGGAGTTCAAGCGTCCCGATGGAGGGACCATAATGGGTTTGACCGTCCTGCATGGCCTTAAGCGCGGCATCCACAATGGCGGGGTGTGTGCCAAAATCAGGGTCACCGACCTGCAAGCCAACGATGTCCCTTCCGCCGGCTTTGAGCGCCAGGATGCGGTCTGCCATGGCCACGGTGGCTGATTGCCGAATGAGATCGAATTGGGAGTTAAGATTTAACATGGGCGTGAGTGTATCAAATAAACAAAAATCCCGTCAACCGGTGACAGGATCTTGAATTTACCCAGGGATCTTGTGGATCATGGTTTTTTAAGAAAGGGGTTCATCTTTTATTTGCTGGAACGGCAGGAGGAAAATAAACCTGCTGCCCCTGCCCTCTACGCTTTCAGCCCAGATGCGGCCCCTGTGCATTTCGATCATGGCTTTTGCCACCGAAAGACCGAGCCCCATGCCGCCGTGTTTGCGGGTGAGATGCGATTCGACCTGGTAGAAACGGTCAAAGACAAACGCCAGGTCCGCGGCGGGAATCCCCACGCCATCATCCTCCACCGAGACCTTCGCAAAACCGGCTTCAATACCGCTGCGAATGGTGACATGCCCCCCGATGTTGGTGAAGGTTAACGCGTTCTTTAACAGACTGCTCAACACGATCGCAACCTTGCCCCCGTCCGCATCCACCAGCAGGTCCTGATCCGATTCTTTTACCACATTGAGCATGATGTCCTTTTGCAGCGCCATATCACGGAACGACACGGCGACATCATCAACCAGGCGTGGGATGGATACCTTGCGCGAACGCAGGCTGGCGCCGCCCGTCTGGTAATTATTGACGCTGGTAAGGTTTTCGATGATCTCCTTAAGGCGCGTCGCGCTGCGGATAATGACATCGACCTGTTCGTGGTGTTTGGGGTCCACCAGTTCGCGTAAAAAAGTGGAATGGCCGAGGATCAGCCCGAGCGGTGTGCGCAGTTCATGCGAGGTAATGGCAATGAATTCGTCCTTCAATGCATCGAGGTCACGCGATTCCTCCCGGGAAGAAAGCGCATTGTCCTCCAACAGATCCGTTTGCAGGGCGCTTGCGGCGAGTGAGGCGAGGGCTTCAAGAAGGAAAACATCCTCATCCGAATAGCGGGCGCCATCCGCCTTGTTGAAAACTTCGAACACGCCCACCGGTTTGCCCTGTAACAGGAGGGGCACGCCCAAAAGGGAACGGGTTATGAACCCTGACAGTTCGTCAATTTTCCCATAGTGACGCGGGTCGCTTTTTACATCGTCGATCACAAGCGGTTGACTGTTCATGAATATCCAGCCGGCTGCGCTCGCATTCAATGGGATCTTCTCGGAAATGATCGC
>CAYLOW010000513.1:0-2101 GCA_964385315.1 uncultured Anaerolinea sp.
GCACTAGGTTGGTATGTTGCGGATTACCCTTGGCAAGCGGAGTGGGATGATACTTAGTCAGCATATTTACACTGCCATTAGTATCCACACCGTTTGCATCGGGTGTGTACCAGGCACCTTGCGGCAGGCTGGTGACACCAGGGCGAACGCGATTGGTTACAAAGGCTTGCGTCTTGACGACGCCCCGGTCATTGAAGACCTTGATCGCATCACCACTCTTGATACCGCGCTTCTTGGCATCTAAAGTGTTAATCCACATGGCCTGAGGATGTGCTTCACGCATGTAGTCAACATTGTCAAAGGTTGAGTGGGAACGTGCAGGAGTATGGTGACCGACCATCAGCAACGGATACTTCTCGCGTAACGGATCGCTGACGCCTTCCCATTCCGGAATGTACTCAGGTACTGCCGGTATTTCTGCAGGCTCGTTGAAGGCGGCTAATTTGGCGGAGTAAACTTCAATTTTTCCACTGGCGGTCGTAAGCGGATTTGCTATCGGGTCTGCCAGGAAAGCTTGAAAGGCAACGGTCGGTTTGGAAACTACCTTGTAGATGCCGACTTTCTTGAACTCTTCCAACGATGGAAAATCTGGATAGGTTTCCTGTGCGGAAGTAACCATATCGGTCATCCAGTCATCGGCATTCATGTGTCCTTCTCGGAAAATATCGCCGATGCCTAAACGGTCGGCTAACTGCTCAGCGATCCAAAGCGAGCCCTTGCATTCGTACATCGGCTCAATGATCTGATGGTTGAACAGCGCCCATCCGTGGCTACCTTTTTCGCTGTGTCCTTCGCCGGTAATGATGTTCTCTGCCTCAAAACCAGTAGTGCCAGGCAAGAGGATATCGGAGAACTTGGCGCTAGGTGTCATAACAACGTCGAAGGTTACCAACATTTCAAGCAATGTATCGTCTTCAAGAATCTTCTTGGTCATGTTGATATCGGAGTGCTGATTGATGACCGTGTTACCGGCATGATTCCACATGAACTTCATGTTAGCCGTCAATTTTTCAGCGCCTCTGATCTTGTCTTCCGCACCATTGGTCATCTCGCTACCGCGGGTGATGAAATCAGGCCACTTAAAGACAGGGATAACAGGCAAAACGGGATTGGCAGGGACAGGGACACCACTCATCTTGAAGGCTGTCCCTGTTGGACGCATGCCTGGTCCACCACCGCTAATGCCAAAGTTCCCGCTCATGGCCGCCAAAGTTGGAAGGGCGCGTACAGGCACTTCGCCGTAAGCACGGCGATTCCAACCCCAGCCTTGAATCAACGCACAGGGCTTGGTAGTCGCGATCTCACGAGCCAGTTTAGTAATTCGATCCGCTGGGATACCAGTGATCGCCGCCGCCCACTCAGGGGTCTTGGCAATTTTGTCGTATCCGAGTCCGGTGACATAGGCTATATAGGATGTATTGCGTGGAGCGTCTTCCGGGAGGGTATCTTCATCGAAACCAACCGCGTAAGTGGCCATGAATTCCTTGTTATAAAGGTTTTCTTCGACCATCACATATGCCAGGGCTGCAATAAGCGCAGTATCTGTACCGGGATTGATGGGAAGCCATTCGGCCTCGGTAGCAATGGCTGTATCGTTATAGAGCGGGTCAATCGAAATAAATTTGGCGCCCTGTTCCTTGGCCTTAATGTAGTAATAGCCAATATTATCGCCACCAGCGCGCGTTACACAGGAGTTATCACCAAACAGCACGACCAATTTTGAATTTAATATGTCATTCGTGGAATTGCCAGCGCCGCCTGTAATATAGGGCATGGCAGCACCGTAGCAGGCTGTGCTATAAGATCCAAAGTAATCTACATAACCACCGAACTGGCGCATTAAACGACGCATCGGATCGCGACCATCTGGTCCTTTCCAGTTTTCACCAGAGGCGTACATGAAGAAGAAAGACTCTTGTCCATATTTTTCCTGGATGCGTTTCATTTCACCGGCAATCGTATCGAGAGCTTCTTCCCAACTGATACGTTCAAACTTGCCTTCACCGCGTTTACCTACACGCTTCATCGGGTACTTCAAGCGTTCGGGCGAATAAACACGGCGGGTTTGTGAACGTCCACGCTGGCAGGGAATCGCACGTGG
>CAYLOW010000514.1:0-2090 GCA_964385315.1 uncultured Anaerolinea sp.
TACGCAGCGTAAGTCAGGACGCCTGGGAAGGATATTTTCGCGCCATACTACCGCAGGAAAGTCTTAAGGCAATGGGCGATGAGGTATTGACTTCGACCTTTGCCTACTTCAATATGCAAGCAGATTCAATTCAGATATCACTTGTCCCGCTCAAAGCAGGCATGGTCAGTGATACGGGCGTACAAGCTGTTTACATGCTTTTAAATACACAACCCGATTGCACACTGGAACAGATCACACAAACAACCATCAACCTGCTCACCAACGGCCAGATTCAATTCTGCAATCCGCCTGCTGAGATGGCCCCCATACTCACCCCAATTATTCTGGGGCAAATGCAGACTGTCTCCCAAATACTCCCCAGCCAGCTGACATTGATCAGAGCCCCTGTTCAAAATGACCCGCGCGAAAAATTACAGACTGCACGAATGGTGATGCGATTAAGCCCGGTTTTGCCGTTATTTTTATTATTTTTCATGACTATCTTTACAGTCACCTCGTTCAAGAGTTGGCTGACCTGGTGGGGAATTCCGTTGTTTATCACTGGGATTTGTTCAAGTTTGATTGGGATCGGTGGTGTACCGTTATTTGGTGCTATTCTAAAAAACATTCTGGTAAACATGATGCCCGCCTTTTTGCCTCCAATCCTGCTGGATTACGCTGGAAACCTTGCCTCAGTCATGGTGCAAGCGCTTCTCCGCCCTATTCTCTGGCAGGGATTGGTAATCACAATGATCGGATTAATCATGGTGGCAGGTTCGCGCATAAATTTTTCCGCTCGTAAGTAGCGTGACCGGATCTTCACAAGGAGCAAATATGATCAATATTGAGCTTGCGAAAGCAATCGTTGATTTTTCCAGCCTATTGCTGCCTGTTTCTGAAAAAGACCTGGGACGCAAATGGACGTGGAAAGGCCATGACGGGGAGGGCATCCGCTTTGCCTTCTTTGTGACCATACAAGAACTCCGCCAATTGGCAGTTGCGCTGGCTGCAGGGAGAAAGCCGGTCACGCAAGCCCAGCACATCCTCGGTCAATACCACAAACAATATCTGGATTTGCAATCTGCGGTCTTCAGGTTATCAAAGGAGGATGCCGACCGCGCCCCTTCGGAAGGCGAATGGCCAGTTCGGCAAGTTTATGGTCATATGCTCAACGCAGAGATCTACTTCAGCTCAGTCATCCGTTATGCACTTGAACATCATCGTGGGGGTACATGGGCCTCCGAGCGCATGACTGATGAAGATGAAACTAGGTTGATCGGAATGAGTGATGAAGAATTAACGAAACTGACATCCGGCCCGCTTAATGGCATGCTGACTTATCACCGGGAGCTTCACCTTAAACTCATCCAGGAATTCAGCGCCATTACAGACAAGGAACTGGATCTTCCATCCGTTTTTTGGGAAAAAATAAATTTCCCCATTCGACATAGACTGCATCGATATGAAGCTCATCTCATCCAGCATACCGTTCAAATAGATAAGACTCTGACAGCCATTGGAAGAACACCCACTGAAACAAACCGATTGATCCGGCATGTTTTTGCAGCATTGGCTGAGGTGGAGGCAATTTTGATCGGTGGGAAGGATCTGCATAATGAATGTCTTCAACTGACATTGGAGATCAATTCTAGGGCTGCTGAGATCCGGGAAATCTTGCAAAGCGCATGAAAACCAAAGACCCATCAGGTTTCAGTGCTATGGTGTCTAAAAAAAAGATACGGTATTTACCTTCTTGGCCACCCAAAAAGGCAACCCATCCAATATATGAATGGGTTGCCTTTTTTCATCCAATTTCATGCGCTTCGAAGACTACGTCGTTTCTGTCACCTTACGGATACTGCGCGGTTGTTCCGTGTTATACCCTTTTGCAACGGTCAGATGATAGGCGAATAATTGTGCGGGCAAAATGCTCACAAGAGGTGAAAGCCATTCCGGAACATCCGCGGGAATGGTCAATGGCGTTTGCGCCAAAGACAGAGCCCGTTTATCATTTGAGATGACCACCAATTCAGCGGAAAGATCCGAGCGCAGTCGTGTGAGCATTGCCAGCATTGAATCAAACACCTTTCCCTTCGGCGCAACCGCAA
>CAYLOW010000515.1:0-2084 GCA_964385315.1 uncultured Anaerolinea sp.
GAATAATATCTTCCTGATTGTAATCATGGTCGGAAAATGTTTGTATGATCACCCGTCCGTCGTAACAGGAAGCAAGCACACCCTCATCGCTGCTCTTCGCCGAGAGTCCTGCCAGCATGGTCGCATCCCCCGAGCCGCCAAGCCGGATCTCGTCACCGGTTTGGTTGGCCCAATAGCGGTTATAGTGCAGGAGTGGGAGTACGGTATTTGGTTCATTGAAAACCGGGTGTGTCGGATCCCACCAGTAGATTGAATCGGCGAGGCTGTAATCCTTGCGATAGTGAACGCCGCACCCGCCCAAAATTTTGCTGATCGGCCCGTTCGATTCGGTGTCCAGATACCAAATTTCAGCGATTAAAGCGGCTTTATCACGGGCCAGGCGGGTATTGATCACATCCCAAAATTCGCCTGAAATTATATCCTTTGCCTCTGCATCGACAATGATCAGATCATATTTTTTGCCCGAGTTCAGGTATTCCATGAAATGCCCGCTGTATGAACCTGTCTGGGTGTACTTTAATCCCATCATATCAAGCGTATCCTGAACCCACATGCCGATGCCGTATTCGTCAGTATTCTCATAGACCAGCACATTGGCTGAGTGAATGAGCGCCTCCATGTCTATTGTAGGGGTAGGCTGAATTTGGGCCGGGACTTCGACTGGCGCTGCCGTTGGCTGGGGAGGAGGCGGAACTGTAAGTTGAACAGCAGGCTGTGAGTTCAAAGCTGCCTGTGTTAATTGTAAAGCCATGGTGGTTGCCTGAATTTCGAGCGCGATTTTGGTCGAATCAACAACCGCGGGGCCGTTTTGAACTGGCGCTGTTGGCAGGTAACATGCCAGGGCAATCAGGACAACGAACAACAAAAAAAGCACAATCCCCCGCCTGCTTCGTCTCATCAACATGGTGTCCTCCTTGCAAAATATGGCTGCAAATCAGTGATGACTTGCAACCATATTATATGAAAATCAGAGGCGAAAGGCAACTTTTACAAACTGGAGCGGATGTGAACGATGTCACCGTCCTTGACGAGATATTCCTTGCCTTCAAGCCTAAGTTTGCCCTTCAACTTCGCCTCGTTCATCGAGCCGAGGGTGGTCAGGTCATCGTAGGAGACAACTTCTGCCCGGACGAAACCGCGCGACAGGTCGGTATGGATCTCTCCAGCGGATTCCTGTGCTGTTGCCCCGCGTTTGGTTGTCCATGCACGAACTTCATCTTCGCCAACCGTGAAGAAGGTCTGCACCTGGAGCAGGTCGTACGAGAGGTTGATCATACGGTTCAGGCTTAATTCAGTAATACCGTATTCTTCCATGAAAACGGCTGCGTCTTCAGGGCTTAGTTGGGCAATTTCCATTTCCAATTTACCCATCAACGACACGCTTGGGTGGTCGAGGCTGGCTTCGGGTGCGGATTGTCCCTCGCCCATATTTAACACAGTCAGGATGGGTTTGCGGGTAAGCAAACCAAAACTGGACAATTCCTTTTGCTCGTCGCTTGTAAATTCGATTGAGCGCAGGGGTTTGTCTTCCGACAGAGTTTTATTCATTTTCTCAAAAAGTTCGGTCTGGCGCGCATTGATCGTCTTGTCGGTTCCGCCTTTTTTGCGTTCCTCGATCAACTTCTCCAGTTTTCTTTCCACAGCGATCAGGTCATTCAACAGCAGTTCAGTTAACATACTGTTCACATCCCGCAGGGGATCAACGCTGCCGCTGGGGTGCATGACATTTTCATCTGAAAAACCACGCACGACCAGGATCAGGCCTTCCATTTGGTTAAGTTGATTGAGAAGCTGACCTGAAATGCCGCTCTTCGCGGAACCAGATTCCAGGCCTGCAATATCCGCATAAGTGACCTTGGTGTAGATCGTCTTCTTTGGCTTGAACATTCCCGAGAGTTTGGTGACACGCGGGTCCGGAACATCCACAACAGCGGTATGAACCTCGATGCGCCCTGCGCTGGCGGTGGTGGGCGTGTTACCGCGTGTCAACGCATTGTAAATGGTGGTTTTTCCTGATTGAGGTAATCCAATAATTCCTAATTTCATCTTGACCTTATCTGTGATAGTTTGTTATACTTGCGCTC
>CAYLOW010000516.1:0-2054 GCA_964385315.1 uncultured Anaerolinea sp.
TAAAAGAGTACGCGCAAAAAGACCCCCGGCATATTCGGGTGATCTCTTTTCGTAGAAATTTTGGGCAAACTGCTGCCATTGCCGCAGGATTGGACTATGCCCAGGGGGAGACCATTGTCTTGCTGGATGCTGACATGCAAAACGACCCTGCCGATATTCCCATGATGCTTGCCAAACTTGACGAAGGCTATGATCTGGTTAGCGGCTGGCGTAAAAACCGAAAGGATAATGCGGTTACCCGCAACTTTCCCTCCATGATTGCCAATCGGCTCATCTCCCGCGTGACAGGTGTGCATTTGCATGATTATGGCTGTACGCTTAAGGTCTATCGCCGAGATGTGCTTGAAGGATTTCGCTTATACGGCGAGATGCACCGTTTCATTCCGGTCTATGCAAATTCTGTCGGTGCTAAAATTACAGAGGTGCAAGTTGATCACCACCCCCGAAAATTTGGAAAAACCAAATATGGGCTGGAAAGAACTGCAAAAGTTATACTCGACCTGTTCACCGTTAAGTTCCTTGTGGCATATGCGTCAAAACCAATCTACCTGTTCGGCGGAACGGGCGGGGCTCTTATGATCACAGGCATGGGCATCATGACTTACCTGCTTGTGCGACGTCTTTTTTTTATGGTGAGTGTTACCGGTTCACCGCTCTTTCAAGTCAGTGCCCTATTGGTTACCCTTGGTTTTCAATCGCTGTTGATGGGTTTGATCGCTGAACTGCTGGTTCGCACCTATCATGAATCACAGCGCAAGCCCACTTATACAGTCCGCACGATGATCAATCTGGATCAGGACCCTCGTGACTAATCCATCGACCTGTAAAGATCCTTTTTCGGAATAAGATGATTGTATGCGTATTCTTACACTGATCTATGAGTTTCCCCCGGTTGGCGGCGGCGGGGGCAGGGCTGCATACGATATTTGCAAAGGGCTTGCCGCGCGAGGGCATCAAGTTACTGTACTGACCGCCCATATGCAGGGATTGCCTTTTGAAGAATGCCGTGATGGAATTCGTCTGGTGCGGATACCCTCTTTTCGACGTAAAACATTTGGCGCAGGTTTTTTTACAATGCTGGCCTATATCTTTTCCGGATTTTGGGCAGGAATTCGTCTAATTCGTCTTGAGTGCCCCGACATTATTCACACTCATTTTGCTGTCCCGTCTGGTGCTTTAGCCTGGATGTTGTCGACCTTGACAGGAGTCCCCTATCTCCTGACTGCCCATTTGGGCGATGTGCCCGGCGGCGTACCGGAGAAAACGGGTAAGTGGTTTCGCTGGGTCGAACCGTTCACGCATCCCATTTGGAAACATGCCAAAAAGGTGGTTGCTGTCAGTGAGCATACCCGTCAATTGGCGTTGAGACATTACCCGGTAAACATTCAGGTTGTTCATAATGGCGCGGATGTGAGCAGTCTGTCTCCAGCCAAATTAAAGGTGAACATTCCTCCCCGTCTGGTCTTTGCCGGACGTTTTGTGCAGCAGAAAAACCCACTTGCGATCATCCAAACCCTTGCCCAATTAAAAGACTTGGAGTGGCATTGCTGCCTGTTGGGGGATGGTCCATTATTTGAAGATGTGAAGCGTGAAATTCAAAAAGCAGGTATGGGCGGACGATTTGATCTGCCGGGTTGGGTGACACCTGAGGTTGTGCTGGATTACTTTTCGAAAAGCGATATCCTGTTCATGCCGTCTCTATCAGAGGGGCTGCCGGTTGTCGGTGTTCAGGCGTTGGCTGCGGGATTGGCAGTTGTGGCCAGTGATATCGGTGGTTTTTTGGACCTTGTGGATCATGGAGAAAACGGGTATCTCATTGATGCGCAGGATATTCCGGGTTTTTCAAAAGCCCTGCGTGAGATGATCTCCGTTCCCGAGACATTATTTCGTTTTCGCGCAGCAAGCGTTGAAAAATCACACCAATTTGATATTCAGATAATTGTTGATCAATATCAATCTTTATTGCGTGATGTAGTGAACAGGAAATAAAGGCTGGTTATTAACCTTTAGTTTCCGCTAACTGGATTGGATGAAAAAAGCGGTAATGGCGTAAA
>CAYLOW010000517.1:0-2049 GCA_964385315.1 uncultured Anaerolinea sp.
GATTTCCGAGGGTCGAATCTTTCGGACGCGGGTTCAATTCCCGCCATCTCCACACCCGTTCGCCCAGCAGGGTATACTGCTGGGTGAATATGTTTTAAAGGGAACCTATGAAAATTTTTTTCTTATTACTTGGATGTGTCGTCCTGGCTACTGCCTGCCAAACTGCTTCTGCCACGCCCCAGATCGCACCTCTGACTGCGACACAAACTGTGCCACCGCCCGCCACTGTGACAATGCCGCCTCCGGCGACAGTCACCCCAACACTGACGCCCACGCCCGTGCCATTATTCTTTGCAGATGAATTCAATACCGACCTGGGCCCATGGGTATCCTTTCAAACCGGTGGAGTGGAAGCGCCAACCGTAAAACTTGAAAACGACTTTCTTCGCATTGATATTCCCCTGCGAAACACCTGGTATTATGCCATTCATACCGCGCATGAATATTCACGTGTATTTGTCAGTGCCAAATTTTCAGGCACACCTGCAGGTTCCCTTGGGGTGATCTGTAATTACAGCGAAAAAAAAGGATGGTATGAATTCAATATTGCCAGTGATGGAACCTATGGCATCCTTTTTGGTCAATGGCTGGCACAGGGGATTGCCCAATATATGCCCATCGAAGTGGGTAGTTCCGAGTACCTGCATGCGGGGAACCTTGCCTATGAGATCGGATTGACATGCCAGGATAACATACTGCTTCCGCATATTAACGGAAAACCATTTCGCAAAATTGATGTAACCCGCTACGGGCTGACTGAAGGAAAGATCGGCATCACTGCTTCGTCTTTTGAAGAAACCCCCATGATCGCAACCTTTGACTGGGTGAAAGTGGGGGAACCCGAGTGATCAAGCCTTCCGCGCCCTTTCACACTGTGATCGATGAGAAGGATTTGGGATTATTTCACAATAAAATTTCTACGTGTCGTTAACAGAATTCTTGCATACGTCGCTTAATATTTGTATATAGAAAACTATTAGCAAGGAGTAATGTTATGGCTAAAATTATAGGCATCGATCTTGGTACGACCAATAGTGTGGTCGCTGTGATGGAAGGCGGCACGCCCACCGTTATCACCACTGCAGAGGGCGGGCGTATCTGCCCTTCTGTCGTTGCGTTCAATAAAAATGGCGAACGAATGGTTGGACAAACCGCCAAACGACAGGCTGTTATAAATTCAGACAACACCGTTTATTCCATTAAACGTTTCATGGGACGGCACTTCGAAGAGACCCGCGTTGAACGCGGCATGGTCCCGTATAAAGTGATTGAAGGACCATCCAATGACGTGCGCGTCAAGCTTCCCATTACTGGAAAGGAATATTCTCCGCAGGAGATCAGTGCAATGATCCTGGGCAAGCTCAAATCAGACGCGGAAGCTTATTTGGGCGAACCTGTCACCCAGGCCGTAATCACCGTCCCTGCGTATTTTAACGACAGCCAACGTCAGGCGACCAAGGATGCAGGCAAGATCGCGGGGTTGGAAGTTCTGCGCATTATCAATGAGCCGACTGCCTCTGCGTTGACTTACGGCCTCGATAAGAAAAAGAATGAAACCATCCTTGTCTTTGACCTTGGCGGCGGCACGTTTGATGTGTCTGTGCTTGAAGTAGGCGAAGGCGTGATCGAGGTCAAATCCACCAACGGCGATACTCATCTCGGCGGCGATGATTGGGATCAGATGATCACCAATTGGGCGGCAGATGAATTCAAAAAGGACCAGGGCATTGACCTGCGGTCTGACAAACAGGCACTTCAGCGTTTACGTGAAGCCGCAGAGAAAGCCAAAATTGAACTTTCCACGGTCATGGAAACCGAGATCAACCTGCCGTACATTACAGCCGACGCAACCGGGCCGAAGCATTTGCAGGTCAAACTTAAACGATCCAAGTTCGAGCAAATGACCGGCGACCTGCTTGCGCGTTGCCGCAAGCCGTTTGAAGCTGCGCTCAAAGATGCAGGACTTTCTGCCGATAAATTGGATGAAGTGGTTCTCGTTGGCGGCTCATCGCGCATGCCAATGGTGCAGGATCTGGTTCGCAGTTTGAC
>CAYLOW010000518.1:0-2039 GCA_964385315.1 uncultured Anaerolinea sp.
TGTCTGGGTATGCCAGGTTTTATTTGATTCCATAACTTTATTTTTTCACTCCTTTGGGAGTAGCCTGCAAATCCTCTTGTCGGGGGATGCGGGACTTGAAGACGAAATTATCGAAGAGGCAAACCAGCCCGCCAAGAATGGTCAGGAGAATTACGCCGATGAAATCTGTGGCAAAGGCAATAACCTCCTCGAACCAGATGACGAGAGACGTGCCCCCGGCTCCGGTGGCAACGGCGGGCTTCCAAAATTTTCGAACCAGTGGAAAGCGGGAAATGGAATGCTGTGGGTTGGACATGGGAATCTCCTTTTTTAAAAAATCGGATCGCTATTCATCCATCCTTACCGACGCAAATCGAAACGAGCGGCGGGCCAGCAAAACGTAGGCGGCAATCAAAGCCAGCCCGCCTGCCAGCAGGTAGGGAAAATATTGTTTGAGGTAATGGCTGATAAGCGTCCATTCGTGTCCGAGCACATAGCCTGCGCCGATCAGCAGGGTACACCAGACGTAAGCGCCGATAAAGGTGGCGGCAAAAAAGGTGGGAAAGGACATACGTGCCAGCCCAGCTGGGATATTGATCAACGTGCGGATGCCGGGCATGACACGCCCGACCAGCACCACCCCAACGCCCCAGCGGTGAAATTGGTTTTCGGCACGGGTGATGTGGACAGGGTCAATGCGAACCCAGCGAGTGAATTTTTCCACCAGCGGACGTCCACCGAACCGCGCCGCCCAGTAGGTGATGGATGCGCCTAGCGTGCTGCCGATGGCGGCATACAATCCGCCGATGAAGATCATTGAGATGGGCAGTTGGTTTTCAGAGATTAGCATCCAGCCTGCCAGCCCCAAAATAATTTCATTGGGCATGATACCTGTGGCATTTTCAAAGGTAAGTAATACTGCCACGCCAAACCAGCCCCAAGAATCGTATACGGTTCGGGCGGTGGAAAGTATGATGGTTTCAAGTTCAGTGATCATTTGTTGACCTTATCCATTTCGATATCCACATTGCGGGTAGTAGGGTGCATTATCAGGCAGCTTTGAGCCACACGTGGCGCAATTCGAAATCATCTCGATCGAGTTTCTGCAACCATGGCAAAATTTTGTGCCTTGAACAATTTGTGTTGAACACCTGCGGCAAACGTTACCCGTTGGAACAGCTGCAGGGTTTGCAAGAATTTGGGTGTATGCATTGGCTGGGTGTTGACATTGATGATGCTGATGGTGTTCATCATCATCAATGTCATGATCATGATGATGATCTCCCTGTCCAAAAATCCCGTTATGCTTTCTACGTTTTCGTTCTACAAAGTCAAATAATTCTTCCAGGAATTCCATAATTAGGTCCTTTTTACTAGCATCAAAAACCAACAGCCACTTGACTGGCTAATTCACAGCCATTTGATCTGCTACACACCCGGAAAAGTAGCAATAGCTAAAGCTATTGGGATGACAAAGTACAATAACAACCAGAGGCTGTTATTGGCCACCGACGCAGGGTGTCTTGTAATTCATGCGTGTTTGGGAGGGGGAAAAACAGGTACGACACAGGAGGCTTGAAATTCCAGATTCATATGCCTAGGTTTGGAAAACATGCGATCTATAATTTTTTCGGCAATAATTGTTGTCAAAAAATCTTCTTCAAATTCAGTCTGCTCGAAATCGATTTCGGCAACATTCAACAAGGGTACACCATCTACGTTGAATATGGGTAGGACTGCCTGGCTGCCTAAACAAAGGCAGAGGGCAAAGGTCGCTAAAGTGATTCGAAAACAAAGTTGCTTAATCATTTTATTTGAAGCAATCGATAAAATATTCAAAACAAAAAGACCATCACCAAGATATGGCGATGGTCTTGCGATTTCTTTCAAACAGCCGGGAAATCTCTTTCCGTCTTGACGACTGTCCACCCGAATATAAACGGGCGCTACTCCCCATCGGAGTATTTATAGTTTACAGGATTCGGAAATATAAGTCAATGTTTTTTTCAGGGCAATCGCATCTAATTTGCTGCGGCGAGGATTTTGAGGAGATACTCATC
>CAYLOW010000519.1:0-2003 GCA_964385315.1 uncultured Anaerolinea sp.
GTGAAGGTTGAGGTAGGGATCAATGTCGGTGTCGATGTTGCAGACGGGGTAAAAGTTGGTAATGGAGTGGACGTAAAGGTGGGCGTGGATGGTGGTCCGATGTAGTTCACATCGACAGACCGAAAATCCACATAACCACCAGAAGCTGCGATCGACCATGATCGGCATCCCGTTGGCACTGTCAAGTACATGCTTACAAATCCGGGCAGACTTCCTGCACTGTTATATAAGTTCCATGTGACAACTGCCGAGCAAGCTCGAAGTACCGCGCTCCCCACGCTTGAGTTGGGGCTAAAGGCAACCATGACCTCAAAGTAGGATACATTGCGATCAAACACGCCGCTTGCTAAGCCACCATTGCCCAGGCGTGTGACCCACTCCGAACAACCGGAGCCACAAGATGCACCGCCTTCCTGCGGCGGCAGGTAGGTACCATCCTTGTGTGTTAAATACACATACTGCGCAGAACCACTCCAATCAATATAGCCCGTGTCATGGGCCTGGTCATAAGTACGACCTTCATTCATCTCAATTGCAGAAAGCGGAGCGGCGTTGGTAAAGGCCGCCGTCAGCAGGATGATGACAGAAAGTAAAGATGAAATAAAACCAATTCTCACACGTTGCATACCAAACTCCTGCGCGACTAATATTCCTGAAAATCGCGCAACCCAAAATGAAAGAAGAAGA
Source organism: uncultured Anaerolinea sp. (assembly GCA_964385315.1). Lineage (GTDB taxonomy): Bacteria > Chloroflexota > Anaerolineae > Anaerolineales > Villigracilaceae > Villigracilis. Next base: position 688 of record CAYLOW010000519.1, read on the forward strand.
AAAACAATACTGCCAGCAGGGCAAGAATGATGCAGGCGATATAGAAAAACTCAATAGGAAGCACAAGCCCCAATGGGAAGCCGACAAGCAATCCGGCGATAAATCCAATCAAGAGTTTGAGCACATCAATCACTCCCTTCAGATCGCAGGATTCGGGCCACCGTGCGCAGATCGAGGTCGCGCCACCAGACAATCTCATTCAGGAGCAGGTGATATTCCCAGAGCAAGCCCGGCATGGGTAAAGATTCAAACCATCTCTTCAAATCATTTTTGAGACAATCATCGATCCTTCTTTCATCATGAATTGCGACTTCAATGTGAACCTGTTCCACAGTATTCACCTTGCTGCTATGAGACTTCAACCATTCCAGAAACTTTTGCAAACGAACCTCATCCAACCGCACAGCTTGACTGGATATATCCGAAACCATTTGTTCAATCAGAACTTGCATATCATTCATCGTTCCCATCCATTGTCCCTTCGGGACATGACCCAGGCAAAATATAAGACTCCGAAGGCGGTAATTGCACAGCCCAGCGTGCCGCCGCAGAACAGAAAAAGAAAACGCAGAATCATCCCGGTCATCAGAAACCCAGCCTGCGGTCGTCATCTTGTGGCGCGGGCTGCGAAACCCTTGCTTCCTGGTTTTCCAAACGCACCGCGAGGAATTCATCCAATAGTTTGGATAATGCCGGCGGAAGCATTTCCTCCAAAGCTTTGGATGCTTTTTCCTGCCAGCCATCGGCGGGCAGATAATCTTCAGGATGAAAAGCGATCACTTCCTCGATCAGTGCCTTCACCCGACTACCCTCTGCACGCGGCAAGGGCTTGATCTGAGTCAAGGTCGGTGGCTGCCAACGACCACCAATACGCGCACGTAACCAACACTGCAAAGAGGGCAGATCCAGAGTCATGTTTCCATAGCGCACCGTGGAACTCAGTGTGGCACGGATCAGGTCGGCATCTTCCGGATCCGGTGAGAAAAACATCTGGGTGGAGGTGTTCGCCAGCATGGCCTGCACAACCGGCTCCATGCCCTCCACCTTGCGCATCATGGATAAAGACTGCGCCAATACGAACATGCGCGCGCCGAACTTGGCGCCTTCTGCCAGCATGGACTCCAGGCGCATGCCCGAACCGATCTCCTGCGCTTCATCCACGATGAAATAAAACGGCACAGGTTTTTCCAGGGTCGCGCGGCGATACGCGGCATCGAAAACGTTGTACAAGACGCCGGCTGTCAAGCGCGCGCCTTCACGCCCCATCTCACCGGAAGGTAATCGCAGCACGATCCAGGCTTTCTCCTCGATCCATT
>CAYLOW010000520.1:0-2002 GCA_964385315.1 uncultured Anaerolinea sp.
CAGCTCTGAAGAACGAAAAAAAGAGAGGACCTAGGCGTGCACGGGACGGAAACGGACTCATCGCATGCAAAAATCATCGAGTTTTGTTATTTGCACTGTTGTAACCACTGATCATTTTTATCTGCTGCGGCGATCAACCACTGAGCGAGAATACGGGCCTGTTCTGAAGTCAGCCCAAAAGAAGTCTCATCCGCTTTGAAAAGTGAAAATTCGGGAGCACAATTTTCAGAAAAAACGATCTTGATATTATCCTGATAGCCTTCTTCTGAAACGTCAAATTCGACCGCGACGCTTAATTCGCCGTCGAGGAGTGACAACCAATTCCGCCCATCTGCAGCATTTGGGTCAATAATCCACATCGTTTCCTCCTATATACCGATCCTTAACGGCTATTGTACAGTAGGAATAAGGCCACCGAGCTGAGAGTTGATTATGCCATCCGAATAGAACCTCAGACAAGAGGCAAGACAACGGGACCCAATGCGAAGGTACTTTGAGCAGGTAATCTGTCACGCGGGTGCGGTTATGAAGAATCGAGGGGCAGGGCCAGAAATGCGCACGAAGCCCCATTCGGGATACGAAGATTGCGCCAGGCTTCGAGCAAACGGTAGGCGACATTTTTTAAAGAGCCCAACCCTTTGGGGAAAGCGCGAAAGAACGCCGCACTTTTCGTCATCAGTTGGAAGAAAAACAGGGCGATTTGCAGCAGCAGATAAAAGATTTTGTGGGCGGTCTCATGATGGCTGAAGACATGTTCGAGGGCAAAACCGCCGTTTTTCTGGAGATTGAAGCCTTCATTCTCGATTTTCCAGCGTAGTCGCCCGGCCTGGTTGGCCAAGGTCGGGGCATTGGTTGAGAGCAGGGTGAAATTGGTCAACCACTTGAACTTGGTCGGTTGCTCTGGCTTGGCGAGGGTTGTTTCCACGCATTCCAACACATTGATGGAATGGGCACGATTGTCGCTGTCGGTGTAGGCAATTCCATCCATCCAGCGATAGGCTTGGCGGACACCTTTGGATAACGCGATTTCCTTCCGGTTCTCGGGTGGAAGGGCCAGTAAGGTTTCGAATTCCTGGTTGACCGTTGGTAAATCGTCATCGGTCAAGCCAATCAGGTATTTCCAATCCTTCTTTTCGCACACGGCTAAGGTTGGTCCACCGGCAAAGAGACCATCCAGCAATAAACAAAAATGGGCTTGCGGAAATCGTTTCTTCAGCCGATCTGCCAGACGGTAAAACGCTTTCAGTTCACAATCTTGTTTGGTCGCCAGCGGATCGCTATTCTCAATGAATTCGGTCATCAAGGACAAAGCATAGCCGTTGGGAGTCACCAATTTGGCTTCCAATACCGGGTGATAGTAGAGAATTTGCCCGTTAGAAAGCTTGCGGGTCAAACAGGCGGCACAATGCCGCTCATGATAGGTCAACACCCCGGTGCCATCCAACGCGATCAGATCATATATCCCGAACAACCGCCATTTCTGCAACTCCTCCCGCTTCATTAGCCCTTCCATGAGGCGACAAACGACTTCCTGCACTTCTTCTACCTGAAGCTGTTGGTAGGTGTAGTTCAACGTATCTCCATGCGGAACATCTTCTACCCCGAATAGCAACTGGTATTTCGCACGTACACGTGCATTGCCCCGCAGCTGGTGGTTGACTTGGCGACGCGCTCCCAGTTGACAAATAAACAGCAGCACCCCCGTAAACAACAAGACGCTCATGGGATATTTGATCTTACCTGTTTCTCGTTTGTCGCTTACTCCTCGAAAAATGTCTTGCCATTTTCCTCCGTACTGTTGTGCTGTTCCCAAAAACAAATGGAGCATGTTCTTTTGGGCCTCATCATCCTGATCATCGCTGTCACATTCTCCCGGCGCCTCTTCAATTGCTGCATGCATGGTATTATTATTCTCCTGGTTGGGTATCTTGGCTGTCTTTTCACAACTCCAATATACTCAACCAGATCCTTTGGGTACCCTCGTTTCCCCCAACCAATTTTC
>CAYLOW010000521.1:0-1610 GCA_964385315.1 uncultured Anaerolinea sp.
TTGCGCTTCTGGTCGCGGCAATCGGCATCGCCAACACCATGGCAATGTCCATTCTTGAACGCACACGCGAGATTGGATTGATGAAAGCTGTTGGCGCAACCAACCGCGATATATTATCCATTTTTCTCGGCGAAGCCGCAGGCATCGGATTCCTCGGCGGGGTCGGCGGGGTGGTCATTGGCTGGCTGGCGGCGCAGGCAATTAACGTGATCGCAATTATTTACCTGGCTGGTCAAGCCAGTCAACAGGGCGGCGCCCCGCCCAGCGTCGCAGTTTACACCCCCGTCTGGCTGCCGATTTTTGCCCTCGTGTTTTCAACATTTATCGGAATGCTCTCAGGTTTGTACCCAGCTTTGCGAGCGGCAACCATGATCCCGGTTCAGGCACTAAAATATGAATAGTTGCGACCTTTGCGATTCGACAATTTATCTGATCGATTCCGTATCACCCCTAACGGTGTATTTGATCCCGCCTTCGGGAAATTTCTTCTCCCTTTGAGCGTATCAATTTAATATAAACTTTATATTCATAGCAAGGCTAAAAGTGGTACGATTAGGGGAATAAAGTTCATCTTGAAAAAGGAGAATTTTCATGCCCGAACGACGTACGACCCCCAGAAAAAAGTTTTCTTTTTATATGCGTGTTATTAATGATGATACGCAGGAAATACTCGGTCACATGGTGGAGGTTGGCGCCATTGGTCTGCAATTGGAGACAACCGTGCCGCTTCCACTTCAAAGGGATTATTACCTGCGCCTTGAATTAACCTCTGATTTGGCAGATAGGCCCTACATTATTTTCATTGCCCGCACAAAATGGTGCAAGATGGACGACATCGAACCAAATTTGTATCGCGTTGGGTTTGAAATTGCAGAGATCATGCCAGATGACAGGGCTATATTCCTGCGCATCCTCGCAAAATACGGACAATAAAAAAATTAGGAATATGTGGGGGGAACTCCGAAGAAAATCCCATATCTGGCGCTTGACGTTTTAGAACGTATGTTCTAAAATCTACATACCGTTATCCACTTTATTAATAAGGAGAATGTTATGTCCAAGCGAAATATTGTCCATGTTGAGATTCCCGCCGCGAACGTGAATGCTGCAAGTACGTTTTATCAGGATTTATTTGGTTGGAAAATTCAGCTTGTCCCCGAGATGAATTACTCCATGTGGGAGGCTGGCGATGGTTCAGGCGGTGGCCTCCCTGAGGTTTCTGCCGATAACCCTGCTGGACAGGTATTGGTCTATATTGACAGCGACGATATTGACGCCGACTTGAAGCAGGTGGAAAAACTTGGCGGCAAAGTACTTCACCAGAAGACCGAAATTCCTGGAATGGGTTGGTTTGGTATTTTCAAAGACCCAACAGGGAATGCGATTGGGTTATACACAAGCACGAATCCCGCGAATAATTAATGTTACGTAGTGTCCCGCAGGTTTGAGCGATTTATTCACATCTGCGGGATGTTTTATTTAATCAGATGGAGCAAAATAAAATGTACGCGATGACTGGAAAGCTTACTGCTCAAACAGGAAAGCGTACTATGTTAGTTGATATCCTGTTACGCGCTTTGAGTGTTGTATCCCAGTTGCCTGGGTGCCGC
>CAYLOW010000521.1:1620-1974 GCA_964385315.1 uncultured Anaerolinea sp.
CGCGATGGCTGGAAAACTCAATGCCCACGCAGGCAAACGTAATGCATTGGTCGAAATTCTGCTGCGCGCTTCGGAAGTGGTGGCTCAACTATCTGGGTGTCGCGCATATATTGTCAACGAGGATGTTGCTGATAAAACCTGTGTTTGGATATTCGAAGTCTGGGATGATAAAGAGGCGCACGATATGTCGCTTAAGGATGAGCGGGTGAGGTCTCTGATCGCAGAAGCCATGCCGTTGATGGATGGACCACCAGGCGGCACAGAGTTAAAAGTCGCGGGCGGGCATGGAATTGGGAGGTAATTGATTGATCGTTTTACTCGCTTGACGCATATATCTCACGGTGGTATCCTTGC
>CAYLOW010000522.1:0-1965 GCA_964385315.1 uncultured Anaerolinea sp.
TAGGAGATTGCCAGGCCCGGAGGTAAACCAACGGTGCAGCATCTGACTGCAAAAATCAGTTCTCCTTGCCTGCTTTTGCTTTTGGCAAAACCACAACTTTTTTAGGCGATAAAGTAACGACCTTGCGTTTCCCTTTTGTTTGCTGCTTTTCCAGATCAGCCGCGATGGCTCTTAGATCGTAATTAAATTTTTTTGCATGTGCGTCACGGGCAGCACGAACTTCTTCAACAATCGGATCGTTCCACATCCTACACCTCCATTAACTCCAAGGGCGTACAAATAACCGGGGGTTCATAACCATTCAAGCGGCAAACTAATTCCACGTTCGCGCACATGGCTGCATTGGCAATATGTTTAAAATTCCAGGTCAGCAGGTATTCCATTCCATGCGCTGCTGCAATAACGATATGAAGGACATCCTCAGATGCTTTTTCAGGAATGGCTTTTTGCTCGATCAGTTTTTCGGCCAATTGAATTGCCTCACCAAGGATATCCAGAAGGGGAAAATCATCCAACGCTTCAAGACGACTCGCGGCGGCCTCTTCGTCACCAGATCCCGCTTCCTGAATCACAAGCTGGGAAATATAAATATCAAAGTCCTTTTTCCGCGAAGCCCACCACTCTTATGTAGCCTGTTGGTTCGCAGCAATAATAATATCGCGGCTTGGGCGGGCGGCAAAGTAACTGATGACGCTGGTTTCAATGTATACCTTTGATTTCATAATTTCATTATACAACTTATTTTTTGATCAAAATCACCTTCATCTGGAACATAACTTAACTTTATGGGAGTCCTGGGCAGATGTTGGATAACCCGGCACCGGCTGGCATGGTACAGAACTACGATCCCATGAAAGTGCCATACGAGAAGACCGGTTTCTCTTTCATGACGAATGCAAAGACAGAGACGGTCGAAGCCTTGCTCAACCTGTAAGATTTTCCAGAATATCAATTAGCACAAAGTGGACGGCGAATTCGCTATCCACTTTGTGCTTTAACAGGGGTGATGTAATCCCCCCAACTAAGAATAACAGAAAAGAACTGTGGACGCACTTCCTCCCAAGCACCAGACTATAGCGGCCGCTCGCGCGCCATTGTTTCCATATACTGACAATATCTCTCTATTGCATTGCTTCGCAGGCTTGCCCGTTGTTGTCGCCGTCCAAGTGGTGCACATCTCCCGCGCCCGCGGCGCGGCAGGATTCAAAACAGGCCTGGGCAGCCGCCCGGTTGGGAAAATCTTTGCAGTTGTATGAATTGCTCGAACAGACACACGCGGAGCTGCCCGCATTAACTGGTGACACCAGGGTGGAGGCGATGACCTGTTGGGGCGCCGCGGCGGCCCACAACCCAAGGCTGGCGACGGCAGCCTGCTGCGCGGTTGAATAATACGCGGCACAGGCCGTATCGGGCGGGTACCTCTTCGCTTCCGCGAAGCCCAGGACCACGAGTTCATAATTCACAAAAACATCCCCGGCGTAGACATAGCGCAGCAGGCGCCCATACCTGTCCACTTCAGAGACGTCACGATACATGACCACGTTTTTCCCATAGACCAGCTCGCTGTTTTTGGCGGAAACTTCAGCCCCATAATACTCGGTTTGGGTCGTGATTTCCAGGCTATCCATGCCTATATAGCGCATAGAGTAGGTCAGGCCGTCTTCATCGAGCATCACCTTGATGGTGTCTCCATCCACCACATCCACGACCTTTCCGGTTTGCGGCGGTGTATCGGGAATGCAGGAAGCCCGGGATGGCAAACTTATATTGGCGAGTGTGGGGGTTGTGAGCAGGGTCGGGGTCCCCAATTGTGTCGCGGTCACAAATGGGGTATCCGTTGGAAGCGGAGTGAAGGTGGGGGCTGTTGTGGGAAGGGAGGCAAATGCCGTTTGCATGGCCTGTGTATAGATCTATCTATTACCCACAAGTTGGGTACGTTCATTAACAATCAGTTCCCAAGTAGCA
>CAYLOW010000523.1:0-1961 GCA_964385315.1 uncultured Anaerolinea sp.
GAAGAGGTGGTCTGCTGTTCGGACGGTCCATGCGCTTGAGTGCCAAGGCGCTGTTGTAAGGCAGCCAACTTGCGACGGACAGAGGCACCAAAGAAGCCATAATAGCGGACCTTGACAAAGGCATGTGGGAGAATATGTTGAAGGAAACGCTGAAAAAACTGTTCAACAGAAAGTCTGCACTTTTTGAGTTGACCGGTATCGGAAACACGATACTGAAAGGTAACCTGAGAAGTCTCCATGGAGCCGCGGTTATCAAAAGAAAGCAAGCGTCTATTACTGATGGCAACGCGATGGATATAGGGAGCCAGATACTTGAGAGCGGCTTGCCCATTGCCAACGGGCTTGCAATGAACGACCCATTTTTTTGTCCAGACCCTGGAAGGAACTTGGTCAAAGAGTTTCAATTTGACTAATCCGCGTCTGAAGGCAGCCCGGAATAATTTGGAGAGAGCCGGTACAGGCAGAAAGAATCCATGTTGTGATGGTAACCAAGTCTGCCCATCAGAATGCAATCCACCGCCAGGGGCGAGGTAGTGCACATGCGGATGGTAGATCAAGTTGCGGGTCCAGGTGTGAAGGACCCCCACCAAGCCGATCTGTCCGCCGATATAACGCGGGTCAAGCGCAAGTTTTTGTGTGACTTCTGCCGAAGCCTGAAAGAGCAGGGAGTAGAGAGCTTTCTGATTAGCGCGCACCAGATCGCGCAACTCGGAAGGCAGGGTGAAGGTCAGAAAGAAATAGGGGACATTCAGGAGTAATTCCTGCTGAACCTTCAACCAATTCTGAGTTAGCTCATGCTGACATTTGGGACAATGGCGATTACGACAGGAGTGATAACTATATTGGAATTCCTGGCATTTTTCACAACCGAATACCTGTCCGCCCAGGCGCTCAGTACGGCAGGATTCAATGGCCCACATTGCCTGGCGATGAGAGGGCAGGAGTTTGTCCGCATATTTTTTTCGGTAGGCAGCGCCATACTCTCGAAAGAGGTCAGCCAGTTCTAGCCCCATAGATCTGCATGGATTTGATTGATCCGTTGACTGACCTGCGCTTCAGTTACAGAGGTGAGATGGGTGTAGATGGCAGTTGTGGAAGGAGAGGCGTGTCCGAGATAAACCTGAATGATCCGCAGATCAACACCTGCTTCCAACAGATGCGTGGCATAGGAATGGCGCAAGGTATGGACCGAAGCGATTTTGTTTACTCCACTTTCACGCAGTGCGCCTTGAAATGCTTTTTGAACCGCACTTTCATCAAATGCATTAAGCCCGTTTCGTGAAGGAAATATCCACTTGGGATTGCGATGAGTGACCCAGAGATGACGTAACAGCATCAGGGTATGATCAGGCAGGGGCACATAGCGATCTTTGTTTCCTTTTCCCTGAACGACATGGAGCATCTTGCGGTCGCTGTCGATATCTTTCACGCCCAGATAAGTTCCTTCCAGCAGGCGCAATCCACAAGCATAGATGGTGTTTAGGCAAACCCGATATTGAAAACGATGCACACAATCCAATACCCGCTTCACCTCATCCATGCTGAAAACAACGGGAAGTTTCTTCTTTCTGTCCGGACGGACAAGTTGCAGGGTATGCCATTCTTTCTTCAGCGTCTGCTCATAGAAAAACTTGATTCCGCATAAGGCAATTGAGAAGGTGCTTTCTGCGACCCGCTTCTCATTCTTCAAGTACAAAAAATATTCTCGAAGTTCCTCTTCGTTAATGTTGTCAGGCGACTTTTTGAAGCGCTGACTCAACTGGTGTACCGCGCCAACGTAAGCCTCCTGCGTTCGCTCAGCCAACCCCTTTAATTGCATATCCTCGATCATCTTTTGTCTTAACGCACTCATAGCTATATCTCCTTTTTGAGTTTGATTTCAAAAAGGAAATATAGCCTGATTGTTTTTTGTTATCCAGTTCTACGATCTATGGGTTTCTGCGCGAAGCGCTTAGTTCAAC
>CAYLOW010000524.1:0-1957 GCA_964385315.1 uncultured Anaerolinea sp.
CACACGACTGAAAATCGTGGTGTCCCCAGTCCGATCCTGGGTCTCGGCACTCCGGTCAAGATGGCTTTGATCGTGTTCGCGGGCGTAGTACAGTGGTAGTACGTCTCCTTGCCAAAATCAGCCTTGGTGATATACATCTCCATAGCCGCTATATACAGGCAAATCAGCTCTACACAAAAAAACATCCCATATCTTGGGATGTTTTTTTGTTCGCAAAAAATTTTGTACGTCTCTCTAACCTTCTTTTAATTAGAACAGCCCCTAAAAATGGCATACCCATATATGGGGGTTACCCTCAGTAAGCCTGCGAACGGCGATCGGGCTGTGTTAACGGCTGGCGGACAAACGTATACAATGCAGGAAAAACCTGAACCAGAATAATACTTGGAAATGCCGCAGGATGCTCGGTGCCCAATACACGATTTGTTATGCGGAGCGTTTTTATATCAAATTTGCACCTTTGGAACGATTGCATTTTTCGCACAAGAGATCAATATTTCTTGCTGTATTACTGCCACGTATAGAAACTGGGAAGATATGATCGTACTCTAAGTTCTCTTGACTTCTGCATTTGACGCAACGACGTCCATCGCGTTTCCAAACGACCATCTTTACATTATCAGGTATCTGTTGCCTTTCAAGTTGTCGAGGGGTTATTCCTAGCAGGTTGTCGGAGAGAAGGCTGGTAGACTTGAGGAATGACGCGAAAATTTAAGTTACCGGATTACGAAGCGACGTTGAATACGCCAATTTTCTTGAAAGATGCTCTGTCTGAAGATCATCTGGCACGTTTTGTGGTAGATATTATCTCACAGCTAGATTTGAGTAAGATTTATGCAGGGTATGCAGAGAGAGGAGGCGAAGCGATAGCGCCAGAATCTTTATTAGGCTTGCTGTTTTATGGGTATGCCAGCGGGATATTCAGTTCGCGCAAGTTAGAAAAAGCAACCTACGAAAACCTGGGAGTTCGGTATGTAGCAGGCGGACTGCATCCGGATCATGACACAATAGCGAATTTTCGGAAGATCTTTCTATCTGAATTGCAGGGGTTGTTTGTGCAGATATTGTTGATGGCGAAGGTAGCGGGCGTGTTGAAAATGGGCAATCTTAGTTTGGACGGCAGTAAAATTCATGCAGATGCATCGAAAAGCCATGCAGTCAGTTATAAACGGCTTTTGGAAATAGAAAGGCAATTGAAAGAGGAAGTCGCTGAATTGTTTGAGTTAGGCGAGAAAGCAGACCAGGGAGAAATCCAATTACCAAAAGGATTTTTGGTACAAGATGAAGTTGTGTTACGCCAGAATCGATTGGTGAAATTGGCGGAAGCAAAAGCGATTTTGGAAGCTCGTGCCCAAGAACGCTATGAGAATGAAAAAGTAGAATACGACAACAAAATGCGCGAGCGCGAAGCCAAAGTGCGAAAGCGCAAGCGGAAACACAGCGGAAAAGAACCCAAACCTCCGGAGGCTGGACCGCGAGACAAAGATCAATTCAATTTTACCGATTCAGAGTCACGAATTATGAAGAATAGTATCAACGATGGTTTTGACCAACACTACAACGTTCAAGCAGCCGTGGAGCAGAACAGCATGTTAATCGTAGCCACTTCCCTGTCCAATCACCCGAACGACAAAAAAGAAGTGGAACCTACTTTACAAGCGCTTCCTGCTGAACTGGGCACACCCAATGCCGTTGCGTTGGATAATGGTTTCTTTAGCGAAGCCAATATCTGTATCATCGAAGGATATGGCATTCAGCCATATATTGCAACGGGTCGCGAAGCGCATCGCAAAGACCTCAACGTGTTGTTGGGCAAACTGCCGCAAGCGCCTGCGCCTGATGCCAGCCCAAAAGAGAAGATGGCATACAAACTTGCCACTGAAATCGGACAGGCAATCTATCGTTTACGTAAATGCACCGTCGAACCCGTTATCGGCATTATCAAAGAAATCATGGG
>CAYLOW010000525.1:0-1941 GCA_964385315.1 uncultured Anaerolinea sp.
GCATGTCATTGAATTCCTGGTATTTCTTGGCGGTCATATCGCTCATCAAGCTGCCTGCCACCAGATAGAGGACACCAGCCAGAATGCCGAGGAATACGTTACCGCCCGTCAAAGCCCACACGAAACCGGCGAGAGCGGAACCATGCCAGTAGGACCATACATCGGTCCAGAGGGTCTTGGTCAGCTTGAGCCAAACCATCAAAATATTGACCACCAGCAGGGAGACGATCAACCCGGCTACACCAGGCCAACCCCAGGCAATACCTGCATCCGCCCAGTTGACATCGACGAGGGTCTTTGTCATGCCAAAGCGGGTGGCCATTTCAGCCACAGCCGGCTGCAAGGCGCCGACGATGACATTGACGACCAGGAACAAGCCGGCGAGGCCGACGCCGGTCGTGATACCGCCGCGAACAGCTTTCTGCCAGCCTACTCGGAAGATCAGGCCAAGGATGATCAGAACGATCATCACGATGACCGATGAGCCGAGGCTTAGGAACCAACCAACAGCAGTAGATAGAAATCCCATGATACATTCTCCTTTTTATATCTGAATCTGGATCGGAATATCCAGTTTAAGTTTTCTTGATTGCTTCAACAATTTTGTCCAATAAGACATCCTTCTCCGCCTGGGAACCGATCAGAAAAGGCATGCCCTGAAAAACCGGCACATTGAACGTTCGGAAGATCTTCATCATCGAAACGACCATGATCAGGTCGGTCCGGGCGAGGTATCCTTCAATGTCAGCCATGAGGATACGTTTGACCTCCACATCTGCAAAGCCTTCCTTCGCCACCCGCTCCTTGATCGAATCTTCGGCAATGGTCGATGTGTTGATCCCTGCGCCGCACGCAACTACAATCAATTTGCTCATAAACTATTTTCTCCTTCCACACAAGATAGTCGACTATTTGAGTGAACAAGTGAAATATGCCAGTAGTACTCCTCCTTTTCGAAATCAGTCCGGCACCTGCGCCCTTAACTCAGGCGGAGCTCACGCCTCAGCCAGGATGCAACCCCCTGCAGGGAGGTCTGGTCTCGAAGTTCGGTTAATTTTTCAGGCTGCCCAAATAACACAGCCAAATTCCTTAAGGTTTGGATCTGCTCCTCCGGGTCACGGTTGGCGAGCATAAACACAAGCGACACATCCAGGCCCTCGTCCGGGTCTGCCATGTTTTGGAATTTCACCGGCTGGCGCAGCACCGCTACACCCAGCGCGGAGCGGTTGACTCCCGCGGCATCGGCATGCGGAAAGGCGATGCAGAACGGATTGGTCGGCAGCCCGGTCGGGTGATCCAATTCACGCGCCCAGGTCTGCGCGCCATATTCCGCCGCGACCAGCCCCTGCGCGTGCATCTTATCCGCCAGGTTTTGGATCACTTCCTTTGCATCCTGCGCCTGCAGGTCGAACGCGATCAACGAATCATTGAATTCCAGCATGCCTGAATCTCCTACGGTTTCTTCTGTCCGTAACGGTTGTGGTAGTAATCGAACGAAGCGCGCGCCTGCCCATCGCTCAAACTGACGGGTCCGCCGATCGTGCGGGCGATCGAATAGGTGCGTGCGGCCTCTTCCAATGTGACGGCGCGCTCCAGGGCGTGCGCGAGGGTCTTGCCGACCGTGATCGGCCCGTGGTTGCCCAGCAGGACCGCATAGCCGCCGCCCATGACCTCAACCGGCAGGGTTGGAAATTCGGGGTCTTCCACGCTTAAGTAACGTGTCGCAGGCACCGGCTGGCCGAACCAGTCTGCCATGGTCTCGGTAATGACCGGGATCGATTGATAGGCAACAGAAAACGCAGTCGCATACGGGGAGTGAGTATGGACGACCGCGTTCAATTCAGGCCTGGTGCGCATGAAGGCGGTCCAAAGGTTAAGCGCCACGGATGGGCGGTATTTCCCTTCGACCAAATTCATCTCCATGTCTGTTACGATCATGTC
>CAYLOW010000526.1:0-1939 GCA_964385315.1 uncultured Anaerolinea sp.
AATGAGCTACAATTGCTCAAGACCAACAGGAAAAAAGAGGAATGATGACAGAGCAATGTTTTCCAGAACCAACCGTTGGGGTCTTCATCTTCAACCAGGCAGGTGAGATGTTGTTATTGAAGAGCCATAAATGGCCCGGCAAGTATGTTGTCCCCGGTGGCCATGTGGAGTTGGGTGAGCGTTTGGAAGAGACGGCGATCCGCGAAGCGAAGGAGGAGACCGGGTTGGATATTTATGAGCTGAAGTTCATCAACTTCCAGCAGTTCATTTACGACCCTTCATTTTGGAAGAAGCGCCACTTCATTTTCTTTGATTTTGCCTGCAAGACCGACTCGCTCAAGGTGGAATTAAATGATGAGGCTGAGGAGCATGTTTGGGTTAAGTTGGATGCTTCCCTTCATCTGCCGCTCGATTCGTACACACGAACATCCATTGAAAAGATCATCGCAGGAAATTTGTCATAAAATCAGGGTGATTAAAATGGTTGCAGTCCCGCCCAAAAGTGGGTAAGATAAACAAACCATGAAACGAATATTATGTTTCGACCTTTTGGGCATCCTGCTTATGCCTTAGGTTAGCCAGCCTGACGGGTACAAACGTACCTGCCAGGTTTTTTTATTTCCGTACCAAGGAGAATAAATGCAAACACCGTGGGAGTATCGTTACGCTCATCGTACAAGAAAAATGGGAAGTTCTGTCATTCGTGAATTGTTGAAATTCACTGAGCAGCCCGATCTCATTTCGTTTGCGGGGGGATTGCCTGCGCCTGAAGTTTTTCCTGTCAAGGAGTTTCAGGAGGCTTGCAACCGGGTGTTAGTCGATCATGGGGCGCAAGCCTTGCAATACGGCACGACCGAAGGTTATCTGCCCCTGCGCGAGATGATCGCACGCCACAATACCCGTTACAGTGTGCGGGTAACTGCCGAAAACGTTATGATCACATCCGGTTCGCAGCAGGCGCTTGATTTTATCGGACGCCTGTTCGTGAATCGCGGTGATTACATTGTGGTGGAATCACCGACCTACCTGGGCGCATTGCAGGCCTGGAATGCGTACGGGGCGCAGTATATTTCCGTCCCGTCCGATGAAAACGGAATGATCGTGGATAAACTGGAGGAGGCGCTCCGGATCGGACCGAAGTTCATTTATATTCTTCCAAACTTCCAGAATCCCTCCGGCTCGACCTTAAGTCTTGAACGCCGCAAACGGCTCGTGCTGCTGGCGGATCAATACGGTGTGCCGATCGTGGAGGATGATCCCTATGGCCAGCTGCGGTATGACGGCGAACATATTCCGTCTGTTGCGACGCTTGACAGCCGTTATCGCGATGATACCGACGGCGAATATACCGGGAACGTGATTTACCTAAGCACATTCTCCAAACTGCTTGCACCCGGTTTGCGCCTGGCGTGGGTGATCGCGCCGCCGGAAGTGGTTCGTAAATTGGTGATGACAAAACAAGCAGCCGACCTGCACACCTCATCGTTTAATCAGCATGTGGTTTATGAAGTTGCCAAAGGCGGTTTTTTGGATGAGCATGTCAAAGTGATCCGCGCGACGTACAAACAGCGGCGTGATGTGATGATAGAAATGATGGAGGAAATGTTCCCGCCTGAAGTGACCTGGACAAAGCCATTGGGCGGCATGTTCCTCTGGGGCATGATGCCGAAAAATGTGGACGCGGCTGAATTGTTGAAAGTGGCAATTGAACGCAAGGTGGCATTCGTACCCGGCGCGTCCTTCCATCCAAATGGCGGCGGTGCAAATACAATGCGGCTCAATTTCTCTTTTTCCGATCCGGATCATATCCGCGAGGGAATTACACGTTTGGGTTTGACACTAAAAGAGGCGTTGAAGAACGGGGAAAAACAACCCGCGTAACGCTTGATGCGAAAATGAAAAGATGACCTGCTCTGAAATAGGGCAGGTCATCTTTTTG
>CAYLOW010000527.1:0-1926 GCA_964385315.1 uncultured Anaerolinea sp.
ATTTTTGAAAAAGTGGCTCATTGAACATATTCAAGGAACCGACCAAAAATATGGATCTTTCTTGAATCAAAAGGGAATCGTTTGACAGGTGTTTTGCCATGGCTTGTTTCGAGAGAACGGAGCATTTTTTGCGTAATAATTTACAGAGGTATTCATGAATTCCTTTGAGTATGTAACTACTGAAACAGAACAAGTACAACTTGACCAAAAGGAAACGCAAACAACACCACGGGTGCCTGAGTCTATCCCTGCTCTGGAATCCAAATTTGACGTGCACAAAATATCCCCCGTCTTTGTCCCACAGACAACCATTGAAGAGGATCTTCCATCTTCAGGTCAGGGACAGGATGCAGCGGATCAGTTGGGCGCTTTATTACAAAACCCGTATGAGTTGTCGTATGCATGCATATTAATACCCCGTTTTAGTGATCATTATTTGTCGGGCGATATTACTGAAGATCTACCCCGTTGGATCCAGGAAATTTGTGTATCATTCGGCTGGCGTTTAGGCGCGATCGTGATCCGCCCTGGATATTTTCAATGGGTAATTACGGTTCCGCTCACCGCAAATCCAGCGCAGTTCATGCGGATTACCCGACAGCTAACATCCCAAAAAATTTTTGAAGAATATCCTCGATATAAACGAAAAAACCTATCCAGTGATTTCTGGGCGCCAGGGTTTTCTGTAGCACCCGGATGCCAGTTTCAATCTGAAGAGAATATCAGCAATTTCATTATGCAAATTCGCAAAAATCAAGGTAGTTACTAAATTCCCTGCTTATAAATTGAAGACATCTTAAGATGTCCCCAAAGCGATACAAGTCGAACCGGGGTTTTTGGATATTAATTCTTTTACAAAGAAATATGTACCGGACATTGTGGCTGATGCAGGTGGCAGCCATTGGTTTGTGTTAATTTGTTTGGCGGGGATATACCACGTTTCCAACCCTCAAAATTCCTATTGAACATAATCATGTCAGGATTATTGGCATTGATTTCATAATGCCATAAAGATTTTATCAAACCTGCCGATGATGGATATAGACCCGGTTTGCCCCTGGAGGCAGGTATGAGTAATGTAGCAGCATCGGACACATCCAATTTAATGATCGCCCGGCGGTTAATGGAGATCGAAAAAAACGCAGAGTTGCGCCGCAAAGGGAAAAATGTGGAAGATAAATCCGCATTGGAATATTTTAAGGAAGACCAGGCGTTGATCAGCGACTCCGCCCGCACCGCCCAAAGCCAGGGAGTGAATGACATGCCTCCCATAGAAAATATCAATATAAGCCTGCCTGAATTGCATCAATTGGTACAGGGCCGCGGAACCACGGAGCCTGCCCGGGGAAACAACATTTCAGAAGAGACATTCACAGTGACCAGCAGCCAGAGCGTTGAGATTAAGTTGGAACTGCGCGTCAAATCAAACGCGCCACTGGAAGGGTTGGTGGTTCACGATCAGAATTATGCTGAATCCGACCGATACCTTTTTAAATTCGCTGATGGATCCACTTTTACGATACTCGACAAATGGACCAATAAAAGTACGACAATTTGGGGAGACCCGCATGTGGATGTTGATGATGTGGCAGGCAACAGTAATGGGGATTTCCAGGATCTAAAAAGCAGCGAAGACTTTACAACATTTATGTTGATGGATGGTACGCGTCTGACGTTTAAGGCGAAGGATGCCGGGATCATCGAACAGGTCGATATCTTCAAAGGGGCACAGCATGTCAAAGGACTTGGTTCGGCTTCCAGCGAATTTTCACCCGAAACCGGACTTTTCTCTACAAAAGTGCTAAGTAACGAAGCTTTTGTTGCAAACAAAACCCCGATCGGTGATTTGGTATTTGCAGGCGGTGATGGGAATGACTGGTTTGATTCAAGTGACAAACTGATTTGGGGGAAAACCACCGGCCCGGT
>CAYLOW010000528.1:0-1876 GCA_964385315.1 uncultured Anaerolinea sp.
GCCAAAGCCGCGCAGGAAATGACCACCGCCTACCAGGAAGTGCGTGACGCGCAATATAAACTCGATAACTTCGACATTCCCACCGACTTTAAAGGCATGACTCCCTCCGAAGCGGTCAAGACCATGCTGGTCAAGCTGGATAAGGCACGCGCAGATTTTGACCCTTATAAAGACCTCAGTGACCGCAGCCTTGAGCAGACGGAAGCTGAAAAGAACAGCGGTGTTGTCAAGGGTACCGCCAAAATTTACAAAAAGGCGCTGGATGACGCCTGGGCGCGTTACCGCAAAGCCATCCTCTGGCTTGAATTGGAATCATCCCTGCAAAATGCCAACTCACGCCTTCTGCTTGCGCAAAGGGATTATGACGCCCTGCACGACCCGTCCTTCTCGGCGAATACGGCGGGCGCCCGCGCCGCGCTCGCAAATGCCGAAGTCCGCGCGCCTTTCCCGGGTGTGATCACAGACCTCAACCTGAAAGTCGGCGAATTCGCGGCATCCGGAAATCCGGTGATCACCGTGGCCGATACTTCGCAATGGGTGGTAACGACCACCGACCTGACTGAAATCGATGTGGTTAATATTAAAGAAGGCCAGGCCGTCAAGGTCAAACTCGACGCGCTGCCTGATGTTGAATTGAACGGCAATGTATTTTCGATCAGCCAGAATTATTCAGAGAACCAGGGCGATGTTGTTTATGAAGTAAGCATCCTGTTGACAGATACCGATCCCGCGATGCGCTGGGGCATGACCGCTGTTGTCAATTTTGTGAAATAAGAAACACCGCCGCAATCCCTTGAATTTATTTCCGTTCCACAGGCAGACCCGGTTAAGGGGCTGTTGAGGACGAGAGGCAATTAAACATGGCACTCTTTCAAAAATTTACTGAACCCGCAGACGGCCACCCGATGATCGACCTGCACGATGTGCATAAATATTACAAAACCGCGGTCGGAGATTTTCACGCGCTAAACAGTGTTGACCTGCAGATCAACGCGGGTGAATTCGTCAGCATTATCGGGAAATCAGGCAGCGGCAAGACCACCCTGTTGAACATGATCACCGGCATAGACATCCCCTCGGACGGCGAAGTCTGGGTCAACAACACCGCGGTGCACAAACTCAGCGAGAATAATATGGCCCGCTGGCGCGGCAAGAACCTGGGCGTGGTCTTTCAATTCTTTCAACTGCTGCCGATGATCTCGGTCGTCGAAAATATCATGCTGCCGATGGATTTCTGCCGGACCTACCCCATGCGGGAAAGATACAAACGCGCCATGCAGCTGCTCGAACTGGTGGAACTGGCAGACCAGGGGCATAAACTTCCCACCGCGTTGTCAGGCGGGCAGCAGCAGCGTGTGGCAATTGCCCGCGCGCTGGCCAACGACCCGCCGGTTGTGATCGCGGATGAGCCGACCGGCAACCTTGATTCGAAGACCGCCGAGTCTGTGTTCGCGCTATTCAATGACCTCGTGGCAAAGGGCAAGACCATCATCATCGTCACTCATGACAGCGCGCTGGCAAAACGCGCCCACCGGACCGCGTTGATCGCCGACGGAGAGATCGTCAATGAATATGTGGCGAAAGCCATGCCCGCGCTGAGCGCCGCGCAAATGCTGCAGCTCACGCACAACGCGAAGACCATGCATTTTGAAGCCGGAACGATGATCCTCTCAGAAGGCTCGAACGCAGATACGTTTTATGTGGTCGCCAAAGGCACGGTGGAAGTTGTGCTGCCGCGAGCGAATCAATCGGATGTGGTCGCGCTTCAACTTGGAGCCGGTAAATATTTCGGCGAGATCGAATTCTTCCACGAGAAGAAACACCTGGCCTCCATCCGCGCCTCTGAGATGGGACCGGTTGAATTACTGGCGATCGG
>CAYLOW010000529.1:0-1839 GCA_964385315.1 uncultured Anaerolinea sp.
GAGGCGGACTGGCAGTAAAAAGCCCGCTGGATGGGTGACAGGCTACCTGGAATGGATTACCTGGGAGAGAAAGCCTTCAAGTATAAAAAGGCTCAGCGCTCCTCAAAGTCCGGATCCTCAATTGGAATTTCTGAAATGCCTGATGAATTCACAAAAGAAACACGTTCGGCAAAAATTATTCTCAGCATCCAGGCAAGATTGCCAATTTTCTCGTTAGGTTCGTCAAATGTCACGGTGATGTGTTCAGCAGAATCTGTCGCATCAATGTCCAGGGAACCATTTCGGAGTTCACAACGCTTAATACAATCAAAACCAGCCAGGTCTAAATCGTGGCATTCAAAGTACGCTGGACCTCGGAAAAATTCAAAACTGTTCTGAAGTAAAACATATGGGCAGTGTTCCTGATTGGATTCAGACAACGAGACTTGGAAATATTCCCCGCCCGATGATGAAAGCTGGATAGCTGATGCATGGAATTTCATGGGTTACTCCAGTGACTACATGGCGCTGCGCATCATAAAAAGCGCGGCAACGCGGGGTAACAACTCAATGGACCTGATCAGAAATGATGTTCAATTCTTCCTGAAGAGCCTGCTTTAGCGCGCCAACACATTGTTGACTGCAAATTGCAAATACAAGATCATTGCCTGCTTCTTTTGCCTGCGAATTATCGGTGGGCGCTACGGCATTAACTATTTTTTCATTTTTTGCGAGAAATATCCGAACGACATGACCGCCCTGGTCCTGAAGGTCAATGCCGGACCTTACCTTTACGCCAAGGCTAAAAATCTCGGAGTCTTTAGAAATCTTCCTGCCACACCAGGCACAAATGGAAATGATCTTGTGCGGATCAATATGTTTTTTAGTTTTGTTCATGCGGGATTTTCTCTAATTCAGATTACTTAAAAAATTCTCTTCCAATTTTGTTGGATGGTTTTCGCGCCAGAACTTTTCATTCGGGACATCATTTTTTTCAACTCAGATCAAATATTAGTTTTGTAATATTGAAGGATCGTATCGCACACCTCTCTTCATCCGAAGATCAGGCATACGATCTTTTGCGTTACCTTTTTGTTATGCATGATTATTTCCTTTTGTTGTTGAACCTCCAATGCAGTTGCGGTCATTTTAGCACGAAAGCACAAGGATAAGATTGGCGATTGATGGCGCTGGACTTTGAATCTTGTTTGGAGGTAAAATAGAACTAATGTTCTTATTTTGTAGGACATAAAAACCGAAAAGGAAACCAAACCCATGAAAACCATACGCAAGGGCTTTGCCCTGCTATTCAAAACCACGCTACTCGCACTGCTTATTGCCACACTAACCCCGATTACATACTTCGCCTGGCAAATGGGGCAGCCGATGTCCCAGCCTGAATTCAAAGGGCTGACCTATTACCAATTCACGGAAGGTGCCGCCATAATCGGTGGTTGGTAATTGAGACGCGTTCAGATGAGCGCGTTTTTGTTCGAATATGCGCCGACAGCCGCGATGCAGGTAGAGTCTATGCACGCTTTCAGTAAAGCAGTCTCGTATTTCCCGTCTGTTTTTTTTTCTTCCGTTGCTATTATGGCAGCGGGTAACTGATCAGTTCCTTCACTGACCAACGCCGATCAACTATCCCTGCCGCCATCGCAGGAGTCATCTTCTCGTACAACCTCGGTCTCTGCTTACCCTTTCTCAGTATCGGTTCTGGTAATCTGACACGCAAGCTCTCGTGAGGGCGTACAAAATGATAATATGCGAGCCACCAGTACAACTGATCCTCGAGTTCGGATGTCAGATGGGTAGGTCCCCAAGTGCGACGCGTCAGTTTCGAAACCGATTGTCGGATCG
>CAYLOW010000530.1:0-1837 GCA_964385315.1 uncultured Anaerolinea sp.
GAGAGACTAAAACCGGCGGAAGTCCCAGCATCATTTGAGTATCCATGTTTATTCTGTAACTACTCAGCCACTTGAGCACCAATGAAAGGTGGAATGTAAGGACTACCAACCAATGCTTTGTAAAGCACATCCAATACGGGTTGGCCATTTTTTCGAGCAGTCGAGATGTAACTGCGAATATGGCAGAAGATCTTTATTATCGCTGACGTTTATTTGATCCGTAAAAGATGCTCATAATAACTTCATTAATCGCTCAATGGCTGAGGAGTTACCCCAGTTCTTTCTATATTGCTATTGGTTAGAAAGTGTGCTACTATATTTACTAATAAAGTCAAATTAGATGGAAATTAAAGGAGTTGTATATGGCAAAGTACCTGGTTCAGGCAAATTATGTCGGAGAAGGTGTCAAAGGCCTGCTGAAAGACGGCGGCACCGGTCGAAGGGCCGCAGTTGAAAAGTTATTCGCATCGGTTGGCGGTAAAATCGAGTCCTATTACTATGCTTTTGGGGAGACCGATCTCTTCATCATCGCGGATGTGCCCGATAACGTCTCCGCCGCGGCAATCACCCTGACGGTGAATGCTGTTGGGGCTGCCTCCGCCAGGATAACGGTCCTCTTGACCCCTGAGGAGATCGATGCGGCGGCGAAAAAGACCCCCAACTACCGCGCCCCTGGTCAATAATTTCTAAATTCGTAGTAACTACTCAGCCCCCTGAGCAGCAAGGAAAGGTGGAATGTAAGGCGTACCCACCACAGCCTTGTAAAGAACCTCCAAAACGGGCTGACCATTTTTACGAGCCGTGGAGATGTAACTGCGAATATGGCAGAAGACCTTTCCACCCTCCTCACTCCGAAAACCACCTGACACCTTCTGCTTCACCTTGGTCATGCGGATGTCCCTTTCAGCCAGGTTGTTGTCAAATGGCACCTTAAAATCATTCATAAATGCCAATACCTTCTTTTTGTGATCGCTCAAACGGTCAAGCATGTTTTTGGGAAAACTTTGTTTGACCCGGCCCCGCTTCCCTTCGGTTCTCTCGGGTGGCGGATTGAGGAGCAATCCGGCAGAGACGATCTGGTCATATTGGACATTGAAAGAAGCGATCTGTGCATCCGACAGGGCGATTTGGTGGTCATCCTGGGCGATTTCGACGGTCTGCTTGATCGTCAACAAGAGGTCGAGCATCTCGCCTGCCCAAGCTTGTTTTTCGATTTCGAGGATGAAGATCAGGTCACGAATGTTGTGGGCGTTACATAGGCCATGCTGAGAATTCGTATACTTCAGGTAGGCTTTCCAGTAATCGTGGATGCTCCAGCCCGTCCGTTTTGGCAAAATGCCGATGTGATCCATTGCCTCGGATCCACGCCGCGCATGGATTTCATAATAGGTGGCTTGCTCGGTACTGGCAGAGTGCAGCCAGTTCAGTTTGCCGGCTATCCGTACGCCCGTCTCGTCAAAGCGGACAGGATCTTCCGTGTGAATCAGGTGGTTTTTGATCTGCGCAGTGACGGGTGCGACTTGTTGTCCAACGCGCACAGCGGCAGACACCACGCTCCCTTCTGCTATTGGCTGTTGATACAGATCTTCAATCACCTCGGTCGTCCGTTCGAGCGGGATGAACTGATACTCATTAAAATAAACCATCTGTGCCCGAACGCGCGGTCCATATTGGGTCTCTTGGCTCACATCGCCAGGAAAGACTGCTTCCGTGATCTCTCCACACACTGGACAAGTCTTGATCTCACTCTGATGTTCGGTCACTTCTAACGCCACCACCGGTAGATCAAACACCTGCCGTTTCTTATACCCATCCACTTTCACTGCGCCTAACGATG
>CAYLOW010000531.1:0-1820 GCA_964385315.1 uncultured Anaerolinea sp.
TTGCCACCTTTTTAGCCCTGTTTTCTGTCGGTTGGGGTTTTTGCACGATACGAGCACAAGCCAGCACAGGACTGCATCACAGTTATTCGCGTACGACATATCTGAACTGATCCACATCATATTAGATCAAGAACAAATGACCAAGGGTGAAAATATTGATCGATGATCGAAATCAGAGATCGAATTGTATTTTGCTGCTTGTGATCGGAGTGTTTTCCAAAAAACGATCATCCAAATGATCCCAGTGTGTATTAATAAAAAAAAGACCAAGACCAACTTGGAAGGAAAAGAACGATCCCTGATTGAAAATCCTGCATAAAATACCAAAATACTGGGCGGATGAGACAAGTAGCCAGCACAGCCACCTTCCTAAATAAGTTGGTTGTGGCTGGAAGGCGCGCTATGAATATTGAAGAGAAGAGTGATGTGCTATGCGATATTTTTCACTACTACTTTGACGCAACGCGCGTTTTTGTAAGTTTCTTGCCCCGAACAGCGACGGGCATACTCGCGTTTCGCGTGCGGACAGGTTTACGTTGATAGTGAACCGCCTTGCTTTCAAGATAAAGCGTGTCGTAACTTAAGTCAATTTCCCCTTGCCATTCCACCGAGCCAGATACTACGCGCGCGGTTTTGAATAAGGCGATATTTTTTAATCCCGAAAATATGGGTTTGTCAAAATACGGTTTGAGATCAAAAACACGGTTTTCGCCGTTTTCAAAGGTCAATAACAGGCAGTAGTCGTCCATTGTCTGCGCAGATTTTACGTAAGGATTCATGTTCGCTCCTATTTCAGCGGGTCGATCTTGAAGACTTCTTCGCCATTGACTGCCAACATCCAATCGGCATTCAATTCTTCGCGGCGGATTTCGATCCATGCCTGCACCAGACGGGTCTTGTTGTTGGGGAATTTTCCTGCGAGCAGTTTTCCATCGGCAATGGCGAAAACAGCCTTGGCCTCTCCGTACTCCACGTGGATGTGAGGGACGCGATGTTGTTTATCATCTGTGTAATACATGCGGACGATGATGCCGTAAAACATGGCGAGGATTGGCATGTTGGTTTCTCCTGAAAATTAACGTGTTAAGAAATTATATCATTCACGAAAACAAGACCTGACAGGTTTCCATAGAACCCTTGTGTTGGCTACTTGGCTCATCCGCCCGGAATTGAGCGGTACAAAGAGGGTTATCATGCTATTTTACCCTCATAATTTTCCGGGAGCAGCATGATGGGCAAAATCCTTCACTCTTTTCAACAGTGGCAATGAGCTCAGGTAACAAAGAGTTGAAGACACCTTTTCGAACGTCACAAGCGAATGGATATTGCGAAAGGTTCATGGGTAGTCTGTGCAGAGAATGCATGGATCATATTCTGATTCATGGCGATAACCATTTACGAGGGGTAGTTACAGAATACACGGCATACTTCAATCAAGAAAGACCTGTGCTGGCTACTTACTCATCCGCCACTGGTTGCACGAGCGGATCAGATTCTGGACGAAACCGGCAACTTCAGTCTTAACCATCGGAACCCTGTTAGATATAACGCGCAGGCGAACCGATCTGGTCATAGAAAATGCGTTGTTGCGCCAACAACTGATCATTCTAAAACGGCAACTCAAGCGACCTCAGATAACCAATCCTGAACGATTTCGCCTGGTTTTTCTATCGCACTTTACGAAATTCTGGAAACAAGCTTTTCACATCGTCCAGCCAGAGACCTGTACTGGCTACTTAGCTCATCCACCCGGATTTGAACGGTCAAAGAAGATTATCATGCTATTTTACTCCTCATAATTTTCCGGGAGCAGCAAAATG
>CAYLOW010000532.1:0-1805 GCA_964385315.1 uncultured Anaerolinea sp.
CAGATCCGCTCTGCATTGGCAGAAGCAACCAAACGATCCTACATGCGTCCCAATGCTGTTGATGCAGTCTATGATAAAAACTCAGGCAATAATCTCGGCGGTGATGACTTCCCTTATGTTCATTTTGAAGAAGTGGAAGGCGATGATCTCACGATCGAGTTGATGCTCAAGGGCGGTGGATGCGAGAATGTCGGGCGTCAATATTCCCTTCCGGATAATTCGATCGGAGCAGGCCGCGATCTGGCAGGTGTACGTAAAGTTGTTTTGGATGCAGTTCAAAAGGCCCAAGGCCAGGGATGCGCGCCCGGCATTTTAGGCGTCGCCATCGGCGGCGACCGCGGCTCTTCTTATATTAAATCCAAGGAAGTGTTATTCAGCGAGATGGGCACCCGCAATACAGACCCCAAACTCGCCGGGTTGGAGGAACGTTTGACGGCCGAAGCCAATGAAATGCAGATTGGCCCCATGGGCTTTGGCGGCAAGACCACCGTTTTGGATACAAAGATCATTGGCCTGAGCCGCTTGCCCGCATCATACTTTGTCTCTGTTTCATATATGTGTTGGGCATATCGCCGCCGCAAATTGACGGTGAAGGGCGGGGAAATCATTTACGATTAGGAGAACATGAT
Organism: uncultured Anaerolinea sp.; assembly: GCA_964385315.1. Lineage (GTDB taxonomy): Bacteria > Chloroflexota > Anaerolineae > Anaerolineales > Villigracilaceae > Villigracilis. The sequence continues at coordinate 630 of CAYLOW010000532.1, forward strand.
GAAACAAATAACCACTCCAATCACTGACGATGTGATCCGTGACCTGAAAGTTGGCGACGCGGTTGCGCTCTCCGGCATGATGGTGACCGGGCGGGATGCCGTCCACAAATGGATGATCGATACATTTATCAAAAAGACCCGTACCCCTGAAGGCGACGATCTGCAGGTATATGAAGAATTGAAAAAAATATTGAACGGGTCGGTGATCTATCACTGCGGGCCGGTGGTATCTGGCCTTGACACCAGGGAATATAAATTCGTGGCGGCAGGCCCCACCACATCCATACGTGAAGAGCCGTATCAGGCTGATGTGCTGAAGCATTTCAATATCAAAGGTGTGATCGGCAAGGGAGGCATGGGGGCAAAGACATTGAAAGGCTGTGAAGAAACGCCTGCTGTTTATTTCCATGCCATCGGCGGGGCAGCCTCCTATATTGCGCAAACTGTGGTCAAAGTACATGGCGTGTTCAAACTGGATTTTGGCGTTCCCGAAGCGATCTGGGTCATTGAGGTAAAGGAATTTCCCGTGGTCGTCACCATGGATTCACATGGGGGAAGTCAACACGCGGTCGTTGAAGCTTCTTCCAGGAAGGTTTTGGAAGACCTTCTGGCGCGCTAAACATTTTTTCCAAAAACGAGCCCACTGAATGCTGGCGGGCTCGTTTTTACTTAAGGGGGTATGCCAATGGAAAAAGACTGATATATAATCAAATATCATGTTTAATCATTTGCGTCGTTTATTTACTTCGCCTGTTTTTGCTGAAGAAGATAAACCACTGATCGCATCCATCCTAATTCGCTTTCTATGGAGCGCGATAGGCATCGTTTCAGCCATGCTCTTTTTTCGGCTGACTGCCGGAAATTCATCGACATTGTTTTTACCGGCACTTGTGGTCATTTTAGCGACTGGGTTGATCATGGTCCGTCGTGGATATGTACGCGGCACAAGCATGCTCCTTGTCGGGGTATTATGGGCTGCCATGACCTACCAAGCCTGGAAGTGGGATGGCATTCGCGACACGGCGATCATCGCCTATTTTGTCGTGATCATATTCTCCAGCCTTTTGTTGAGCTGGCGTTTTGCCTCTGCCATTGCGGGATTAAGTCTGGTTGTTATCTGGTACTCATGGTTCGGTCAAATTTTGACGGGTTTTGGAAAATGCGATAAGCTATCTG
>CAYLOW010000533.1:0-1804 GCA_964385315.1 uncultured Anaerolinea sp.
TTCCGCTCCCTCCAGGTGGAAACCTTCCAGGCTCCCGCGGATAAGACTTTAGCCGCCACGATCCAGAACAACCCGGCCAACGACTGGTACTGGGTCATGCTGGATACCACAGACCTTCCATTTATCAACCTGACCGGCAGCACACAGCTTCGGCTCGGATTCCAATTGGATGACGACAACGACTTCAGCGCTGACATTGTCAGGTTCCTCAGCGGAGATGCCGAATTGCAGAAAGACCGTCCGCAACTGCAGATCAAGTATTACGTGCCGAATAGATAGGGAATATCTCCGCATAAAAAGGGAGCGGTAAGATAACGGGTCCCAAGTTTATCTTCGGGTAAGGCAGATATTCGTATTCAAAAACCCTAAAGGTCCTTCAGGCCTTTAGGGTTTTTTCAAGAAAGTTTATGTATAATCCTCTCCATGACAACCCGATCAAAAAGAATGAACAATAAGGAAGCTGTATGACCTCCATCTGGTGGATCCGCCGGGACCTCCGGTTAACGGATAACCCGGCGCTTTATTCAGCGCTGCAGGGGTCCAGTGACGTCATCCCGGTCTTTATCCTCGACCCGGCGTTCGCAGGGCAATCTACGCGCCGGAAAGGTTTTCTATATGAAGGACTTACTTCCCTCCATAAGGACTTGCGAACCTGTGGGTCTTACCTGGTCATTCGAACTGGCAGTCCGCTTGATGTACTGCGTCAATTGATGCAGGAAACCAACGCGGAGGCGATCTTTGCCGAGGAAGACTACACGCCCCATGCCCGCACACGTGATGCAATAATCACAAGTCAGCTGCCTCTGCAATTGATCATGGGGCAGACCGTGCATCACCCTGAATTCGTAAAGAAAGCGGACGGCAAGCCCTACACGGTATTCACACCCTATTCCAAAGTTTGGAGGTCCCTGCTGGCTGAGGTACATTTTCTGCCCTCGCCTAAAAAGATCAGCACACCTGCGGGAATCAAAAGTGAACCGATACCTTTTTTTAAGAGCAGCCCGCTTTTCCCAGCCAACGAAACGGAAGCACTGAGACGATTAAAAGATTTCACCAATGAGAAAATATCCGATTATGATGAAGCCAGGAACCGCATGGACCTGGAAGGCACGTCTGCGCTGTCCCCCTATTTCAGGTTTGGGTTACTCTCCCAGCGTCAGGCTGTCCAAGCTGCAAAGATTTCGAACTCAAAGGGAGCGGAAGTCTGGCTCAACGAGCTCATCTGGCGCGAGTTCTATATTCAGATCCTGTACCACTTTCCGCATGTCAGTAAAGAGGCGTTTAACGCTTCACTAAGGAACATTCCCTGGCGGAATGACCCGGCGGAATTTGCCGCATGGAAAGCAGGCCGCACCGGCATGCCCATTGTGGATGCCGCCATGCGCCAATTGCTAGAAACAGGGTGGATGCACAACCGTGCGCGCATGATCGTGGCCTCGTTTTTGGTCAAGGACCTGCTGATCGATTGGCGTTGGGGCGAAGCCTGGTTCATGCAGAACCTGATCGATGGCGACCCGGCAGCCAACAACGGAGGATGGCAGTGGACAGCCGGCACAGGCACTGATGCCGCGCCGTACTTCCGCATCTTCAACCCCGTTTTACAAAGCACAAAATTTGACCCGCATGGAGATTACATCCGCATGTGGGCGCCTGAACTGCGCGGATTGAATGAAAAGGATATCCACGCCCCAGGGGAAAAAGGCATTACCGCCAGCGGGTATCCTGAAAGACCGATCGTAGATCGCAGTATCGTCAAGGAGAGAACGATGAAGGCCTATCAAGCCTCAAAAGGAACTTCGTAGCC
>CAYLOW010000534.1:0-1782 GCA_964385315.1 uncultured Anaerolinea sp.
CACCACCGGTACAAAATAAGCGTGGTTGTACCTCCAAGGTTGTATCCCGGAGACATAACCTGAAGGTACAACTTATCATCCCCGGAAAAGCACCGGGACAGGTGCTCGAAGAGTGTCCCGTCAATTTGTCATCTCGACGAGCGCTCTTCGAGGAGAAATCTTAACCGCTGACTGCCAAGAAAGATTTCTCGCTGTTGCTCGAATACCATCCCGGCATTCTTACCGGGAATGACAAACCATAGGCAAATAGCTGATTGAACGCAGTAAATGAAATGTAGAGGTCTTTATACGAATAATTGCGTGGGATATAATCAATCCATGAGGCAATCTCTTCCTGTAACCGGCGATCAACTTACCAGCGCCCTGCATGTCCTGGGGGTAAATTTCCTTTTGGGCGGAAAGGCCACGGATGAATCGCTGCACAAGCAGCCCACCCGCCTGATCGCCGCGCTGGCGGAGAGCAGTGAAGCACGCGTGCGCCTGTCCCTCATTCCACTTTTTCTTGAACACCCTGAATTTTCAACCAATGTGCGCCAGGCCGCAGAACACCTTGGAAAGACCGCCCGTATTACTCTGCAATGTTATTACAGCGCAGCGGTCTTCCTGCAGCAAAAACACCGCGCGAACCTCGAAATTTTGATCGGTGAAAAAACCTCCCTGCCAGACCACTTCTCACGGGACCTGGGATTGGAAATGACCGACGACCCTGAAGAAAGCCTGCAATCGCTGGCGCAGCGCCACCAGGCATTAAGCGGAGCGCAGGTCAATTGGCTGGGTACGTATCAGCATGCGGCACAGATTTGGATCAGGGGATTGGAATTACAAGGTTCCTGAATTTATGGACAATTCGCAAATCCGATCCATCCTGCACCGACTGGGAGAACGGGTTCCGGCATCCTCGCAACTGATCCTGGTTGGAGGCGGCGCGCTGGCTTTGCTTGGAAGCCCGCGCTTGACGATCGATCTTGATTTCGTCGGGGAGGATGCCTCCCCCAATGAATTGCACCGGATCATTATGCAGACCGCGAAGGAATTGAAGATCTTTGTCGAACCTGTACCCGTTGAAGGATTCATCCCGCTGCCCGATGGCAGCAGTGAACGCAACATCCACATTGGACAGTTCGGAAACCTCGAGGTGTATGTCGCCGACCCTTACAGCATTGCCCTAAGCAAGCTGGACCGCGGGTTCGATACAGACCTTGATGATGTTGTATTCCTTGTTGAGCACGGTTTTGTTGACTTGCATGAACTAGGGCACATGGCGCAGGCCGTTTTGGCGCGCGCACGCGAATTTGATATTGATCGTGCTGATTTTTCGGCACATCTGGAAATTGTGCGTGGACGGTTAAAGTAGGAATTTGTATGGGTGATGCGTAGGCGGTGGATGAGATGCAGAGATTTTTATATGAGTAAAAAGTAAAACCCCAATTACAATAAAAGTCCCAAAGGTTGGTATGGAAAATAACATGACCAGTCCTTCACCATTGCTCTACGACACTTATTATCACATTTACAATCGCGGTGTGAACGGCGGGAATATATTTATTGTGGAGCGGAATTACGAACATTTTCTGAAGCTCTACGAGAAACACATAGCGCCTGTATGCGATTTGTTTTCCTACTACATGCTGCGAAATCATTTTCATCTGTCGTTGAGAATCAAGTCGGAAGAGGAAATTATCAAATATACAAAGACCCTAAGGGTTTCGCCTGCAATTGGCCGTGACTTCAAGCAAGGGAGTCCGGCAGGCAAAGAGGAGAGTCAGCCGGAAAAACCCTTAG
>CAYLOW010000535.1:0-1775 GCA_964385315.1 uncultured Anaerolinea sp.
AAAAAATCCGCAGGTTGAAGCCTGCGGATTTTTTTGCTTATCCCTGATATTTACAAATTGCAGTGCAAACAAACAACTTAAGAACCTGTCACAGACCGGATACCCTGATGATCAGGAAAGATCAATAAGCATCGGTATTAAGCATTATTCGAGTTATTTTAATTCCCGCGAACTTCAGGCGTTTTAAAGATCAGAAAAACTGCATTGATGATGATGCCCAGAATGGCAGCGAAAACAATGGCAGGAATGCCGTTGGGGAAAAGGAACGGGATTTGGAAGGGGAATACGCCGTTTGGTAACGCAAGATTGCCGCCGATACCCGTGATCAGGATGACCGCGCCAACTGCCAATTGCTTCGGATCAAAAAGATTGACCTTTTCAGACTGAATGAGCGCCACGCCCTGCATCCCGATCACGCCGAACAGGTAAATACTTAATCCGCCGACAACTGCTGCGGGCATGGTGTTGACCAGTGCCACCAGCTTGCCAAAGAAACCAAAGATGACCGCCATGACGCCAGCGGTCATTAATACAGCGGTGGAATAATTACGCGTAATCGCCATCAGTGAGTTATTCTCACCGTAATTTGTGCCGGCGCATCCGCCAAGCATGCCAACCACAATATCATCCGCGCCGTCAGCAATCAGGTTAAGACCGATAAGCTCCTTGATATTGTAGGGCTTGCGTCCCAGTTCTGCTGCGAGTTCATCGATGTAAAGACTCATCTGATATAGGTGCGCGGTGGATTCAGGTACAGTGGCGATGAAAATCAACGCAATGCTCAACGCCATACCCCAGGCCTCACCGTTGGTGAAAGCAGGAAATGTGAATTTGGGCAGTTCGAACCATGCAGCGTTGGTTACGTTTTCAAAGTGAACCAGTCCAAAGGGGATGGCAACTAGATAACCGAAAATTGCGCCAAATAAAATTGGCAGCATCCCGATTAGCCCCTTTCCCTGCAAATAAACCGAGAACATAATGGTCGCGACCATTGTGATGAATGCCACCGTCCAGGTTGTTGCAGCCACTTCAGGGGCGGCCCAGTTACCAGCATTGCCAAGCGCGGCATTTGCCAGTGCAATGCCGATGACCATTGCCATTGAACCTGTGACAATGGGAGGCAGGACGCGATCCAGCGCGGCTTTACCCACGCGCATGATGAACATCCCGACCAGAATTTCAAAGACCGCAGTCAGGATAATTCCCACCTGAACAATTTGAACACCTTCGGGGCAGTAGGACTGCGCAGGATCATTGAAACAGGCAGGCGCAAATTTACTCATGACCGTAATAATGACCGCAATATAAGAAAACGAGGAGCCATAGTACATTGGAATTTTGCGTTTCGAGACCAGCAAGGCAATGATCGTGCCGATGCCCGATGCAAGCAGAGTGATACCCACATCGAATTTCGTCAAAATGGCAACAAGCACTGTCGCGGGGAACATCGTCAGGAATTGCTGGAAGCCAAGGCTAAGCATGGCGCCTAAGGGCGGGTTATCATCTGGCAGGAAGCCGATAATCTTGGATGTTTTTTCTGCGGACATATTCTCTCCTTTAAACTGGGTGGGTATAAAAAAAGAGAGCCGCTAAAAGCGACTCTCTAATTTCAAAAAACAGGGACAGTCATTCCAGGGACCTGTGGGCTGGGACGGAATTTGTACAGGAAGACTGTTGACATACTGGGGATGATTTTATGCAGAGAACAGAATCTGTCAAGGGGCTAATCCTCAGGGGGCTAATCCTCTGCCGCACGAGCCACTTCATCCGCTTCA
>CAYLOW010000536.1:0-1748 GCA_964385315.1 uncultured Anaerolinea sp.
GTTGCAGTTTCGGTGCCGAGGAAAGGTCACCGTTGCGGCGGGCTTTTGCCAGCGCGCGGATCCGTTCTTCGGTCTTAAAGATAAGGGGAGATTCGAGCTCCGAGATGACTTGTCCAAGCAGGTCGCCAAGCAGGTGGATGGTTTGTGAGATGTTCATAAAATTCGATGTAGTATATCAAAGGTGGTTGAGTTCACTGTTTTTGGGAGACCGCTTTAAAAAACAGGAACATCTTTATGTGATTATTCATTTTATGAATGGCACGAGTGTATAATCGCGGCATTCATAAAAACAAACCCCAATGGAACCAAAATGGAACGGACCTCTCAAATAGGGGATAAATGGAACCTGGGTTGGAACACAGCTTATCACTTATGTCCCTGAATGAAGGGAAATCCTCATCATGGGGTGATCAAGCTAGGTGAATGAATGAAATAGGAGGGGAGTAGGCAGGGTCTCAACTTGAGTAGTGGAGATGGTTGCCTTTTGGCCCTTCCCGCAAAGCAGGGTTTGTTAATCATTCCTTTTTGGGGTACGCCGTACAGAGAAAATTGATTATTTACGGTTATCCATTGACCAAACCAGGAGAAAGCCATGGGAGACCTTCGAACTAAAACCAGCGATAATTATTTGCAAACACGGGACAAACAGGAGGAAGATTCGGCCATCGTCCTGCACTTTGGCGGTGGAAATCAATGGGAGCCTTTGCGCGATGACAAGGGTTATGAGAGCGATTCTGCTGCGTGCTATTTTGAAAAAATTCAAACATCATCCCCGGTGTGTGAAACAAGGTCAGGTCAAAGGCGGCCAAAAGATATGTCCATTCCAAAATCCGAACAAGTGCCAGGTCATCTTATTGTGGTTGTCCAATCCAGAATTGGCAAATTTGGTGTGAAAATATACGAAACCGAATCTGTAAGATCACATATTGTCTCCACTGAAAAAGTTGGGGCAAAACTCTTTGTCATCGAAGATCCAAGTAAGGCCAGACCCAAAATTGGAAAGTCAGGTAAGTGGTTGAATGTGCAGACGATGCAAGATAAAAGAGGGTTTGTGAACGCAGAACTGGTGGTTCTGGCTGAATAATGGTGAAACCCTTTTCCCTGCAGAAAAAGTGGAATTTCCGGACTCCAACATATAAAAAATCGATTTGAAAACTGAAACTGAACGATTGAATTTATTTATTCTGGTCTTTGGACTTTTGTTGGGGGCATATGCGCGTTTCCTGCCGACTCTGATGGTTGGATTTCCCGTCACTGATGGTGGCTTGTTTTACGAGATGACGCGATCAATTCAGTCCAGTCACTACCACCTGCCGACCTTCGTGGAGTACAACGGTATTTTGATTCCGTTTGCTTACCCACCGCTGGGGTTTTATCTCACGGCTTTAGTCTCTGACATTTTCCATATGCCGCTGATTGAAGCCTTCCGCTGGATTCCCGCTGCTGGCAGCCTGATCTTTTCTATTGCCTTCTTTCCAATGGCATCAACCATATTGAAATCTCAATTGAAAGGGACGCTGGCGACTGTTTTTTTTGCTCTCCTCCCGCGTTCCATCTCCTGGTACATCATGGGTGGAGGCATCACTCGTGTCCTGGGACATTTGTTCCTGATGCTTATCCTATTCAGCGCTTATAAATTATTTGTTACACCATCGAGAAAATATTTGGCGATGACCATTGTGTTTGGCTGCGGCGTTGTGCTAAGCCATCCGGAAGCAGCATTGCACACGGTTTTTCTGTGCCTTGTG
>CAYLOW010000537.1:0-1742 GCA_964385315.1 uncultured Anaerolinea sp.
ATGATGGTGGACATGCGGACGTTGATGTCCCAGCGGTACATGGTGTAGGAAATGTACGGCGGAACGATCTGCGGGATGACGGCGTATATGATGGTTTGCAGCCGATTTGCGCCCGTGGCTTCAATCGCTTCGAGCGGTCCCGCCATAATGCTTTCAACCTGTTCCGAGTAAAGTTTTGCAAGGCTGACGATGGTGTGCAAGCCAAGCGCCATGACCCCGGCGAAGGGACCGATGCCAACCGCAATGACGAACACAATCGCCATGACGAGCGCTTCAATGGATCGTAACCCGTTGAGGAAGGTGCGGGTGATGTAGTAAATAACCAGGCCGGTGGGCAATGTGGCTTTTGCAGGCGTAAAGGCGGCGAGTGCAAAACCCAGTATGGCGCCGGTGAGTGTTGGACCCCAAAGAGTGTAGAGCGGCTGCCCGAGTTGATACAGCCATTCCACCAACTGTCCGATCAGTCCAAATGTGATAGCTCCAGCCAGTGTGGTAAATATAACGTTGAAGAGCTTGAGACCTTTGGGCGATAATTTTTCCGCGGTTCGTAATCCTAGTTTGCCTAGGAAACTGCTCAAGGCTCCGCCTGCCGCCAATCCGCCCAAGGCTGGGGTGATAATGCTGACGATATCCCCGGTCTGGAAGAGGAAGTTGCCAAGGAAGGCAAACGATCCCATCGTAGCAATGCCCAGCAATCCCAGGTTTCTGGCAAGGCTGGCAAGTTGGAACAAGCCAAAGAAGCTGATCAGAATGGTCAGGAACAAAACGCCCATGCGCTTCATTCGCATGGATGTGGCAGGCTTGGAGATTTCCTCCTGTGGCAGTGCCCAGCGGATTCCAAGCCATGCAAGGATGGGAGTGATGATGATGGAGACCAGATTGACTGGGATATTTTTGGTTAGGGGCGTGCTGAATCCCTCGACCCAGCGCACGATCAGAAAGCCGATTGCAATGCCGATGACCCAGCCTAAAATGGACAGGGCTATACTACTCAGCGGGCTTTTGACGGGCTTCATTAGGTTACGGGCGGCAATAAAACTAAGCGGAATGGCGAGAAATGTGCCAAAGGTGGTTGCCAAAAGCGCCAGGAATACGGTTTCGACGATTTTTTCCCAGGTGTCGGTGGCTGTTCTTGTAAAGTGCGGTGTGCCGATATTGCGGCGCAATGTGGCGCGAAGATACTGAACATCGTCGCTGGCGCGCTTTGGCATGGTCATTACAAAACTGAAGTGTCCGCTGCTGTCGGTTTTTACGTTATCGCGCCCAATGGCTACAGGATTGGTCACGTCACTTCCAGGGATAAAGCGAAGCGGTCCTTCGGTTTCTGGCGCAAAGTTGAATCCTTCCACCTGCACTGTTTCGCCTTCATTTGCACAGACAGGGGTGGTGACCAGATAAGGTTCATTTTTATTGGGTTCTGGCAATGTCGGGATATCCGCCGGGCATGGTACGTAAATTGGTACGTTAACGATCTCCTCTGCCTGTTCGTATTCAAAGATTTCAGGCTGTGCCAGTGCGCGTATTACACGCGTCAGGCTTTCCTGTCGGCGTTCGCTGCGCAGGTCTTCCAAGTCTACTCGGGTGATTTGAAATCCATAGGCATAGATGAACAATCCAGCGAGCACTGCCAATCCAAATTGAATGGATTTCCACGGGGATGATTTTTTGTTGTTATCTTTCATGGCTGCCTTATCCTACCCGTTCGGCATCACGGCCGTAGATGTCTTTGAATTTTTGATCGT
>CAYLOW010000538.1:0-1741 GCA_964385315.1 uncultured Anaerolinea sp.
AACATCTGCATCAACGGGACTTTAACCTTTTATGATACATTGAACCAATACCTTATAAAGGAAATTTGCAGTGAAATTACCCTTAGCCAAGGTCCACCCCGAACTGCAGGATATCGCGAGGTTTATGCCTCACATACCCTCATACCTATTAAAATCCCTCTGGATTTTACGTCTATTAACCAAAATCTTTTTCCGTGGGGCAAAAATGCCTGCCGGTATCCGTGTCCGGAACCTTACCATTCCTGGTCAGGATGGTAAAACTCGGATTCGCCTGCGGATGTATCAATCACAAAATAAAACCGCCGATGGTCCAGCCCTGCTCTGGATGCATGGCGGAGGCTATATCATTGGTTTGCCCGAAATGGATGATTTGTATGTGTTGCCCTTTCTACAAGAGGCTGGGGTAACAGTGGTCTCTGTCGATTACCGACTGGCACCCGACTGCCCATTCCCTGCCCCGCTGGATGACTGCTACACTGCCTTGCTCTGGTTGGCAGCGCAGTCCAAAACTCTCAACATCGACCCTGGACGAATCGCCATTGGCGGTGAAAGCGCCGGTGCCGGTCTGGCTGCTGCCCTGGCCCAGGTCACCTATGACCGGGGTAAGGTAAGACCAATTTTTCAACTCCTGGTTTATCCTATGCTGGATGATCACACTGCTGCCCGGAATGACTTGGACAAAGAAGGCCACCTCGCTTGGAACAATACCTTAAACCACTTCGGCTGGAAATCATACCTTAATCAGCCTCCAGGCGATGCCACCCCCCCTGCCTATAGCGTGCCATCCCGCCGGGTTGATTTATCCGGTCTGCCGCCCGCTTGGATCGGGGTCGGTAGTATTGATCTGTTCTACGATGAAGATGTAGCTTATGCGCAAAGGCTCAAGGATGCCAGTGTATCGTGTGAGTTGGTCGTTGTCCCGGGTGCCTTCCATGGGTTCGATTCAACCGCTCCAGACACTCAGGTGGTCAAAGATTTCCGCCGCGCTCAAGTCGCCGCGCTTAAAAAATCATTCCGGGTGGAGGAAAATGGCGACCGACCCTGTTCAACAGAGTGAAATTTGCAAACCTCAAATTGTCTCAGTTCGTAACTTGGTGGAATTTGTTTTGCAGGCAGGTGACCTGACCTCGGGCGGGTTTCAAAAACGTGATCGTGCCCAAGCCGGCACGCAAGGCCATCAGCAGATACAGCGCTCCCGCCCCGCCGGGTATCAAGCCGAAGTCGAGATTACTTATCAGGTTGAAGGCGCCGACCCGCCCTTGGAAGTACGCGGTCGGATCGATGGTTTGTATGTCAGCGGTGGTGAAGTGATCATCGAGGAGATCAAAACAACCTCACTGAGCCTGGATCTTTTGAATGAGGAACACAATCGACTGCATTGGGCGCAGGTACAATGCTATGCCTATATGTATGTCCGGCAACATGATTTGAACCAGGTATGCATTCAACTGACCTATTATCATCTTGACAGCCGGAAAGAGAAGACCTTCGAACGCCATTTTATGTTCAGCGAACTGGAAACCTTTTTCCACGGGTTGGTCATTCCCTACATGGACTGGTTTCAAAAGATTGGAGCATGGCAGGTAAAGCGCGATCTATCGATTCAACAGTGCGAATTCCCATACGAGAATTATCGCCCGGGCCAGCGGGATATGGCCGTGGCAGTTTACCGAATGTTCTGCAAATCTCCCGGCTTTAGGCGTGGAGATGTAAGGAACGGTTTTGCTTACATTATACAGCG
>CAYLOW010000539.1:0-1718 GCA_964385315.1 uncultured Anaerolinea sp.
TTTTCTTCTATTCTTTGGTTATCTTCGGGGTCGAAAATTGACTAAAAAACCTTTGACGGCAGCCAAATCAGTTCGAGTTTTTTAGGGCTAAAAAGTTCCGTTTTTTACCCCAGTGTCACAATATACTGATGGATCAAATGCGCATACTGGTTTTGCAGGCGGATAAAATGATTCTGCACCGCGTCCGCTTCAGCGCCATCCGGGGCGAGGAATTTCCCGATCTCCACCCCGTGGCGGGCAATTTCACGGCACATGGCTTCGGTGATCAACTCGGCCAGTAATACCTGGCCCTGGATCGTAGTATCAAGCCTGCCTTGTTCATCCAGATAGATATTCACGGAGGGTGCGGCGGTTGCGATCACGATGCTTGAATTGACCCGGTCAAAATATACCCGTTGGCGCGGGTCCATGCGGTCGTCAAAGTTAATATCCGTGAACAGCGCATTGCTGCTCTTGGATGGTTCGATGATAATGTTTTCTTTTTTGGAACGTACTTGTACCAGTGCCTGCGCCCGGTGCTTTCCAACATACGCGGTGACAATCCCTTCACCTCCCACCTGTCTGCCTTCCACTTTAATTCGCGCCTGTCCGATCATTGGGTCATGTTTGTGGGGTTGGATCAGGACCTGCTGGGTCAAAACTATCACCTCGGGGCTGGTTGATATCACAGTCACGGTTGCACCCACATTTGCGCTTTCCACCAATTTTACGTACAACAGCAGGGTAAGGGTTTGTCCTGTTTGTACATAACCCCGCTCGGGGGAAAAAACAATCCCTGATGGGGGCAGGTCTATTTGTTTGGGAAGGCCATCATTGTCTTTTTTGTCGCTCAATTCTGTCAGCGCAATTGAATTCAACTCGTGCAGCGCCTGGTTTATTTTCTGGCGCAGACGTTTATCCAGTTTGGTCTGTTCATCGTGGACGGCATGTTTTCGCTCTGCCAGAATTAACGGTTCAAGTTTGGCTTCAACAGCCAACTTGAGCGCCCTTGCAAAAGGATGGCTCCAATTAATTCCGTCGCGAGTCGCGGTCAGCACCGGTTCGTCATGTTTCATCAAGTGATGCAAGTGGTCGCATTGGATCGAACCGTAGAAATATCCCGCATATGGGTCATTCTCAAATTTAAGCATTGTCAGCGAAATGATCGTTGCCTTGCTGAATACCAGCAAACCGCCGTCTGCGTAATCGCCTTCCTCACTTCTGGTGGATAATTGAATACCCGACCTAAAGACTTCCAACCGTGCCTTCACCGGATAGCCTTCAATTTCGATTTCCTCGCTCAGAACTTTTTCACCCCTCGGCGCCTTGTAGCTCAGAACGTGTTCATGCCGTATTTTTCCTGCTGATGTAATATCCCGTAAAATGATCCTGCGCTGTGGGTTGCTCATGATAGGGCGGAGTTCAAAATGCCGTTGCAGGTAATTTCGCAAATTATCGAACTGCGGAACTTTTACGTCATCCCGTGAAATGATGATCTCAAGGATCGTCCCGTTTCCCTCAGGTAACTCATATTCCTCCCTGAGGCCGGCATTGGCTCTGGTGGGGGTGTTCAAACGAAAAGTGGGAATTCCCTTTTTGATCAACAGGGAACATGAATAAAAATTTGCCCCTTTGAATGAAAACACGTGCCCATATCCCAGGCCAAAGATGGAATCTTTTAATCCGCGTCCCCACATGCCGCGCACGTGCTTGTCTTCTTTTAATCCGCTGGTGGCTTC
>CAYLOW010000540.1:0-1681 GCA_964385315.1 uncultured Anaerolinea sp.
CCTGTGTGCATTGGTTAGTTATAAATGACCCGAATTTACCTGAAAGTTGTCATATTCTGGACAAAAATTGTAGAATTTATGGTTGGTTCAAATATGACTTTGCCAACAGCAATGCCGCCAGCGATTTTGCATCGGGGATTTCGCCATTTACCGCCATTTGCATTGCTTTTGCAAAAGGAATGGTTTCCACGCTGAGAAATTCATCCGCATCTGCTTCGAGCGGGTCGTGACGTAAATCCTGTGCGAGATACACGTGCATAAATTCGGTTGAATAGCCAGGCGCCAGATAGAAATCGCCGATCTTTTTGATCTTGTCTGCGGCAAAGCCTGTCTCTTCGCGGATCTCGCGTGCGGCGCAGACGGCCGGGTCCTCATCCTTTTCCAGCGTGCCCGCGGGCAGTTCGAGCAGGGCCATGCCAGCAGCGTGACGGTATTGCCGCACAAAGACCAGATTGCCGTCCTTATCCACAGGGACAATGATGACGGAGCCGCCGTGTTCGATGATGTCCAGCTTGGTTTCGCTTCCGTCGGGGGTTTTCAGGTGGTCACGACGAATGAGGAATGCGCGACCTTTGAGCAGGGTTTCAGAGTGGATTAATTCAAAGGGCATAATGGGGTTTCCTTGTATTTACTTTGGATCCGTGATTTTAGAACTGCAAACGTCAGGAGACGTTTGAGACCATTTCATTGTATAACAAAAAAGCCCAAGCATTTGCTTGGGCTTTTGATTTTTTTTCTATGGGATTTGCAGTTGTTGCCCGCTGGTCAATTTTGCCGAGGCTGCAATGTTGTTTGCAGATGCAATCGATGCCGGGTCGACATCTCCGAATTTACAGGCAATGCTGTAAATCGTTTCATCTGAAGATGCCACGGTGTAGGTGGTGGGATGGGTGGCAAGCATACGCGCTCCCGGGAAGGCTCCACTTTGCGGGATGGTCAGCGCCAAGCCTGCGTAGTAAACATCAGGGCTGGTGAGTCCGCTTGCGCGAAGCAGGGCATCAGGGTCCACGTTGAAGCGGCGGGCGATGCAGTACGGGAATTCCCCGTTTTGCAAGGTGTAAGATGCGGGACGCACGCCAGCAGGGACGGGTGTGGCGGTCGGTCCGCTTGGGGTGGCAACCACAACTTCAGGTGTGGTGACGGCAGCCGCAGCGTTGGTCGGCGTGCTGGGCGCAGCGGTTGTTTCAGTTTGCGGGGTGAGGGCAGTTCCCTCCACAATTGCCTGTGGGGTACCCGGGGTTCCGCCGCCCGCGGCAGCGGTTTGGGCAACTGCGGTTTCCTTGGCAAATTCCTCGATCATTGCCATTGGGTTTTCAACCGACGGAAATGGCGAAACAAATAACTCCGGCGGAATCACGGTCGCCGTGGCGACAGGTGCGGAAGATAATGACTGGGTGCAGGCTGAGATCATTATCGTTGACAGGACAAGAATGAAAATCGCCAGCAGACCGCGTTTTTTGTTACTCATATATTCTCCTCTTTCAATTTAGTCAAATTCGATGGTAGCACATGAACTTTAAAGCGTCAAGTTGTTATTGCGGATTGCACTCGAACTTCAATAATATCTGGTCAACTTCGTTTTTGCTTTCGGCGGGGCTTTGAATTTGAACCTGCTGCCATGCGGAACATACACCGCGACGGATTCGTGCATCCTTTTTGAGCGCGGCGGAGGAGATTTCCT
>CAYLOW010000541.1:0-1679 GCA_964385315.1 uncultured Anaerolinea sp.
AGGTGGTGTGGATCACTCCCAGCGCGGCATAGCAGGATGGCACATCCGGTACGATCAGACGCACCGCGCGCACGTCACGCACCATGTCGAAGGCTTTGTCCTTCTTCTGCATTTTTTTGTAAATCGAGTAAATATGTTTTGGACGCCCGCTGATCTCGGCTTTGATATTGTTCTGCTCAAGCAGTTTGACCATGCTTTCTTTTATGGTTTCAAGCTGGGCTTCGCGGTCGGGTCTTTTTTCGGTCAGCAGTTCCGCGATCTCTTTATATTTTTCAGGGTTTACATAGCGAAAGCCAAGGTCTTCGAGTTCCCATTTGATCTGCCAGATGCCGAGGCGGTTGGCAACCGGCGCAAAAATATCAAGTGTTTCCTGGGCAATGCGTTTGCGTTTGTGCTCAGGCATATGGCTGAGCGTACGCATATTGTGCAAACGGTCAGCCAGTTTGATGAACATAACGCGCACATCTTCACCCATGGCAAGAAAGGTCTTGCGCAGGGTTTCTGCAACGATGTCTTCCTTGCGACCAAGCAGGGCAGGTGCAATTGGGGCTTCATCCTGCCCGTTATCGCCATTCTCGGCGTGTTGGTCGCCGCGTGAGACGCGGGGCAGGTGGGTTAATTTGGTGACACCATCCACCAGCGCGGCAATCGTATCCCCAAAGTCGCGGCGAAGATCGGCAAGCGTGATGGGTGTGTCCTCCACTGTATCGTGCAGGAGCCCCGCCGCAATTACTTCCGATGGTACTTTCAATTCAGACAAAATACTGGCGACTGCAATGCAGTGGTTGATGTATGGCTCCCCTGAATGGCGTTTTTGTTCGTGGTGCGCTTCCTCTGCCACCCGATAGGCTCGCTGTATCAGTTCGCGTTCAGCGATGGTATAGTTTTCTGGAAGTTGCTCCAGAAGTGTTTCAAGCGGAATGGTGGTGGTGGCAGATTTCATGGTGGTCTATTTTACACCGTTCAACAGGCGTAATCCAAAAGCGGACATCTATTTGATATGCTTCTTGATGTCGTCGCGCAGGTCGAGCGAATTGCCTGTGATAAATCCGAAAATGATGAGCAGCAACGTTACGCCCACGCCCGCAAAAATTGCCAACGGTGATTTCCAGAAGTTGGGCAGGATGACGATCACAAGTACGCCGGCGATCAGCCCGTAAAGCGGAATCCTGATGCTATGCGGAATGTCGCTCCACGCCTTCTTGAAAGAAAATGGCTTTTGCATACGTTTTTCTTTGATCACACTGCTGTGCTGGAATTGACGCTGTTTGACCAGCGGGTCACGGTCGGTCAGTTGTTTCTGGCGGAGTCTTTTCAGTTTTTCAGATTCTGATTCTGGCATGGCAGCCTCCTTTGTGTTTATAATCAGTTCATCACAATTCTGGAGTCCATCAGTTCACTTGCCCTATGGGTGCTGATGGATAATCCGTGAAGCACTAATAATTGTACAGGGATTCATATTCAATGACCATTACGAATAATGTTACAAGATTTTTGGATGCGCGCAAGGTGGCTTATACCGCCCACGAACTGCCCGCGGAAAAATTGGGCGCTGTGAAAGCCGCCCAACACCTGGGCGTTTCGCCTGAACAGGTCTTCAAGACAATCGTGATCGTGCGCGAGAAGAAGAAACCTGTGCTGGCGGTTGTCCCCGGTCCCCGTGTGGTGGATTTGAAATT
>CAYLOW010000542.1:0-1675 GCA_964385315.1 uncultured Anaerolinea sp.
GTTCGCAAACGCGACCTGCGCAAGTTGTGGATCGCCCGCATCAACGCAGCCGCCCGCTTGAACGGAACCACGTACAGCAAGCTGGTATCGGCGCTGAAAAAGGCAAGCATCGACCTTAATCGCAAGATGCTGGCAGACATCGCAGTACGCAACCCGCAGGCATTCGCCGCGGTTGTGGCAAAAACAAGATAAATTTTTTCAGGTCACGCCCAGGCGTGACCTGAAACTTTAACGGGGTAAAATAAAAGCATGAACAGCGTCCTGGCTGAACGCACCCTTCCCACCGGGCAATCCCTGCAGATCGTAAAAGGCGATATCACAACTGACAAGGTCGACGCGATCGTCAACGCGGCGAACGGGCATTTGCAGCATGGCGGCGGCGTGGCACGGGCGATCGCGCAGCGCGGCGGGGATGTGATCCAAAAGGAAAGCAACCAGTGGGTCAGGCAGCATGGGCCGGTATCGCATGCGAACCCCGCCTGGACCTCCGGCGGAGCGCTGCCGGCGAAATATGTCATCCACGCTGTGGGTCCCGTGTGGGGCAGCGGCGACGAGGATACTAAACTCGCGGACGCGGTGAAAGGCTCCCTGCGCACGGCGGATGAACTGCTGTGCGAGTCCATTTCCATGCCTGCCATCTCCACGGGAATTTTCGGATTTCCAAAAGAGCGCGCGGCGGACATTCTCATCTCAAGCATAGAACAATATTTTTCAAACGCGAAAAAATCAAGTTTGAAAACCGTACACATCGTGCTGTTTGACGACGACGCCACCCAACCTTTCCTGAAAATCATGGGTCTGTAACATTTAGCCTTTATGATCTCCTCCACTCACAACCCAAAACTTAAACTGGTCCGCGCCCTGCAGGGGCGGGCAAAGGAACGCCGCGAGGCGGGCGCTTTTCTGGCCGAGGGAACCCGGCTGGTGGAAGAGGCGGTGAATGCGAATTGGCCGATCCGCTTCGTATTATTTGATGAGAGTCTAAGCGAGCGCGGAAGGTCACAGGTGCAGGGCCTCAGGTCACGCGGTGTGGATGTGGAGGGGATCTCCTCAAGCCTGATGAGATCTTTGAGCGAAACTGAAACACCGCAGGGCATCCTCGCTGTCCTTGAACTGATCGATCCACCCCTCCCCGGTCATTCAAATTTTATTCTCATTCCAGACCAGGTCCGCGACCCCGGGAACCTTGGTACCCTGCTGCGGAGTGCAGCGGCGGCGGGTGTGCAGGCGGTGCTGCTGCCGCCTGAAACAACCGATGCTTTCGCGCCGAAGGTCGTGCGCTCGGGCATGGGGGCGCATTTCCGGCTGCCGATCTGCGCGATGGACTGGGGTGAGATCGCGCGATTCTGCGAGTCGGCCGGGCAGCAGATCTACCTGGCAGATATGGACGGACGGTCGTGCTGGGAGGTTGACCTGCGTCAGGGTACCGCCCTGGTCATCGGCGGGGAGGCGGATGGGGCAAGCGAGTCAGCCTTAAGACTGGCGAACGGAAAAATTGCCATCCCCATGACGACAGGCAGCGAATCACTGAACGCGGGTGTGGCGGGTTCTGTATTGATGTTCGAGGTTGTGAGACAAAGACAAAGCGCGGCAGGAACCAACCCATGAAAATAAGATCGATCACCTATTTTATAAACCCAAAATATCCGCTGGATGAAAGCGCCCTGCGCAAGGC
>CAYLOW010000543.1:0-1660 GCA_964385315.1 uncultured Anaerolinea sp.
CGTTTGAGTCTTTCCTCGAACTGACCACGATACATGGTGCCGGCGACAAGCGAACCTACATCAAGCTGCAGGACACGTTTGTTCATTAAGGGGGCGGGTACATCACCATCAATAATGCGCTGGGCGAGTCCTTCGACGATGGCGGTTTTGCCTACGCCGGGTTCACCGATCAACGCGGGGTTGTTTTTGGTGCGGCGCGCAAGAATTTGAATGACGCGCTCGATTTCCTTTTGACGCCCGATGACGGGGTCCAGCTTTTTCTCTTCCGCCTTCGAGGTTAAGTCGGTGGCTAGCTGGTCAACCAGAGGGGTCTTGGGGTTGGCCGCCGTGGACCCGCCCTTGCCCGCCTGGGGTGCACCCGCAGCCGCCGGTGTGGTGGGCGAGGATTCGTTCAAGACGCGCCGAGTCTGTCTGCGGACCTGGTCTCCTGTGATCCCCAGTCTGCGAAGCACTTCCATTCCGGTGCCTTCAACACGGATCAGTCCAAGCAAAATATGCTCGGTGCCAATGTAGTGATGACTGAGCCGGCGGGCTTCTTCAATTGCGTATTCGAGGACTTGTTGGGTCTCCGGGGCCAGTTCAATACGATTGGGGTCAAAAGTGGTCGTGGTGCCTGAAACCCGTTCAACCATCTCGCGCACGCGTTCAGGGGTCATGCCAAGGTCGCGCATCACACGGCCTGCCACCCCGCCTTCTTCATCCATTAATCCTAAAATAAGATGCTCGGTTCCGATGCTGCTCTGACGGGCGCGCTCTGCTTCCTGGTGTGCAAGGCTGAGAACGCGTCTTGCTCGTTGTGTAAATCTTTCCATGCCAGCCATAATATTATCTCCTATAATCTTTAGGGATTGTACCAAAAAGGCGGGCTGCTCCGTGTTTGAAAAAGGTTAGAGTTTTTACCATCGGTAATCGGCTTTTTTGGACTTGGCTAAAAATCAGTATCTATCTGTTGTCCCCATCGCCTTGAATCTTACCGCGCGCCTGCCTGTCCAAAAGTTTGGTTATGTTGGATTCAGCGACTTCATCTAGGGAAAGACCCAATTCGGTGCAGGTTTGAGCAAGATACCAAAGCACGTCGCCCAGTTCACCCTTGAGGGCTTCGCGGGTCTCGGGGCTGATCTCACCGTTCCTGTCGCGAAAGACTTTTTTAATCTTGCCTGCCACTTCGCCTGCCTCGTTGACAAGCCCCAGGGTGGGGTAGATGACGGCGTGCCCGATGGCCGGGTACTGGGCGGTGGCGCGGGATTTGGTCTGGTAGTCGGTAAAGTTCATGAATGTTTCCTTTAATACCGGATTGTTTCAGGTAAGTTCCCTGAAATTGGATTGTACATGATTTTGTAATTCTATTAATTGAAAGAACGGCGAAGAGAATGGGCTTTGGTGAAGAGTCAGATGAGATCTTCGGATATTATCTGCCGCCATGGGGGAGAGGAATTTCTCCTGGTGTTCACAGAGACAAATATTGAAATGGCTGAACCACGCGCGGAGGAAATCCGCTGGCTGGTTAGACAATCGGTCATTGATTACGAAGGTCATTCCTTAAAAGCAACCATCTCCCTGGGGATGGCAGTTTTTCCAAATCATGGGATCAAAGCGGAGGAACTAACGATCAAGGCTGACAAGGCAATGTATTGCTCAAAACAGACCGGACGCAACCGGC
>CAYLOW010000544.1:0-1649 GCA_964385315.1 uncultured Anaerolinea sp.
TTGGTAATTCATCTTCCCAAGTAGGGCTCACCATGGGTTCTCCCCCCAAAAAAATTTTGTAAACTATCGACCTGGTCTTAAATTGTCTGAATTAAAATTTCAAGAAAGAAAATCAAAAATTTCCCCACATTACTATAAGAACAGTATAGCACGAATAAAAACCTGTGCCAAAGACGGCAAAAGCTGCCGGCTCGGAATTGACCGGCCCCGGCATGTTGTGCAGCAGGCACATCTGCGTGCGTTTCAATAACCTCTGTAAATCTGATCGTTTCCTCCGGATCGAAGCTTGACCCTTGAAGGAACCGGATTATTAAAACCCTTGTCAGACATTGGCACCGGGTTGTGTAAAACCTACATGGGATGGGCTACAATGGATTCATAGAAGATCCAAACGAAGACACGGACAGCCACGATGGTATTTTGGAAAGGCACGCGGTGGAGCAAAAACCGCAAAGGCTGACATGGCGCACCTGGTTGATCGGACGCCCCCTGCCAACCGCGGACGCCTCCCAGGAGACGATCGGCAAAGCGAATGGTAAAAATCGTGAAAAGAGCTTGATTCAAACCCACAGCCGGTGAAATGAAGGATCTCAAAGACACCCTCAATAAAACGGAGATAAACATGCCCGCCGTCGGCATTCGAATAACTTAACGCAAATCATCCAGATCAAACATACCCTCCCTTCTCCCCCAAGTGGCGGATATAAACCCTCTCCAGTTGAAGGATGTGACCGGAGAGGGTTTGTCGTATGATATCGTCATAATGACCCGAACCGGATGTTTTTTCAGTGCAGTATTGGGTGACCACTTCCTGGGCCGTTCGAACCAGAATAGCGGTCAAAGCGCTATCGATTTTGCACCTCTTTGTTCAGAGTGATTATCTCAAGAAAAGCATGTGGTTCTATCAAATCATCGCTGGACAGCTGCGATCGAAATCCTTAACTTAGCGATATTGGATACTGGCTGAAACCAACCCGAACTGCATTGTCCGCATCTCTCACACGGCACTCAAAAAAGTTCCTACCCTTTAAATTTTTTAACAGGAAAAAGAATCTATGTTAGATCAAACCCTGCAAACGAATACAGTCGTACAAACAGATTACGAGATCAGTTTCGCTGATATTGTAAAAGTCGCTCACGATGCCATCCTTGCGATCGATGAAAGTCATAATATCGTTTACTTTAATCAGGGCGCGGAACGAATCTTCGGGTATAGCAATTTCGAAATCATCGGTAAACCGCTTGCGCTTCTATTGCCGCCCACCGTCGTTGAAATTCATGACGAGCACCTGCGTAATTTTCAGTGTGCATCGGGGACAGCCTTTTTGGGTGCGCAACGGGAACTATCCGGAAGCCACAAGGATGGCACCATCTTCCCGGTCAACGCAAGCATTGTCAAAACAATCAGCCGGGACGGAAGAACAGTATTTACCGCCATTCTGCGTGACACGACCCAGAGCAAGCGGGCGGAACAAAATTTTCGAAACCTCAGTACCATGGATGAAGCAGCTTTGCAGATCGCTCAAATGGGTCACTGGGAATTCAACCTATTGACCGGGCAGTTTACCTTCAATGATCAGTACTACGCATTGCATGGTACGACAGCCTTGCAGGCCGGTGGATACCTGATGTCGGTGGAGGAATTTGCC
>CAYLOW010000545.1:0-1635 GCA_964385315.1 uncultured Anaerolinea sp.
GGCACAGGACTTGACAAAACCAATTTAACTAATATAATTAGTTAAAACTAATAGTATTAGACAAAATGAAAATTCAAACCTCCTCCCCCCGCAAGCTTCGCAACCGCGAAGTCACGATCCAGAACATACTCGGCACCGCGCGCGGCATTATGCGCGAAGAAGGCGTCGCAGCCCTCTCCATGCAGGAACTCGCCCGCCGCATGGACATGCGCGCCCCATCCTTGTATAACTATTTCTCAGGGAAGGCGGAAATTTACGACACGCTATTTCGTCTTGGCTTCACCCGCTACGATGAACACATCCAGGAGTTGATGAAGGCATCCACCGGTTTGCGTGATGAACTGCGAATTAATATTGAAGGGTATATGTCTTTCGCGCTGGAAAACCCCGAGCTTTACCAGTTATGTTTTGAACGTCCAGTCCCCGGTTTTGTCCCTTCACAGGAAAGCCTGCAGCTTAGTTTCGGTATCCTCAACCGCGCCTACCAACGGGCGGAACAATTCAAAAAGGAATTGGATACAAAATTATCCGGCCGGCAGATCGTGGATATGATCATCGCCATCTCCCACGGCTTGACCGCCATGCACATTGCGAATGAGCCGCAGCTGCCCGTTGGCCAGGGACGGTTTGGCTCACTGATACCCGTCGTGTTGTCCATTCTTGAAAAAGCCATGCCCATCAAAGGAAAAAACAAATGAACCCGACAATTTCCACCCCGGCCATTGCATCCGCTGAAAAGATCCCATACACTAGTGCAGATGAAGCCTATCAGCTCATGACCACCGCATTGGACCGCTTCATATACCTGATCGAATCACTCGCCCCTGAAGATTGGGCACGGCCTACCGCCTGCACCGCGTGGAATGTGTGCGATATGGTGGCACATCAGGCGGGCGGTTATGCCAGCGGCACAAGTTACAGGGAAATGATCCGCCAATACACCAGCAGGCCAAAACCGGGTCAGCTGCCCGAAGATGCGATCAACGCGCTTCAAGTGGGAGAGCGTGCAGATAAAACTCCCGCGGACTTGATCAACGAATTGAAACAAATTGGCAGAAACAGCGCCCGCAACTGGGCCTATGGATTTCGCGCCATAAAGTGGATCGCCATGCCCCACCCGGTCGGCGGATTGATGTCGCTACGTCACCTGATGTGGGTCATTCACAGCCGAGACACCTGGATGCACCGCCTCGATATCTGTCGCGCCGCCAGCCGCCCTTTTGAGCAAACCCGCGAACACGATGGGCGCATCAATGAATTGGTGGTTTTGGATACAGCCAGAAAATTGAAGAACAGACTCGGCGGCCGCAGCCTTACCCTCGTGCTGACAGGTATTGCGGGCGGCACATGGAGAATCGGGAATGCCGATCCCGCCGCCAAAATGGAAATGGATACCCTGGATTTCAATATCCTTGTCTCGGGGCGTTCTTCATACCGGGAAGGGATGGAACGGGCGCGCATTTCAGGTGACAAGTCACTGGTTGAAAATGCCTTCAAAGACCTGCTCGTGCTGTATTAAAAAACGCTGAAATGGTTTTGTGAGTGGGTTTGGTATTGAAAAACCAGCCCCTTAAAAACAAACCCGCCGGTGACTTGCCCAAGTCATCGGCGGTTCTTGTTACGGAGAATGTAATC
>CAYLOW010000546.1:0-1627 GCA_964385315.1 uncultured Anaerolinea sp.
TGGATACCGAAAGCCTGATGGATGCCTGCGGCTTATCCGTGGAAGATATTGTCAATGCGGCAAAACGCGCTTTGAAACGTAAGCGCTAATTCGTTAGTTTAATATGCCCGCACAGATTTCAATGTGCGGGCATATTATTGTTGAAGAGTTGTGCAAGTAGAAGGATAGGTATTACGCCTTCGTTCCATAGCAATGGAAAACAAAAATCGGAGTATCTTAATGGGAGACTGCAATGTCTGAAATAACCGGCAAGCTACGTACCAGTACCAAAGTTTTCTATGGCATTGGCGACCTTGGCAATGCCGTGGTTAACTCGGCTATCCAGTTCTTCCTGATGAAGTTTTACACCGATGGTGCCTTGATTCTCCCGGCACTGGCTGGCAACGCCCTGCTCATCGGCAAGATTTGGGATGCAGTCAATGATCCGATCTTTGGCTGGATCACCGATAAAACGAAATCCCGCTTTGGAAAACGACGCGTTTTCATGTTCTTCGGTGCCATCCCGCTGGCGATCTCTATCGCCCTGCTTTGGTATGTCCCAATGTTCGACCGAGTTTGGACCTTTGTTTGGATTGCAGCGACTTTCACTCTGTTCGACACGCTTTGGACGCTGACCAACGTTCCATACTATGCCCTAACATCTGA
The DNA here is from genome assembly GCA_964385315.1 of uncultured Anaerolinea sp. Classification (GTDB taxonomy): domain Bacteria; phylum Chloroflexota; class Anaerolineae; order Anaerolineales; family Villigracilaceae; genus Villigracilis. The sequence continues at coordinate 646 of CAYLOW010000546.1, forward strand.
GCTTACCGATGACTATGACGAACGCTCCAGTTTGACTACTTACCGTATGGTTATGGCAGTTCCGGCTTACCTCGTGGGGGTTGCCGTCACTCCAGCCATCGTCGGCTTGTTCGCTCTTCAGCGGACGGGTTACGCTTTTATCGGTATCGTTTATGGGGTGCTGGCTGCCGTGGCATTGCTCATCTCTGCCACTGGCATTCGGGAGCGTAATACTGTCGCGGTTTCAAAGCCAGAGCCATCGCCTTTCAAATCCATGTTGAGCGCATTGCGCAATAAACCCTTTGTCTGGTTGTGTGTGACATATTTCGTGGTCAACATTTCCTTTGCGTTCATCAAGATTCTCATGGCGTACTACATCGAATATCAGCTGCTGATGAAAGCACAGACCACCGTGGTGATGGGGTTGATGCTGGTTTGTGTGACAATCTCGCTGCCTTTTTGGCAGTGGGTTGGACTCAAAATGGATAAAGGTCCCGCTTATGCTTTGGGGATGCTGGTGGGCGGCGTTGCGGTGGTGCTAACCTTTTTCCTGCCGCACCAGTCCACTGGATTGATCTATCTCGTTTCCGTGCTTGCAGGTTTTGGCTTCGCCGCGCAGTGGATATTCCCCTGGGCGATGGTAGCTGACGTAGCAGACTATGATCGTGTGGAGAGCGGACAACAGCGCAGCGGGATGTACTACGGTGTCTGGGGACTGGCAACCAAAATTTCCGAGGCATTGGCGCTGGCAGCTGTGGGCTGGGTGCTGACCGGATTCGGCTACGTCCCAAACGTGGAACAGACTCCTTCTGCACTGTTGGGCATCCGTTTGTTTTTTGGGCTGGTTCCAGCTCTCTTCATTTTCGTGTCCCTGCCATTTCTGTTCAAATATCCAATCACTCGTGTGAGTCATGCCGAAGTGCGTCGCCGCCTTGAAGCCATGGATAAGGCCGCTGCGAGTGAAGACGAACCCATCCGAACTTTATAATTCAGGAGGAAAAGC
>CAYLOW010000547.1:0-1624 GCA_964385315.1 uncultured Anaerolinea sp.
ATGTTATCCCATTCAGGTGAGCCGTCGCGATTTCGGTCATGTGCCGAGGAAAACCATGACCAGAAGAATTTAATCAATTTTTGGAAATTTTCTGCGAGGAAGGCCTCATCCTGTGTGGCCTGATAATATCTCCACGTCAGGCTGGCGAGCATGGGGGCTGCGAGCGTTTTTCCGCGCTGGCCCGCCAGGCCGGGTTTGCCATCGACTTCGCCGTTTTCATCCTGGGCGGCGAGAAAATTAAGGATGAGATTTTTTGTTACCTGCGGTGCGCCATGCAAAATGCTGGAAAGGTAATAGGTATCCAGCGGGGTTTGTCCATTCCATGAGGGCGGATAATCTGCGCCGTCACCCTTGCGCGAAAAGCCATTGTCTGTGTGGCGCGCGGTCACAAAAGACGGGTGGGGTAAATGTTCGCTCTCGTTGAAAAATAGACCCTGCGCGGCAGTCTGACTGAGGGCAAGCGCCGCATCCCAGTCGGGTTCGCCTGTGCGAATATCGAGTGTCTGTGAGGTGTTCAGCAGTTCAATATGGGCGCGTTCCGCATCCAGGTTGCGGGCTGCGCTGCGCCGTGCCAATTCAAAGGAGCCTGCAATGGTGTCCAATGCGGCTTCGGCGAAGGTGATTTGCCTGGTCGAGCCGGGACCGAATTCCAGTTCCAGCATCAGCGAGGGTTGGATCCCGGTGCCATGTTTGGGTCCTCCCGTCATGAAGACGACAGGCGCCAGTCCGCTGGTCTGCCCTGCAAGGATATTAACCAATTGCTGTTGGGTGGGGACAAGGGATTGACCATCGAGGGGGGAGAGTACGGAACACACTTCCAGTTTGATCTGGCGGACGGCCGTGCTTTTATTGGTGAGGATTACACGTCCTGTAATCGCGTGAGATTCGGGCACCCAATATTCGGCTGAAACCTGCAGGGCTTCAAGGGGAACAAAATCGAGGGATAGGAAGTTTGGGTAGGAGCGGCGCAGTGACGGTTTGACCACAAAGGTGTTAGGGTCTGTGACAGAGATGTTATTTTCGGTGAAGCGCAAAAATAGCCGCAAGGAGCGTGCGCGCAGCCCAAATGTGGTATTGAGCGAAATATAAGCCCGCTCAACATCCGCTGTGCCGAGGTCCACTTCCCAAATGTGGTCGTTCAGGTAGTCAGGCTGGCATAAACGGGCATCAGCTGCCAGGGAAAGGTAAAGCGGGTCGCCGAGATGTAAAGACCAATCGCGCATGGCGCTTATTGTACGAGCGAAATGGCGGGAGGTCAAAGGTATAATCTAAATTCAGGTACACAGGGTTAAAGCTGTACTTCCTGCAAAAACGGCAGGTTAAGACCCGCAGGCTGGCGGCTGATTGTGAAAAAAGACAAGGAGATGCATCATGGCTGGACTTTATTTTGAAGAATTTTCGGTCGGGCAAAAAATTTTGACGGTAGGGCGGACGGTGAGTGAAGGGGATATTTTCAACTTTGCCGGGTTAACGGGCGATTTCAATGAGATCCATACCAATGCAGCATTCGCGAGCAAGACCCAATTTGGGCAAAGGATCGCACACGGACTTTTGGGATTGTCTCTTGCCACAGGGCTGATCATGCGGACGGGGTTTCTGGAAGGAACGGTGCTGGCTTTTCGCG
>CAYLOW010000548.1:0-1613 GCA_964385315.1 uncultured Anaerolinea sp.
ACATAAGACAGGCCACCTTCTTTTTATTTGGTTGCGGCTGGATGCCGCGCTATGAATTACAGGTAAATGTTTTCGCTGGTATTTCACGAACTCGAATTTCACAAAAGCGCTTGTTCGCATGCTTGCTCGGCTCTAAACTGGAATGGATCAATTAATGGACTTACTTTTTTCAAAAATCAGTAATCATCAGTGCCCAATCAGATCTGACACGCAGCCATGCTGATCTGGTTGTAGAAAATGCATTGCTTCGCCAGCAATTGATTGTGTTGAATCGACAGATCAAACGACCACAGCTAACCAACCCTGATCGTTTTCGCATGGTGTTTCTATCACACTTTACCAAGTTCTGGAAACAAGCCATTCATATTGTTCAGCCCGATACACTTTTGCGCTGGCATCGGGAATTGTTTGGAATATATTGGCGGTAGAAATCGCAGGGCAAGCCAAAGATTGCTGCTGAAATGATCGGGCTGATTGAGAAGATGGCAAAAGAGAATCAGTTATGGGGAGCAGAGCGGATTCGTGGTGAATTGTTGAAACTGGGGATAGAAGTGAGTAAACGAACTGTTCAGAGATACATGCCGAAAGACAGGAAGGAACATTCAACGAGCCGCAACTGGGCGACATTCTTGAAGAATCAAGCCGGAAACACCTGGGCATGCGACTTTACGGTAGTAATCGACTGGTTGTTTCGGCAATGGTATGTATTTGTTATGATGGAGTTGAAAACGCGGCGGATAGTGCATACGGGTGTGACAAAATACCCAACCGACGAGTGGACGGCACAGCAGCTACGAGAAGCGACGCCATGGGGAACAGGTCCGAAGTATCTGATCCGTGATCGTGACAGCAAATACGCCACGCACTTTTCAGCGGTGGCAGTGAGTTCAGGTATCAAAGAGTTGAAGACACCGTATCGAACGCCACAAGCCAATGGAGTTTGTGAAAGGTTTATGGGGAGTCTGCGTAGTGAGTGCATGGACCATATCCTGATCCATGATGATAACCATTTACAGCAGGTGGTGAACGCATACACAGCATTCTTCAATCGGGAACGACCGCATCAAGGGATTGAACAGCGGATCCCCGATCAGGTAGATCAGACAAGATCAAAGCCAACCAGCGGACACATCACATCGAAGGCAGTCCTTGGGGGATTGCACCACAGCTATTCGCGTACGACTTATCTGAACTGACCTACATCTTTGCAGCTCAAGAAGTAAACGAACAAGGGTGAATCTTTTTATCGATAGTCTGAATATAAGGTCGACTTGTATTTGGCTGCTTGTGACCGGTGTATTTCCTAAAAACTATCATCCAATTGTTCTTGAGTCTATTCAAAAAATATACTGAGCCCAGTTAGGAAGGAAAAGAACGACCCCTGATCGAAAATCCTGCGGAAAATACCAAAATACCGGGCGGATGAGACAAGTAGCCAGGACAGGGAGCCGATCCAAACAAAGTACATGGTTTTACTCAAAACGAATTAATTTATGATTGGGCTGAGTTTGATTATCGCTACCAAGTATTTAATATCCAACTGCCGGATGAACCAACGGACAGTAGAGGTTTTATGCCACAATTGGACGTGGTCTTACTTCACGTTCAAGACG
>CAYLOW010000549.1:0-1605 GCA_964385315.1 uncultured Anaerolinea sp.
TAAATAAATAAGTGGCGCGCTCATTCCTTTTTTCATGCCATAAATATGTCATGTTTTGTGGATACCATATTTTATATCAATTAGATTTAACTTCCGGTCATCCTTAAAAACGCATCCACTACTTTCGGATCGAATTGTTTTCCGCTTTGTTCCTTGATATATGCCAGTGCTTTCTCTTTTTTCCACGCTTTACGATAGGGACGCTTACTGGTGATGGCATCCCACACATCCACGATCGCAAAGATACGCGCTGCCATTGGAATCTCTTCACCGCTCAATCCGCGCGGATAGCCTGTGCCATCCCATTTTTCATGATGACAATAAGGTATAGCCAAAGACTGCCGCAGGTACTTGATCGGTTGAAGCATTTCATAAGCAAATTGAGGATGACGGCGCATATGAACCCATTCTTCTTCTGATAATTCCCCTTCCTTTAGCAGGATGTTATCGGGAACACCCATTTTTCCAATATCGTGCAATAAGGCGCCGCGCCGAATGTGGAGCATTTCGTTGTCTTTTATACCCAGTGATTTGGCAAGCGACAGGGTCAATTCTGTAACCCGGCGGGTGTGGTTTTCTGTTTCTTCATCACGTAGATCCATTGCCCGTGCCCAGCCTTCAATGGTGGCATCATAGGCGGTGGTCAGTTCAATATTTGCACGCTGCAAGTCCTCAAAAAGTTTCGTCTGATCTATGGTGATGGCAGCCTGCCCTGCCAGGGTTTCGAGGAAGTCCAGCCATTCTGGATTTAAGGGTAATTTTGTACGGTTAAAAATTTCCAACACACCCTTGACCTCACCTTTGGCGGTAAGCGGCACAGCGTAATATTCCAAAAACACTTCGCTCTTCAGAATGGCTGCCCTGGTAAAACCAGAACCGGTTTCAGGCAGATTGGGGACATGCACTGTCCTGCGGTCAAAAGCGGCCCGCCCGGCAAAACATTCACCAAGACGCAGGTGCGTCTGTTCAATACCGCGTGTACGGAAACCCTGCCCGGCAACGTAGTCCAATGTTTGCAGGTGAGGGTAAAACAGTAATACATCAACAGCATCCACATTCAACTGGGCGATGGTTTGACTTATGACCGTATTCAGGATGGGATGTAGATCAAAAGAGGAGGATATCGCGCGATCGATCAGGTGCAGAGCCTGCAATTGATCCAGGCGGTGTGAGGTTTGCTCACGCAGACGCGCCGAGTGAATTGCGCCGGCGGCAAGCGAGGCAAAGAGGGAAAGCAGGCGCTCATCGGTTTCGGTAAACTTGCGGGTGGAATTATCAGTCTCCTCTGCTGTCAAAACACCGATCAATTCACCTCCATATAGCATCGGCACTTCAAGAACAGCGTGAATGGGAATGCCTTTAAATACCGGCGAACGCCCTTCCCAGGTGCAATAATCATCGATCCTTAAGGGCTGATATGTTTGCGCCACCCGTCCTGCCACTCCTTCACTAATATGTAAACGCGTTCCAAGAGGTATGGAGTGTGTTGTATCCACTGTCAGTTCCAATTCTTTGGTCTCGGAAAGATAGAGATAGATGCCACCCGATGAAGCACCAAGCAGTTTTCTGGCACGCTCCACAATGGCTTGCAGCATGGTATTTAGC
>CAYLOW010000550.1:0-1545 GCA_964385315.1 uncultured Anaerolinea sp.
CAGTGAAGATCCCAAACACCCTGAAATCTCTGAAGAATTGAACCCGGTCTTTGACCGCTACATCCAGCGTTCCGATGGTCATCCCGATTTACAGGCACGCGGCGAGGAATTGCGGCAGCGTGTGGCTGATATTGGATTCCACAGCGCATCTACGCTGGTGGTATTGGGAAGGAAATAGCTTGAGTACCAAAATGATCGCCTGGAAAAAAAGACCCGATCTGCAGGGGCTGTCTCAAAATAGGGCAGCTCCTTTTTATTTTATATCAACTTTTCAGCCACCAAAGATGTTTTTGAAAATACTGTTGAAGAAATCCTGAATCTGTTCCATCAAGGACTGAGGTTCTGGTTGTGATATCGGTGCGGGTATTGGAGATGGCATCAATGTTGCCGTTGCCGTTGCTGTTGGTATTGGGGCAACTGTAGCGGTGATGGTAGGCACAAGTGTGGGTGTGGCTGTTGGCAGAGGTTCGCGATAAATACCAGGTAATACCCATAGCACATGATTGCCCGGGTCTGAATTCAAAGGTGTAACATCCAAAATTATTTTTATTTTTTGACCTGCAAGGTTTCCAAGGTCAATATCGATCTGGGTATATTTCTGATCGTAGAATTCTCCGACTGCCGAAAGATTTATGACTGTATTTGAGCTATCCTCATAGCTGACGCGCAAGATGGCTGAGCATGAAATGGAATTCACATCGCAGCCTACCATGGCGCGGAAGTGATCTCCGGACTGGACCAAATATTCAGGATATGTGCCTTGAATAGACTCATTTGGTTTGCCAGGGCCCACCATGATTGCGGGGGCAATGAGTGTGCTGCCATCTTCCAAAGTTGGCATTGTGACCAGGGTAACATTTTGCGCTTCAGAGCCGGTCCCGGGGCATGGTTGCTGTACATTATTGTTGAGCCATTGCGCTGCGCATATTTCTGAGGCAAAGTCATATACAAGACTCTCGTTGGCAGAGATCGACATGGTCGGCTCGATCGTCGCTACGATGGTTGGTTCGCTGGTTTGCGTTGATGCTGACAGAACTGTCGGGGTATTGGCGGGAGATATAACTCTTACTTGCACCCATACCTGACCATTCCCTGATACGCCCAGCCCGAATTTCTGTCCGGTGTTATCCTCGAACGACCAGATCCCTTTATATGTACCGGGGGTGGAGGGGGCCAGGAGGTTAATTGACAAGTCAATTGATTGGCCGGGAGCAACATCACTGGGGAGCGCCATGGTGTCTAAAGCATCCATTTTGTCTCCGGTGATAAAGACCAATTTATAGGAAGTGGTCCAACTGCAAGTGCCAGTGTTCTTAAACCGCCAGGTCTTGGTAAATGTTTCAGAGGCATTAACGGTTGTGTCGTCGGGTATGGTTATATCTGAAATGAATGTGGCTCGATTGCAATTACGGTCAGGAGTGGCGGATGGAAATGGCGTGATCGTGAATGTTGCAGTCTTCGAAGGCACGGCGGTTGGCGTTTTGCTCGGCGTGAATGTCAAAGTCTTCGAAGGCACGGCGGTTGGCGTCCTGCTCGGTGTAAAGG
>CAYLOW010000551.1:0-1157 GCA_964385315.1 uncultured Anaerolinea sp.
GAAAGCGATGGGTTTTATGCAAGCTCCTGACATAAGGCATCAAACGATTTTGAGACGACTGGCTCATTCCAATCGGGGCGATGTGCTTATGGAATATGTGCTCCTGACTGTCCTCATCATCGTTCCTCTCATCGGCGGTTCATCCGTGTTATTCGATCCTGCAGGTAAGCCCCCCATGTTTGGCGATTATGAGCAGGGCGTTGCGGGGAAGGACTTTGGACTGCTCGGGAATTCATTTGTACAACTTTACCGGATGGTCATGAGTGGCGTGAGCCTGCCGTTGCCGTGACCGCCGGTGTAGGAAGCATAAGGGTAGCAGGCGAATGTGGCGTATTGCCGAAGGAGGAACAGAATGAAGCGTTTGCAGAATAGTTGGATGCGTAAGGTGTTGTGCCGTGTTATGGGCGATAAGACCGGTGGCGTGATGATGGAATACGTCATTCTTGCGGTTTTGATCGCGGCGGCAGTGGTTGTGGCCGTGGCCATGTTCGGCAAGACCTTGGTGGGTATGTTCGGTGTGGCCGCCACATCCGCGACAGCCCGTGAAAAATCGGCACAAACCGAGTTGAAGGATGTTCGCAAAACGACCGATGCCGGCATCAAGGACGCCAAAAAATACAGCGATGATATGCATGAGCCTACGACAGGGCCGTGAACGGTGTCATTGTTCTGCTTTTGGCAGTACTAGGCTGGGCGGGTTATCTCATCTGGTCTGATTTTAGGTCCAGGCTGCTCCCCAACTGGTTAACGGTTGGGGGTGCAGCTCTGGCTTTGCTGATTCGTTTCGGACTGGGTGGCTGGCCCCTGGTGATTGACGGGTTTGCGGCGGCCTGCGTGGCAGGCGGCGTCTTGTTAATCCCGTTCATTTTAAATGGGGCGGGCGGTGGCGATGTGAAGATGCTCTTTGCCGCAGGCGCCATCGCGGGGTGGGCCAAGTTGTTGATGCTGCTCTGGACCACCTCGGTGGTCGGGGTTGTGATGGGAGTGGTTATGCTTCTCTCGGGACAACTTAATGGGGCGCGACTTAAGCATGGGATCCGGTCCCTTTTTGACTGGCGTTATGACCGTGCCGCCGGTGCCGCAAGTCTTCCGTCAAAGGATTCAACCCTTGTTCGTATTCCCTTCAGTCTTCCGATTGCGGTGGGCTTGATCGTCGC
>CAYLOW010000551.1:1167-1544 GCA_964385315.1 uncultured Anaerolinea sp.
TTGATTATGGTTCCAATGATCCAGGCTGGCAGAGTTCGTGTCCGCAAGGAGGGCGACCGTGAGGCCGGTGCCGTCATGCTCGAATTCGTTGTCGCTTTCCCTCTGATTCTGACCCTGATCATGGCCTGCATGCAATTTGCCCATATCTGGATGGGCAAACAAGTGGTTCATTATGCCGCCTATTGTGCCGCCCGCGCGACGCTGGTGTGTGAAAAAGGGGAGTATCAGAAAGCGGCCCAGCAGGCTGCCGAACAGGTCTGCGCCTGGGTGGTCAACGGGATGAAAGAGGGCGAGACTGATAAGAAACTTCCAGGTTGGGGTGAGATTCCAGGGTCGGGCGGGGTGAAACGCAAAACCAAGGTGACCATTGAGGAAGT
>CAYLOW010000552.1:0-1526 GCA_964385315.1 uncultured Anaerolinea sp.
CATTGACGAACAGGTTGCGCAGGGTGACTTCATCGAGACTGGTCAGGATGCGCTCCGAGTATTCCTCGAGCAGTTGATCGGGATGGATGGGGATGTTAAGCACGCGCTGCTCGAACCAGCGCTCGAAGGGTGCGTAGCCCACTAGGGTCGTGAGCGCGACGAACAGGTCAACCAGCGGCGGGGCGAACGGGCATCTAGGCGTTTGTACTTTGATGCGCCTCGGGGCCTTGAAGCCGCGCCCTTTTTCTGTTACCTTTTCGCAAAGGAAAAACAGCCATGCAGCCTAACGGAAAAACGAATGTCGTGATCATGGACGATCATCAAAGCATTGTGGACGGGTATGTGATGCGCCTCAGCCAAAGCCCGAAGATCGAGGTGGTGGCCACCGTGAACTTCGGCAGTGACCTCGAGCCGGCGCTTGAAAAATTCCCGACCAATGTCCTGATGCTGGATATCAGCGTCCCGATCTCCCCCGAGAACCCCGGGTCGTATCCCATCCTGCACGTCATCCCCAAGGTCATGCAGCTTTACCCGCACCTGAACGTGCTGGTTATCTCCATGTTCGCAGAGCGCGGCCTGATCCGCGGCATCATGAACGCGGGCGCGAACGGCTATGTCCTCAAGGATGACCGCAGCACCATGCTCGATCTTGCCAACGTGGTGCTGGCGGTCGCCAACGGCGGCATACACTTCAGCCAGCGGGCGCACCAGTTGTTCCTGACAGACCAGGTCACAAAGACCGGCGAGGAATTAAGTCCCCGCCAGTTGGAGGCCATATCGCTGTGCGCCGCCTACCCGGACGCCCTGACGACCGAGCTGTCGAAGGAAATGGCGGTGGCCAACTCTACCTTCCGCAACCTGCTCTCGGGCGCGTATGTCAAGTTGAACGTGCGCACACGCTCCGCGGCCATCACCAAAGCCCACAGCCTGGGGATCATTACACCGGTGGCAGAATCCGCGCCAGCGGTCCAATAAGCGGGCGGGGATGGCCCTCACTGCATATCAGCCTGATCCGGTCTGCCGTTCCACACGGCAGACCTTTTTTATTGGCCATGCCGCTTTTGGTGAAATATGGTTATACGAAAACAAGTCTTCCGGCGAATCGCCCTCCATGTGTTAAAAATCCGCCAGACCGATCCGCGTATGGGTCTTTCTTTTTCAAAAAAGGGATACAACCACCTTGTTTTTAACAGAGTACAAGATACAACCCAAGGGGAATCTGGTTGATTCGATCCACTCGTAAATGGGGGTTTTCAATTTTACGTGTAGTTAAATATTGATTTTGACCAACAGAAAACCCCATGCCCCGCCCCCCTGTCCCATTATCATCCGGTGATCTGTCGTTTCGACGAGTACTCTTCGAGGAGAAACCTTAAACGCGCGTAATGGGAAGAAGATATCTCGCTGTCGCTCGAATACTGCCCCGGATACACTTTCGGGAATGATAAACTTTCGGTTCGCTCATGATTATGGTGAATTTTCAGTATCTACATCCAGGCGGGTGTAGATACTGGTAGGCAAATCCA
>CAYLOW010000553.1:0-1520 GCA_964385315.1 uncultured Anaerolinea sp.
AACTGATGCTGGCGCATGTCGGTTCGGCGATGGGGATCATCTGCGCCGAACACATTGCGGGACACGAAACCGTCACGATAGATTATGAGATGGTTCCGCGCGCCACCTATTGTCATCCGCAAATCGCGTCTTTTGGCTTGACCGAAGCGCAGGCAAAGGAGCGCGGACACACAGTCAAGGTCGGGCGATTCCCCTTCCAGGCAAACGGCAAGGCGCTTGGTATGGGCGATTACGGCGGGTTTGTGAAAATTGTCGTCGATGAAAAATATGGCGAACTTCTCGGCGCATCCATGATCGGCCCCGAAGTGACCGAACTGCTGCCTGAATTGACCCTTGCACGCATGATGGAACTCACCCCGCATGAGATCGCCCGTAATATCCATGCCCACCCAACGCTTTCAGAAGTGATCATGGAAGCGGCGCATGCGGCCTCAGGACAGGCAATACATATCTAGAAGCAAGAAGCCCCGGTGGTTCAAGACCCCGGGGCTTTTTTGATCAAACTTTTTCGACCACCCAAAAATGGGAAAGTCCCAGCCCTTTCAACGGAGTGTTTTCGAGAAATTGCAGGACCGCGCGCAGGAAATTTCCCGCCGCGCCAAAACGCGCAATAATATTGTCGTACGCGCCAAAGATGATCGTGCGTTCAATGAATTTTACGTTTAGACCATTGAATAACTTTTTCATGTCGTTGGTTGAATAAACCTTCACATGAGGTGCAAGCTTGTCCCGCAGCGTGCGCGGTAAATAGTTGATAAATAACTTGTTGCCAAAATAATATTTACCCTTCCAAAAAACTCCGTGTGTCTCGAAGGGATAGCCGCGATTGGGACAAAAAATTACGGCGCGCCCCCCGGGTTTCAAAACACGGATCATCTCGCAAACAGCGGCGCGGTCATTCTGGACGTGTTCGAGTACCTCATGGCTGAGGATCAGGTCGAAAGCCGAAGCCGGAAGCGGGATGAATTCGCCCGCGGCGTTGATGATCTCGTTTGAGCTGGCACCTGCCTCGGCTGCCCGCTCCAGGTCATATTCCAACCCGATCACGCGCCCGCCGAAGCCGGATAACTTCTGCACATACATCCCCACCCCGCAGCCATTTTCAAGCACAGATCCGCCAAGACGGCTGCCTGCGGCATCTGCGATCATATTCAATCGGCGCTGCTGCCCGGCCCGCCAAACATAGGAAGGTTCACCGCGCAATGCGGCTTTTTGCATATCTCTATCAGTCATGGGTTTCGATTATACCAACCCTATGGTAAAATCGCTTTCGCCTGGAGGGGTGGCCGAGCGGCTGAAGGCGCATGTCTTGAAAACATGTTTGGGTCACACCAACGCGGGTTCGAATCCCGCCCCCTCCGCCAGGCTCATCCGTAGTGACAGCTTTAGCAACTGTCCAGGGGCGACGCATAGTCGCTACTACCCATGCAATGGGGAGGTGCCAGAGTGGCTGAATGGGCTCGCCTGCTAAGTGAGTGCTGGGTTAAACCAGTCGCGGGTTCGAATCCCGCCCTCCCCGC
>CAYLOW010000554.1:0-1511 GCA_964385315.1 uncultured Anaerolinea sp.
CTTGTAAAACAAAAATTAAGCGTCACGGATCCCAATTTATTCGCTCCATCACTAACAGAGCTGGATGGATTGATTCGATCGATCCAGATCAAATAAACCAGAGACTTCGAAAAAGACAATCACCTCAGGGCATTGAAAAGATTAAATTAATTGGAGAATCATATGAAAAAAACGGAAGCACTTGTTGGGGATGTTTACAATATTGATGTGTTTCAGATACTGCTTAATTATGAGGTTTCACGATCCCGCCGATATCCATGCCCGCAGACCTTGATCCAAATAGAGGTGACGCCCATCACTGTAACCGCTGAAGCGAACCATGCCGCGCTCATGATCTTTTCAGCTGCGTTAAATGCCACCCTGCGTTCATCCGATATCCCGGCACGGTCAGGAAATCTCTTTACTGTGCTGCTGCCAAATTCAGATAAACATGGTGCTAATGTTGTTTGTGAAAGATTGCTATCCGTGTTCAGGAACAAATTTGAGGATGAGAATGGCAACTCCATCATCTTCTCTCTGCACATTGGCGCCACCACCCATCTGGGCGGTGAAAGCATCAACAGTAATGGGCTGCTTGAAAAATCCAGAGAAGCGCTGGAGCAATCACAAAGAAAAGGTGCGAATACCTTTGTTTTTATCTCATAACCGGGAATATAATTCTGTCATCAACTTGGAGCTCTTTGGCAAGCTGTTGATGTTTCAAGTGACACGCAGTTCAATGGATTTCTTATAAACTCCTTAATTCTAGATATGTGAAACACTAAAATGTAGCAGAGGAAAACCATGAAAAAAATCCTAATATTCTCTCTTGCAATTGGATTGCTAGTTTCATCCTGCAATATGCCCTCAAGTGGAGCAATGGACCCGCAAATTGCCACAGCCGCTGCGCTGACAGTACAGGCTGCCCTCGAAACAACACCGCTTGCCAGTCCTACAGTGCCTACAAACCCCCAGTCGGCCACGCCTAAGGTAACCATCACTCCGACTTTTTCTGAACCAAGGGTAAGTGTGGGCGATGTGACCAACTGCCGTAAAGGTCCGGCAAAAAGCTATGAACGTGTCACACAGATTATGCCGTTGGAGTCGGTAAAAATTATCGGTTTCTTCCCTCCCAATTATTGGGTGGTGACCACGAAGGATGGGGAATGCTGGGTATCTGGTGAATTTGCAACCCCGTCGGGTAGTTTTGCCGCAGTGCCCACGGTCACTGCACCGCCTACTCCGCAGGGAGGTGCGCCCGATGCACCGACTTATCAAAAGAGCGGGTGGTCTTTCACCTGTGCCAACGGACAGGCTGATATTATCCTGAACTGGAATGACAACGCTGATAATGAAACCGGGTATCGCATTCTGCGTAATGGTGATGCAATAATCGAATTGCCGCCGGACTCAAATTATTTTACTGAAACGATTTCTTTGTTGTCCGGGCAGAATGTGGGTTATCAGATCCAGGCGTATAACCAGATCGGCGAAACGAACAGTTCAACAGCAAGCATTACCTGCCCATAAAT